>CAZOEC010000091.1:0-18932 GCA_964578635.1 uncultured Pseudomonas sp.
AGCCACGGATGATTTCCATGGCCTGGATGGTGGTCAGGCCGCCGATTTCCGGGGTGCCGGTACCTGGGGCCCAGGCCGGGTCGATGCCGTCGATATCGAAGGACAGGTACACCGGGCCGCCGCCGACCTTGGCGCGCACTTCTTCCATCAGCGGGGTCAGGGACTGGTGCCAGCACTCCTCGGCCTGGACCACACGAAAGCCCTGCTTGCGGCTCCAGTTGAAGTCCTCGGCGGTGTAGCCCTGGGCGCGCAGGCCGATCTGCACCACGCGGTCGCAATCGAGCAGGTCTTCCTCCACCGCGCGGCGGAAGGTGGTGCCGTGGGCGATCTTCTCGCCGAACATATGGTCATTCACATCGGCGTGGGCGTCGATATGCACCAGGCCGACCTTGCCGTGTTTCTTCTTGATCGCACGGAGAATCGGCAGGGTGATGGTGTGATCGCCGCCCAGGGTCAGGGGGATGATGCCCAGTTCGAGGATCTCGTCGTAGGCCTCTTCGATGATGCGGATGGCCTCGGCCATATTGAAGGTGTTGATCGGCACATCGCCGATATCGGCGATATTCAGCGAGTCGAAGGGTGCCGCGCCGGTGGCCATATTGTAGGGGCGGATCATCACCGACTGGGCGCGGATCTCGCGCGGGCCGAAGCGGGTGCCGGAGCGCAGCGAGGTGCCGATATCCAGGGGCACGCCGACAAAGCCGACATCCAGTTCGCGTTTCTCTTCAGTCTTCTGGATATGCGGCAGGCGCATCATGGTGGCGATGCCACCGAAGCGCGGCATCTCGTTGCCGCCCAGGGGCTGGTGCAGGATCTTGTCCACGGCTAGGCCTCACGGTTGTTGTGGTTATAGGAGTCGTTGGGCCGGATTGTTGGACAGGATGGCGCGGGGACAAATCGCTAGGGGCAAAAACTTAGTTCAGAAATTTCTAAACTAATAAGCGTCTCTGTAGGATGGGTCGGGCCGCGCAGGTTGAGCGCAGCGATACCCATGCTGGCGCTGCTACCGCTGTGATGGGTTACGCCGCTGCGCGTCTAACCCATCCTACGATCCACCGCCACGCGGATATGCCCATGACCAGCGCCCTGCCCGATCTGAAACTGCTGCGCATCTTTGTCTCGGTGGTGCGTCACCAGGGTTTTGCCGCCGCGCAGCAGGAGCTGAACCTGTCGACCTCGGCCATCAGCACCTATATGAGTCAGCTGGAAAGCCAGCTGGGTTTGAGTCTTTGTCACCGTGGCCGCGGCGGCTTTAGCCTGACCAGCAAGGGCGAGCTGTTCCATCAGGAATGCCTGCGTCTGCTCGGCGAGCTGGAAGGTTTCGAGCGCTACTCGGCGGCGCTCAAGGGCGAGCTGCGCGGCACCCTCAACCTAGGCGTGCTGGACTCCACCGTCAGTGACCCGGCGCTGCCCCTGGCCGAGGTGATAGGTGCCTACAGCCAGGAACATCCGGCCGTGCACCTGCATCTGTCGGTGGCCAGCCCCTACGAGCTGCAACTGGCGGTGCTGGATAACCGCCTGGACCTGGCCATCGGCGCATTCTCCACGCGCATGAACGGCCTGGTCTACCAGCCGCTGTACCGCGAGCAGCACTGGCTGTATTGCAGCGAGCGCCATTCGCTGTTTACCGAGCGGCGCATCCCCGAGGAAGTGATCGCCCAGCAGCGCATGGTCGGCCGTGGTTACTGGAGCCAGGCCGAGCTGGCCCGACATGGCTTCAAGCACAGCGCGGCGACCGTGGAGTCGATGGAGGCGCAGCTGATTCTGGTGCTGTCCGGGGCTTATATCGGCTACCTGCCGGAGCACTACGCCCAGCCCTGGGTCGATCAGGGCCGGCTCAAGGTGCTGCTGCCGGCGACCTTCGGCTACCAGGCACCCTTCTCCCTGATTCTGCGCCGTGGCCGCTCGCGGGAGCCGTTGATCCAGACCTTCCGCGATCTGCTCAAGGCCCAGCTGAATTCGGCCTGAGCATGCCGGGTTTCAGCCCTTCGCGGTAATGGCTGGGTGCTTGCCCGGTCCAGCGTTTGAAGGCGCGGCTAAAGCTGCTGGTATCGGCGAAGCCGAGCAGGTAGGCGATCTCGCTGATCGAGCAGCGCGGGTCGCGCATATGCTGCAGGGCCAGACTGTGGCGGGTGTCGGCGAGCAGGCCTTCGTAGTTGCCGCCTTCATCGGCCAGATGGCGCTGCAGGCTGCGCAGGCTCAGGTGCAGGGTCTGCGCGATACGCTCGGCGGACGGCTCGCCATCCGGTAACTGGGCCTCCAGGCAGGCGCGCACCTTGTGCGTCCAGGTGGCGTGCTGCAGCTGTTCGAGGGTGCGTTTGAGCACCGTTTCGTTGTGTTCGGCCAGCTCCGGATTGCCATCGTCCAGACGCTGCTCGAAGGCGGCGCGGGGGAAGCGCAGCAGGTTTTCCGCCGCGGCAAACAACAGTGGCGCGCGGAAGACTGCATGCCAGGGCTGTGCATTCACAGGCTCGGCGCGTTGCAGCTGCACCGCCAGCGGGGCGAAGTCGCGGCCCAGGCGGTTGCGGCAGCTGCGCACATAGATCGCGGCAAAGGCATCCAGCGCCTCGGGGGCCGGCGGTGGGCTGTCGGGCGGTACGCGAAAGCAGAATTCGTAGCAGTCACCGGCCTCGCGCAGCTCCAGCTCCAGGGCATCGCTGACCACCCGGTGATAGCGCACGATGCGCTCGAACATCTCGCGCAGGCTGCTGCTGGCACCCAGCGCATAACCGAGGGCGTGAAAGGTGGTCGGGCTGACAAACTGCGAGGTCTTCAGGCCCAGTGCCGGGTCGCCGCTGGCCTCGACCGCCAGTTGCCACAGGCGCGTGGTGATGGTCAGCGGGCAGCGCGCGTTGGGGTCATCCAGCAGGCTCGGCTCAAGCCCGGCCTCCAGACACAGCGCCGCGCTGTCGAGGCCGAGGGCATCGAGCTGCTTGCGCAGGGCGCGGGTCCAGCTGGCCAGGGTGGTGGGTTCGGCAGTCATGCAGATTGGCGGGTCCGGTCAACAGGTTGGCGTTCAGGGTCAGGCGGCCGCCCGTGCTTGGCGGCACAGTGGCCCCTCATCAACATGAGGATGTAGGCATGCCCCACTCCCCTGCAAGTCCTGCTGCACTTAATGACGCGCAACGCGCCGCACTGATCCGCCAACAGGTGCTGGCCCATGGCGTCGAACTGCGTCAGCGCTTTCCCCTGCTCAAGCATCAGGACGCCCTCGGTGTCGGCATCCTGACCTTCGCTCTGGCCGGGATGCTCGGCTCGGCGGCGCTGTATATCGGCGGTTATCTGGCCTGGTGGGCGTGCCTGTTGCTGAACGCCTTCTTCGCTTCGCTGACCCATGAGCTGGAGCATGACCTGATCCACTCCATGTATTTCCGCAAGCGCCGGGTGCCGCACAACCTGATGCTGGCGCTGGTCTGGCTGGCGCGGCCGAGCACCATCAACCCCTGGGTGCGCCGTCACCTGCACCTCAACCACCACAAGGTGTCCGGCAGCGAGCAGGACATGGAAGAGCGCGCCATTACCAACGGCGAGCCCTGGGGCTTTGCCCGCCTGCTGATGGTCGGCGACAACATGATGAGCTCCTTCATCCGCTGGCTACGGGCGAGCAACCCTCAGCACCGCCGCCTGATTCTGACCCGCACGCTCAAGGTCTATGCGCCGCTGGGCCTGCTTAACTGGGGCACCTGGTATGTGTTTCTCGGCTTCCATTTGATCGACTTCACGGCCGCCGCCCTGGGCGCGCCAGTGGCCTGGTCGGCAACAACCCTGAGCGTGATGGCGGTGGTAAATATCGCCGTGGTGGTGCTGGTCGGCCCTAACGTGCTGCGCACCTTCTGTCTGCACTTTGTCAGCTCGAACATGCATTACTACGGCGATGTCGAGGCGGGCAATGTGATCCAGCAGACCCAGGTGCTCAACCCCTGGTGGCTGTGGCCGCTGCAGGCGTTCTGCTTCAACTTCGGCAGCAGCCATGCGATCCACCATTTCGTGGTCAAGGAGCCCTTCTATATCCGCCAGCTCAGCGTGCCGTTCGCCCATAAGGTGATGCGCGAGCACGGCGTGCGCTTTAACGATTTTGGCACTTTTGCCCGAGCCAATCGCTGGACCCGTCAGGCCGATAAGCAGCCTGCTCAGCAGACGCAAACGGCCTGAGGTATCAGGGCTCGCCGCGCTGCAAGTGCGGCGCGGCGAAATAGCTTTCCACCGACTCGCCGGTGTTGTCGCTGTCGGCGGCAAACACCACGCCGAGGATCCTGCGCGGCGCGCTGCCAAAGGCGGCGATGGCATCGGCGTTTAGATCGCGGGACTCGCTTAGCCATTGCCCCAGCGGCGCTTCCGGGCCGCGCAGCACCTGCATTTCCACTGTTTCGGTATAGGCGCTGCGGGCCTGAGTGCCGGGCGCTGCGCGGTTGTCCCAGACATAGCTCAGGGTCGCCGCCGGCAGCTCGGGGTCGAAGAAGGTGCGCGCCAGGCGCAGCTTCTGCCGGGTGACAAAACTCAGCGAATCCAGCGGGTAATCCAGCAGCACATAGACTCGCGCGGCATAGTCGTCGCCCTCGCGGGTGGCGAAGCGCGCCTGTTTCAGTTTCTGCTCAGCGCGCCATTGCCAGGTCAACTGCCAGGGCTGATCGCCGGGCAGGTCCAGCGGATGCAGCAAACCACCGGCGGCGGCATCAGCCTTGATCCGCAGCACCTGCTGGCCGTTCTGCTCGACCAGGCTGCGCTCGGACGGCTTGAGTTTGGGAATATCCGCCAGCCGCCAGGGTGTCGACCATTCGCCGTTGGGCGGGCCTGCTGTCCAGGGCGTCAGGGCGTTGTCGGCCTGGGCCAGTGGTGCCAGTACCAACAGCGCCAGCAGTAACCCGCGCATCAGCTTCTGCGCCAGGTATGAAAGCGCTCAACCAGCCGCAGCAAGCCTTGCGGTGCATGGGCGCGCTTCCATTCGCCGGCCGCGTATTTATTGGCCTCGGCCATAGTCGGATACGTGTGAATGGTGCCGAGGATCTTATTGAGACCGAGGTTGTGCTTTATCGCCAGCACATATTCGGCGAGCAGCTCGCCGGCGTGCTCGCCGACGATGCTCACGCCAAGAATCTTGTCCTTGCCCGGTACGGTCAGCACTTTGACAAAGCCGTGGGCGGCTTCATCGGCAATCGCCCGGTCGAGGTCGTCGATGCCATAACGGGTCACTTCGTAAGCGATGTTCTGCGCCTCGGCTTCGCCTTCGGAGAGGCCGACGCGGGCGACTTCGGGGTCGGTAAAGGTGCAGGCGGGAATTACCCGGTAATCCACCTTGAAGCGCTTAAAGCCGCTAAACAGCGCATTGACCGCGGCATACCAGGCCTGGTGCGCGGCCACATGGGTGAACTGGTACGGCCCGGTGACATCGCCCACTGCGTAGATATTGGGAAAGCGTGTGGCCAGGTATTCGTCGGTTTCCAGGGTGCCGTTGGGTCGCACGGTCAAGCCCAGCTCCTCGACGCCATAACCCGTGACATTGGCCACCCGGCCGAGGGCCAGCAGCAGGCCGTCAAAGGCGATGGTCACCTCCTCGCCGGTGTCCAGGCGGCGGGCAACCATACGCTGTTCGCCATCCACCACTTCGAAGCGTTCGGCGCGGTGCTGCAGGCGTACATCCACGCCGTCGCTGCGCAGACTGTTCAATACCAGCTCGCTGGCATCGGCGTCTTCGCGCGGCAACAGACGCTCGGCCAACTCCACCTGAATTACCTGGCTGCCGAGGCGCTGGAAGGCCTGGGCCAGCTCGCAGCCAATCGGCCCGCCGCCCAGTACCAGCAGCCAGCGCGGCTGCTCGCGCAGGCTCCAGATGCTGTCCGAGGTGTAGCCCTGTACCGCCTCTATGCCGGGGATCTTCGGCACCAGCGGGCGCGCACCGGCGGCAATGATCAGGTTGCGACTGGTCAGGGTCTGGCCATTCACTTCCACGGCCCAGGGCGAGAGGATTTTCGCCTCGCCCTGGATCACCTCGACGCCCAGACCGCTGTAGCGTTCCACCGAGTCATGGGGTTCGATATCGGCGATCACCCGCTGGATACGCTGCATCACCGCCGGGAAATCCACGGTGCCCTGCACGCCGCTAAAGCCCAGGGCCGGACCCTTTTTCAGCTCGTTGGCCAGCTTGGCCGAGCGCAGCAGCGCCTTGGATGGCACGCAGCCGGTGTTCAGGCAGTCGCCGCCCATCTGGTGTTTCTCGATCAGGCTGACCTTGGCCTTCACCGCTGCCGCGATATAGGCGCTGACCAGACCGCCGGCACCGGCGCCGATCACCAGCAGATTGCGGTCGAAACGCTTGGGTTTGTGCCAGCCGGCGTACACCCGGCGCGCCTGGATCACACCCAGTAGCTTGCGCGCAATCAGCGGGAACACCCCGAGCAGCACAAAGGCACCGAGCAGCCCCGGCGAGAGGATGCCGGCCAGGGACTCCAGCTGGCCCAGCTCGCGCCCGGCATTCACATAAACCAGGGTGCCCGGCAGCATGCCGAGCTGGCTGACCCACCAGTAGGTGCGCACAGGCAGCCGGGTCAGGCCCATGGCCAGGTTGATCAGAAAGAATGGGAATACCGGCACCAGACGCAGGGCGAACAGGTAAAAGGCCCCTTCCCGTTCGACGCCGTTATTGATGCCACTCAGGCGCTGGCCGAAGCGGCTCTGTACCCAATCACGCAGCAAGAAACGGCTGCTAAGCATGGCCAGGGTCGCTCCCATCGTCGAGGCGAAGGACACCAGGACAAAACCTTCGAGCAGGCCGAACAGCGCGCCGGCCAGCAAGGTCATCAGCGCCGCGCCGGGCAGCGACAGCGCCGTGACCGCCACATAGGCGAGAAAGAACAGCCCCGCCGACTGCCAGGGGTTGCTCGCAACCTGGGCATGGAGCGCGGCCTGCTGCGCCTTAAGCGCTTCCAGATTGAGGTACTGGCCAATATCGAAGACAAAGAAGCTGCCCAGCAGCGCGAGGATCAGGCCCATCAGGGCGAGTTTGCGGCTATTCATCAGTCAGCGCCTCCAGGGCGCACAGGCTTTGGCACAGGCTAAAACCGCCCAGCAGGGCAGTCTCGGGGCGGTCGCTCAGTTGGCCGAGCACCCGTGAACGATAGGACAGCGCCGCCGGGCTACGGGCTGGCCACTGGCGGTCGAAGTCGGCGAGAAAATCATCGTGGTTGTAGTTCAGCGGCAGGGCCTCGATATACAGGCCGTCACGCTGGCAGCGATACAGCGCCGCTGGATGTGGCGTCGTCGCGATACGGCTCAGCAGGCCATAACGGCCGCCGGCAAAGTTGGGCAGCCCGGCCGCGCCGTTATTGATCAGCGCGCCGTGCTCAAGGTTCAAGGCCACCGCCGAGCAGGTATGGCTGGTGGCCAACACCTGGATGTTCTGTGTGGCGAACCAGTCGTCCAGCTGCTGCTGACGCGGCGGTTCGCTGAGCGATTCCCGTGAGCAGCTCCAGCCGGCCAGGGATTGTTCGTCGCCATGGCTGATCGCCACGCGCTGGCCGCCGACCTTGACCAGCGCGGTGCTCGGCCGCCCCGCCAGGCGTTCGGCCATAGCGGGCAAACCCTGCACGGTTTTATTCAATTCCAGCTGGATGGCATTGGAGCGCTCGACCACTGCCTCCTCCACCGTCAGCGGGTAGGCACAGCCGCAGCCGGCACCGCTGTCATCGGCACGGCCCAATTCGGTTTCGACATTGCCGCGCAGGGCCAGATGTTCACTGATGCCCTGTTCGATCTGCTGGAAAATCTCGGGGTCGCGGTCAAACCAGTGGGCGTCGCCGTTAAACACCACCCGCGCATTGGGCTCGCTGGCCACACGTCGCTGCACAGCCGCCAGGGCCTGGCGATTGCCATACAGACCGCCGACCACATACAGCACGTCGCAGTCGAACAGCGGCTCGTCGCTAAAGGCATCCCGCGTCAGGCGATAGTCCAGCGGGCAGTCACGGCCGGCGCGCATCAGGCTCTAGCCCCCAGCCAAACAGAGGTAGGGTGCGCCGTGCGCACCAATTCCGCAGGCAGATGCCTGGTGCGCACAGCACACCCTACGCGGCCAAGCAGCATCAGGCAGTCCTCCGCAACCAGCCGGGCAGCAGATAGCCCAGCACGCGCAGCCCAACATGGGTAGGGTGCGCCGTGCGCACCAATTCCGCAGGCAGATGCCTGGTGCGCACAGCGCACCCTACGACGCCAAGCATCAGGCAGTCCTCCGCAGCCAGCCGGGCAGCAGATAGCCCAGTACGCAGAGGCCCAGGCCATACAGATTGGTGCCGAGCAATAACGCGTATTTGCCATCGCCGATCGCCCAGCTCTGCGGAATCCAGTTCAGGGTCAGGGCTACGCCGAGGCCCAGGCCGGTCCAGAAGCTCAGGTGAAAGCCCAGGCGAGTTGGCGTGGTCAGGCCGTGCAGGACAAATACCGGGGCCAGGCCGATGACCATGGTGCCGCTGATGGTGGTGGCCTTGAGGATATCGGTGCCGGCGATCATCGGCAGGTTGCCGAGCAGGGCGAACACCACCATCACCGCCATGCCGACGCCAATGGCTTTCTGTCCGAGGTCGCGGCCGGCCAGTTTCGGCAGCTCGCGCCCGGCCAGTTTGGCCAGGCTGGAGAAGGTTGAGTCCAGGGTCGAGCCGGCAGCGGAAACCATTACCACGGTCATGATCAGCAGGGCACCGATACCCAGGCTCTTGGCCAGGGCCGCCGGTACGTTATCCGAGGCGGACAGGCCGGTAAGTTGGGCGTGCACGCCGATCAGGCTAAAGGCCAGGATGGCGATAAAGCCGAGAATGCCGGCGATCACAAAGGAGCGGCGCATGGCCTTCTCCTCGCTGATAAAGCCCCGGTCGGTCAGCACCGGGTCATGGAAGCCGTAGCTAAAGGCCTGCAGACCGGCGACCAGCAGCAGGTCGACACCCGCATTCAGCGCCCAGTTGCTGGTGCTGGCCAGCTCGCTGGGCGAATGCTGCGGCAGCACCAGGCCGAGCACCCAGACCAGGGCGATCACAAAGATCGCCGCCTGCGCCGCATCGGTGAGGATCGAGCTGCGCAGCCCGCCGCGCAGGCTGTAGGCCAGGGTCACGGCGGTAAACAGCAAGGCCGAGGCAATAAACTCGAAGCTGCCGGAGTCACCGTAATAACCGCCGACCACCGCGGTGTTGCTCCACACCTCGTTAAACAGGCGAATCAGAATCGCCGCCGAGAACGCCAGCGCTGCGCCACGGCCGTAGTGGCTGCTCAAGAAGCTGACCAGGCCAGTGGCGGCAAAGCGTCGGCGTAGGCGGTAGATGACAAAGCCGGTGAGCGGAATCGACAGCCAGTACATGGCATACGCCAGGCCGCCGACCAGGCCATAAGTCGCGCCGAGATTGGCGGCGTTGGTCACCGATTTGGCGAAGATCCAACTGATAAAGATGCTGGAAGTAATCAGCCAGGGGCTGGCGCTGCGACCCTGGTTGTCTTCACCATTGAAGAAGCCACCGAGGGTTACGGCCCGTGGCGACAAGGCCAGCATCAGCGCGCCGTAGACCAGCAGAAAACCCCAGAAGAACAGCCCGGTGAGACTGGTTGGTTGCATGGACTGATCCTTAGTTGAGGGTTATATCGCCGGCCGTAGGGACCAACCGTGGCCGGTTAATCATTCAGCGCGCCGCCGCAGCTGGAGCCCTGGCCGGCGGTGCAGGCATAACAATGATCGCGGGTAACGATTGGGTTGCCAGCGAGCGATGCGTTCAGCAGGTCACGCAGATGCGGCCGGTCGCGGCCGATCAGCTCGGGCAACTGCAGCGGCAGATCGAGCATCTGGTTGAAGTCGCAGTCGTACAGATAGCCCTGCCAGTCGACGCTGACCAGGCTGCGGCACATCAGTGGTTCGAGATTTTCCGCCCGGTAGCTGTCGCGCAATAGCTGCATATAACCGTTGAACTGGCCCTTGCTGACCAGGGTGCTGCCAAAGCGCGCAATCGGCTGGTTGGTGATGCACAGCAGGTGGTCGAACTGGATGCCAAAGTCCTCGGCCAGGTGGCGCTTGTAGTCGGCCTCCAGCGCCTCTTGCGGCGGCGGCAAGCTCGGGCCTTGCGGGTTGTACACCAGGTTGAGGATCAGGCTGCTGCCCGGTTGGCCATAGCCCAGGGCATTGAGCTGTTGCAGGCCCTTGATGCTGGCATCGAACACGCCATCGCCGCGCTGCTTGTCGACGTTATCGCGCGAATAGCAGGGCAAGGAGGCGGTGACCTCGACGCCCTGCTCGGCGAGAAAGGCGGCCAGGTCTTCATAACCCGGCTCGCTCAAGATGGTCAGGTTGCAGCGGTCGATCACCCGCAGGCCTTCGCGCCGCGCGTGGGTCACGATCTCGCGAAAGCGCGGGTGCATCTCCGGCGCGCCGCCGGTGAGGTCGAGGGTATGTACGGGATGGGCATCGATCACCTGATGCAGCAGGGCCAGGCTCTCGTCGGTCATGGCCTCGGTGCGGGTTGGCCCGGCATTTACATGGCAATGCAGACAGCGCTGGTTGCAGCGGTAGGTCAGGTTGATCTGCAGCGCTTCCAGCTGGCCGCGGCGGATAGCCGGAAAGGCCAGTTGGTCGAGCAGGGGCAGCATTGCATGCACGGTTTTGGCTCCTTGATGCTGACGCGCTGGCTGAATCTTTCCAGCCGCTAAGTAGCCACTATAGAGAGTGCCCGAGGAGTTTTGTTACGCGAGCAGGCAGAAGAATGTTGCGCAATAAGTTATACAGATCTTATACAGATGATGCAGAATCTGCAGCTGTTGCCCTGCCCGCCGCCTGCGAGGATCCGTTTATGTTAGTCCGCCTTACCTATGCCAGCCGTGCCAGCCATTCGGTTTCAGCCGAACTGATCCGCGAAATTCTTGACAGTTCGCAGCGCAACAACCCGGGCAAGGGGCTGACCGGGGTGCTCTGCTGCAACGCCGATATCTTTCTGCAGGCGCTGGAAGGCCCGCGTGATCAGGTCAATGCCCTGTACAACCGCCTGGCCGACGACAGCCGGCACAAGGACCTGTGCATCCTCGACTATGCCGAGATCGACGTGCGCCATTACAGCAACTGGAGCATGGGCTGGGCCGGGGCCAAGCAGGCCAACCGCGAGCTGTTTCTCAAGTACTCGGGCAGTGACCGCTTCGACCCCTTCAGCATGAATGCGGCACAGGTTGCCGGCCTGTTGCAGGCGCTGAGCGAGACGCTTAGCGCCATCAAGTCGCCGGTTCTCAGCTAGAATTCCCGAGCGTCAACTCGCCAGGCACTGGCGGGCTGTGTTCACCCTGAGCCTTGACGCCCTCGCAGTCTACTGAGGCGTCAGGATGCTCCAACTGTTCAAGTCCCCTGTGCTCGGCCTGTTGTTCGGCCTCTGCCTGCTCGCCAGCCCGACCTTTGCCGCCCCGCCCATGCTCAGCCTGGACAGCAACACCCTGGTGCGGCCGGTTGCGGTGCCCGCGGCCCTGGTGCTGGAAGACCCGAGCGCCAGCCTGACCGCCGGGGAAGTGCTGGAGCAGATCGAGGCCCAGGGCGTGCTGACCCAGGGCACACCGCATATGGGTTACTCGGCCAGCGCCTGGTGGCTGGCCTTTCGCCTGGACGCCCCGGCCGCGGCGCGCCTCAACCTGATCATCGCCCACCCTTTTCTCGATGATCTGGAAGTCTGGCTATACGACCGCGAGCGCCTGATTGCGCCCTACTACAGCGGCGACCATCGGCCCTTTCTCGAGCGCGGCGAACCCTACCCGCACTTTATGCTGAGCCTGCCGCGCTTTGGCCAGGGCCCGCACACCCTGCTGTTACGGGTGCAGAGCGGTTCGTCGATCAGCCTGCCGATGCAGGTGGTCGGTGCCGAGCAGAGCAGCCTGCTGCTGGCCCATGACTGGCTGCAAAGCGGCCTGCTGCTCGGCGCGCTGCTGAGCCTGGTGCTGTTCTACATGATCAAGTTCAGCACCCTGCGCGAACCGCAGCTGGTGTGGTTCTGCCTGACCCTGTTCGGCGTGGCCCTGTACAACGCCGCGCAGCATGGCCTGGTGGCGCTGTGGCTGCCGCAGTGGCCATGGCTGCCGATGCAGCTGGCCAACCTGGCCAATCCGACGATGATGATCTTCAGCAGCCTGTTTCTGATCAGTGCGCTAAAGCTCGAGCTGGGGCGGCTGGTTTATCTGCGCAATGGCTTTTTCGCCCTGATCCTGCTGATCTGCGGCTGGACCATCGTCAGCTACGGCCACCATCGTGCCTACCAGACACTCAACCTGCTGATCCTGCTGACCGGTGCCGTGCAGCTCGGCCTGCTCCTGCTTGGCGTGCGCCAGCGCCGGCCCTATGCGATCGGCTACCTGTGGTGCTGGAGCGCGGCGCTGTTGCTGCTGTTGCTGGTGCCCCTGGGGCGTGCCGGGCTGGTGCCGCTGATACCCGGGTTCAATTACCTGCATGTGTACCTGCCGGCCATCAGCCTGCTGCTGTTCGGCGGCATGCTCGACAAGCAGCTGGAACAGGTGCGGCGCGACCTGCTGCACAGCCGGGCCCAAGCGATCAGCCATCTGCAGCAGTACCAGGCGTTGTTCAGCAATAGCAGCGAGGGGATCTTCCGCTGCAGCGGGGCCGGGCTGCTGCTGGAGGCCAACCCCAGTTTCGTTGCCTTGCTCGGCGGGCAGATGGTCGAGGGCCTGAATATGCAGGCGCTGTTCGGCCGCGAGCAGTGGCTCGAACGCCTGGCGCTGCTGCAGGGCGAGCAGCCGGCCGCCAGCCAGGAGTGTCGGCTGCAGGGGCTCGATGGCCGGGTGCACTGGGTCTACCTGGCCCTGCAGCAGCGGCCGGAGCAGGACTGCATCGAGGGCATAGTGGTCGACCTCAGCGAGCGGCGCGCCCTGGAGGAACGCCTGCAACACCTGGCGGCCCATGATTCGCTGACCGGCCTGCTCAACCGTCGCGAACTCGAGCGGCTGCTGCAGGAAAGCCTGAAGGAGGTTGCCAGTCGGCCGTTCAGCCACCTGCTGTGCCTGGATCTGGACCAGTTCAAGCAGGTCAACGACCTCTGCGGCCACTCCGCCGGCGACCAGTTGCTGCGCCAGCTGTCCGCGCATCTGCAGCACCAGTTGCCGGCGGATGCCGAGCTGGCGCGTATCGGCGGCGACGAGTTCGCCGTGCTGCTGCGCGCCGCGGATGGGCAGACGGCCCTCGCCCATGCGGAAAACCTGCGCCTGTGCGTCGAGCAGTTCGTCTTCTCCTGGCAGGGCCGGCCGTTTCGCGTGCAGGCCAGCATCGGCCTGCTGGAACTCGACAGCGGAGTCCGCGACTGGGAAACCGCCCTGTACTGGGCCGACAGCGCCAGCCAGCTGGCCAAGCACCAGGGCCGCAACCGGGTACAACAGTTCAATCCGGCCGATGGCGCGCTGCTCGAACACCAGCGTCAGCTGCAATGGATTACCCGCCTGCGCGAAGGCATCGAGCAGGATCACTTCGAGCTGTTCTACCAGCCGGTGATGCCGTTGCAGGGGGCCGACGACGGCCTGCGCTACGAGGTGTTGCTGCGTTACCGCGACCCGCACAGCGGCGAGCTGTCCAGCCCCGCGCAGTTTCTCGGTGCGGCCGAGCGCTACGGCTTTCTCGGGGCCATCGACCGTTGGGTGCTGCTCAGCCTGTGCCAGTGGCTGGCCGACAACCCGCGCCATGTGCAGCAGCTGGCCCAGGTCAATCTCAATCTGACCGCCAGCTCCCTGCTCAATGCCGAGTTTCACCAGTTGCTGCACAGCCAGTTGCAGCGGCACAGGTTGCCGGCCGACAAGCTGTGCATCGAGGTCACGGAGATGGTTGCCCTCGGTGAGCTGGGGGTGTCGGCGCAATGGATCAGGCAGCTGCGCGAGCAGGGGCTGAAGGTGGCGCTGGATGACTTCGGCAGTGGCTTCGCCTCCTACGCCTACCTGCGCCATCTGCCGCTGGATATCGTCAAGATCGACGGCAGCTTTATCAGCGGCCTGGAGAATGACCCGATCAACCAGGCCATGGTCGGCTCCATGCAGCAGATCGCCAGCCAGCTGGGCCTGAGCACCGTGGCCGAGTTCGTCGAAAACCAGGCGACCCTGGAGTGCGTGCGAGCCCTGGGTATCGATTACGCCCAGGGCTACTTTATTGCGCGCCCGCAGCCGCTGGCCGGGCTGGCCGATGCGCGGCTGAGCGAGGCCGGTTTCACTCGCTTGCCGGCGCGCTCGACCTGACGAGCAGCCTGCTCAACCTATGCAGCAAGGCATGCGCCTCACTCGGGCTGCAGGGCGAAACCGACGCCGAAGCGGTTCCAGGCATTGATGGTGCTGATGGCCAGGGTCAGGTCGACCATCTCCTTGTCGGTGAACTGCTCGCGCAGGCTCTCGAAGCGCGCCTGCGGGGCACCCGCTTGCGGCAGTAGCGTCAGGCTTTCGACCCAGGCCAGGGCGGCGCGTTCGCGTGGGGTGAAGAACGGGGTCTCGCGCCACACACTCAGGCACTGCAGGCGTTGCTCGGTTTCCCCGGCCTGACGCGCATCGTTGGCGTGCATGTTCACGCAGTAGGCGCAGCCATTGAGCTGCGAGGCGCGCAGGCGCACCAGTTCCAGTAGCGACAGCTCCAGGCCGGACTTCTCCAGGGCCTGTTCCAGGCCGAGCATCGCCTTGTAGGCATCGGGGGACAGTTTGTACCAGTTAAGACGGGCGCTCATCGCGTGTTCCTCTTGGTCATGGGTTAGCTCGCGGACTCGCCCTTGGCGAACCCTTGGCACTATCCTAGGGCGCAGCTTGGCCACCACAAATGGCCAATTTATGGAAATAACAGGTAGCCAATTCGATGGAGCTCCATCTGACCCTCGACGGCCGCCAGGACCTGGCCGGCCAACTCTACCGCCAGCTGCGCGCCGCCATTCTCGACGGACGCCTGGCCGCCGGCGACCGCCTGCCGCCGATGCGCTTTCTCGCCGAACGCCTGCAGGTATCGCGCAAGACGGTCGGCGAAGCCTACGAACGGCTCGCCGCCGAAGGCTTTCTGCAGGGCAAGGTCGGCAGCGGCACCTATGTCAGTGCCAGGCTCACGCCGCTCGAGCGCCCTCGCCCGGCGGCCGCCGCGCTGCAAGCCAACCCGCACTGGCGCGCCATCGCCGCCGGCTGGCAGCCATTTCTGCAGCAGGCGCAGCGCTACAACTTCGCCGGCGGCACCACCGACAAGCGCCGCTTCCCCTTCGATGTCTGGCGCGCGTGCCTGCAACGCGCCCTGCGCCTGCAGGCGCGCAGCCCGGCCTTTTACGCCGAACCCCTGGGCGACCCGGAGCTGCGTCTGGCGATTGCCCGCTACCTGGCGATCAACCGTGCGGTGCGCTGCGACTGGAACGACATCCTGGTCAGCCAGGGCGCGCAGCAGGCCCTCGACCTGTTGGCGCGGGTGCTGCTGGAGCCGGGCGATCTGGCCGTGGTCGAGGAGCCGGGCTACCCGCCGGCACGGGCGATCTTCAGCGTGGCCGGCGCGCGGGTGCTCGGCGTGCCGGTGGATGCCGAAGGGCTGCGGGTGGACCTGCTGCCGGCGCAGGCCAAGCTGGTCTATGTGACGCCCTCGCACCAGTTCCCGCTGGGCCAGCCGATGAGCCTGCAGCGCCGCCTGGAGCTGCTGGAGTGGGCGCGCGGGCGGCAGGTGCTGATTATCGAGGACGACTACGACGGCGAGTACCGCTTCGATGGCCGCCCCCTGGAGTCGCTGCAGAACCTCGACAGCGAAGGCCGTGTGGCCTATGTCGGGACCTTCTCCAAGACCCTGTTTCCCGAGTTGCGCCTCGGCTACCTGCTGATGCCGCCGGCCCTGCGCACCGAGCTGACGGCGGCCAAATCCCTCGCCGACCGACACAGCGCCAGCCTGCAGCAATTGGCGCTGGCGCACTTCATCAGCAGCGGCGCATTCGCCAAGCACACGCGGCACCTGCAGCGCGAATACGCGCAACGTCGCCAGCACCTGCTGACGCGGCTTTCCGGCGATCTGGGTACCTGGCTGGAGCCGCTGCCGAGCGTGGCCGGTATCCACCTGGCGGCGCGCCTGCGCCAACCCCTGGATACCCGCAGACTGTGCATGCAGCTGGCCGAGCGCGGACTGCTGCTGGGCGACCTCGCGCCCTTCTACGCCGAGGGCCCGGCCATGGCGGGGCTGCTGTTCGGCTTCGGTGCCATCGAGACCGCCGATATAGACCCTGCGCTGGATATTCTCCGTGAGCTGCTGAGCCAAGGCTGAAGGCCGTAGCCCGAATGCAATCCGGGAAGCGCTGCCCGGCGCAAAACCGCTCCCGGACTTTATCTGGATAAAGGCCTGGGGTCGTAGGGTGCGCCGTGCGCACCAAGAGTCTGCAGCCGCTTGGAGGCCGTCAGTCCGTATGACGGCCATGCCGCGTAACCCAACAGCGTTCGCCACATTATTCCAAGCAAAAGAAAACCCGCCGTAGCGGGTTTTCCATATAGCCGTTGCGCTTACGCCAGTTCGTCGAAGCACTCGGCGATAATCGCCAGGCCTTTGTCGAGCAATGCGTCTTCAGCGGTCAGCGGTACCAGCACGCGCAACACGTTGCCGTAGGTGCCGCAGGACAGCAGGATCAGGCCCTTGTCGCGGGCCTTGGCGACGATCTGTCCGGTCAGGGCGGCGTTCGGCTTGTGCACATCGCCGCCTTCACACAGCTCCATGGCGATCATGGCACCGAGGGCGCGCACCTCGCCGATGCTCTTGTGCTTGGCCTGGATGGCCTTGAGGCCGGTGACCAGACGCTCGCCAACCGCCTTGCAGCGGTCCAGCAACTTCTCTTCCTCGAACACCTCCATCACCGCCAGGGCCGCGGCGCAGGCAATCGGGCTGCCGGCGTAGGTGCCGCCCAGACCGCCTGGGGCGATGGCGTCCATATATTCGGCCTTGCCGCACACACCGGCCACCGGGAAACCGCCGGCGATGGATTTGGCGAAGGTGGTCAGGTCGGCGGCGACGCCCATCTGCTCCATGGCGAAGAAGGTACCGGTACGGCCGGCACCGGTCTGCACTTCGTCGGCGATCAGCAGGATGCCGTGCTGGTCACAGAGGGCGCGCAGGCGCTGCATAAAGTCTTTCGGCGCGACATAGAAACCGCCCTCGCCCTGCACCGGCTCGATGATGATCGCGGCGATATCGCGGGGCTCGGCATCGTTCTTGAAGATGCGTTCGATGCTGGCGATCGCGTCATCGGTGCTCACGCCATGCAGCGCGCACGGGTACTGGGCGCGGAAGATGCCGCCGGGCATCAGGCCCATACCGGCCGAGTATGGAACGACCTTACCGGTCAGGCCCAGGGTCATCATGGTGCGGCCGTGGTAACCGCCGGTGAAGGCGATTACGCCGGCGCGGCCGGTGGCGGCGCGGGCGATTTTCACGGCGTTTTCCACCGCTTCGGAGCCGGTGGTGACCAGCAGGGTCTTCTTGGCGAAGTCACCCGGTACGCGCGCGGCGACCTTCTCGCACAGCTCCACATAGGGCTCGTAGGCCAGCACCTGGAAGCAGGTGTGGGTCAGCTTGGTCAGCTGCTCCTGCACCGCGGCAATCACCTTCGGATGCAGGTGACCGGTGTTAAGCACCGCGATGCCGCCGGCAAAATCAATAAACTCGCGACCTTCAACGTCGGTGACGGTGGCGTTCTTCGCCGACTCGGCAAAGATCGGGTGGATCTGGCCCACGCCGCGCGGAACGGCGGCCATGCGGCGTTGCATCAGGGATTCGTTGGTCTTGCTCATAAGGTCCTCATTCGCCGGTTAATCTCGGCGTGGTTCAAGGATGTGTCACCGGCGGCGGCTTGGCAGTATTCGATGATCGACTGTCACAGCACGCCCGGCCACAAGGTATGTCCATATAAAGCCGAAGGCGCAGCGCTCTCGTGCGTCTTCGGCGGGGTTACTGCTACTTCGCCAGGATTAGATACCCAGGCAGAGGTATTTGATTTCCAGGTAATCCTCAATGCCGTACTTCGAGCCTTCGCGGCCGAGGCCCGAGGCTTTCATGCCGCCGAACGGCGCGACTTCATTGGAGATCAACCCGGTGTTGACGCCGACCATACCGTATTCCAGGGCTTCCGCCACACGGAACACGCGACCCAGGTCGCGGGCATAGAAATACGAGGCCAGGCCGAACTCGGTGTCGTTGGACATGGCGATTACTTCGGCCTCGTCCTTGAAGCGGAACAGCGGCGCCAGCGGGCCGAAGGTTTCTTCCTTGGCCACGGCGGCGTTCTTCGGCACGTCGACCAGAATGGTCGGCTCGAAGAAGCTGCCGCCCAGGGCATGCGGCTTGCCGCCAGCGAGCAGGCGCGCGCCTTTGCTCAGGGCGTCGGCGATATGTTCCTGGACCTTGGCCACGGCCTTGTCGTCGATCAGCGGGCCGGTGGTGGTGCCTTCATCCAGACCGTTACCGATCTGCAGCTTGGCTACGGCGGCGGCCAGTTTTTCGGCGAAGGCGTCGTACACGCCGTCCTGAATGTACAGGCGGTTGGCGCACACGCAGGTCTGACCGTTGTTGCGGTATTTGGAGATCAGCGCGCCTTCGACGGCCTTATCCAGATCGGCGTCGTCGAACACGATAAACGGCGCGTTGCCGCCCAGTTCCAGCGACACCTTCTTGATGTCCTTGGCGCATTCGGCCATCAGCTGGCGACCGATTTCGGTGGAGCCGGTGAAGGTCACTTTACGCACGATCGGGTTGCCGGTCAGCTCGCTGCCGACTTCGCCGGCGCTGCCGGTCACTACGCTGAACACGCCTTTAGGGATGCCGGCGCGCTCGGCCAGTTCAGCCAGGGCCAGTGCCGAGTAAGGGGTCTGCGAAGCAGGCTTGAGCACCATGGTGCAGCCAGCGGCCAGGGCCGGGCCGGCTTTACGGGTGATCATCGCGGCCGGGAAGTTCCACGGGGTGATTG
>CAZOEC010000092.1:0-18834 GCA_964578635.1 uncultured Pseudomonas sp.
TCGTCACCGCGCTGGACATCATGATCGAAGGCCCGCTGGGTGGCGCGGCGTTCAATAACGAGTTCGGCCGCCCGGCCCTGACCGGCTACTTCCGCACCTTCGAGCAGGCGATCCAGACCCCGCGTGGTGAAGAAGTGCGCGGTTACCACAAGCCGATCATGCTGGCCGGCGGTATGGGCAACATCCGTGCCGATCACGTGCAGAAGGGCGAGATTACCGTAGGGGCCAAGCTGATCGTGCTCGGCGGCCCGGCCATGCTGATCGGCCTGGGCGGCGGCGCCGCTTCGTCGGTCGCCACCGGTGCCAGTTCGGCTGACCTGGATTTCGCCTCGGTACAGCGCGAGAACCCGGAAATGGAGCGCCGCTGCCAGGAAGTCATCGACCGTTGCTGGCAGCTGGGCGACAACAACCCCATCGCCTTTATCCATGACGTCGGTGCTGGCGGTTTGTCCAACGCCTTCCCGGAACTGGTCAACGATGGCGGCCGTGGCGGTCGCTTCGAACTGCGCAACGTGCCCAATGACGAGCCGGGCATGGCCCCGCACGAAATCTGGAGCAACGAATCCCAGGAGCGTTACGTGCTGGCGGTGGATGCCGCTGACTTCGAGCGTTTCAAGGCGATCTGCGAACGCGAG
The DNA here is from genome assembly GCA_964578635.1 of uncultured Pseudomonas sp. Classification (GTDB taxonomy): domain Bacteria; phylum Pseudomonadota; class Gammaproteobacteria; order Pseudomonadales; family Pseudomonadaceae; genus Aquipseudomonas. Next base: position 636 of record CAZOEC010000092.1, read on the forward strand.
CGTTGCCCGTTTGCGGTAGTCGGTGAGGCCACCGAAGAAGCCCACCTGACCGTGACCGACAGCCATTTCGGCAACAATGCCGTGGACATGCCGCTCAACGTACTGCTGGGCAAAGCCCCGCGCATGCACCGCTCGGCCACTCGTGAAAACGAGCTGGGCGACGATTTCGATGCCAGCACCCTGGCCATCGATGAAGCCGTGACTCGCGTGCTGCATCACCCGGCCGTGGCCAGCAAGAGCTTCCTGATCACCATCGGCGACCGCACCATCACCGGCCTCGTGGCCCGTGACCAGATGGTCGGCCCGTGGCAGGTTCCGGTGGCCGACGTTGCCGTCACCGCCACCAGCTTCGACGTCTACACCGGCGAAGCCATGGCCATGGGCGAGCGCACGCCGCTGGCGCTGCTGGATGCTGCGGCGTCCGGGCGCATGTCGATTGGCGAAACCCTGACCAACCTGGCCGCTTCGCGCATCGAGAAGATTTCCGATATCAAACTGTCCGCCAACTGGATGGCCGCAGCCGGCCACCCGGGCGAAGACGCGCGTCTGTATGACACAGTTCAAGCAGTCGGCATGCAGCTGTGCCCCGAGCTGGGTATCACCATTCCGGTGGGCAAGGACTCGATGTCGATGAAAACCCAGTGGACGGACGCGGGCACGGACAAGAGTGTGACCTCGCCGCTGTCGCTGGTGGTGACCGGCTTTGCTCCGGTCAGCGATATTCGCAAGACCCTGACCCCGCAACTGCGTATGGACAAGGGCGAAACCGATCTGATCCTGATTGACCTGGGCCGTGGCCAGAACCGTATGGGCGCATCGATCCTCACCCAGGTCTACGGCAAGCTCGGCAGTCAGGCACCGGATGTGGATGACGCCGAAGACCTCAAGGCCTTCTTTGCGGTGATCCAGGGCCTCAACGCCGACGGTCATATCCTCGCCTATCACGACCGCTCCGACGGTGGTCTGTTGGTTACCGCTCTGGAAATGGCCTTTGCCGGCCACTGCGGTCTGAATTTGTTCCTCGATGCCCTGGCCGATGATAGCAATGAGCTGGCCGCCGTGCTGTTCAACGAAGAGCTGGGCGCGGTGATCCAGGTGCATCAGGATGCCACTCCGGACGTGCTGGCGCAGTTCAGCGCGGCCGGTCTGGGCGACTGCGTGGCGGTGATCGGTCAGCCGGTCAACAGCGATGCCGTGGCGATCAGCTTCAACGGTCAGCCGGTGTTCACCGGGCAGCGCCGCCTGCTGCAGCGCCAGTGGAGCGAAACCAGCTACCGCATCCAGCGCCTGCGCGACAACGCCCAGTGTGCGGATCAAGAGTTCGATGCGCTGCTGGAAGAAGACAATCCCGGCCTGTCGGTCAAACTGGGCTTCGACGTCAATCAGGACATCAGCGCGCCTTATATCCGCAAGGGCGTGCGTCCGCAGATCGCCGTTCTGCGCGAGCAGGGCGTCAACGGTCAGGTGGAAATGGCCGCGGCCTTCGATCGCGCCGGCTTCAATGCGATCGACGTGCATATGAGCGATATCCTCAGCGGCCGCGTCAGCCTGGAGGAGTTCAAGGGGCTGGTGGCCTGCGGCGGCTTTTCCTACGGCGACGTGCTGGGTGCCGGTGAGGGCTGGGCCAAGTCGATTCTGTTCAACGCCCGTGCCCGTGACGGCTTCCAGGCCTTCTTCGAGCGCAAGGACAGCTTCAGCCTTGGCGTGTGCAACGGTTGCCAGATGATGAGCAACCTGCACGAGCTGATCCCTGGCACCGAGTTCTGGCCGCATTTCGTACGCAACCGTTCCGAGCAGTTCGAAGCGCGCGTGGCCATGGTCCAGGTGCAGGAATCGGCGTCGATCTTTCTGCAGGGCATGGCCGGTTCGCGTATGCCAATCGCCATCGCGCACGGTGAGGGGCATGCCGAGTTCGAGAACGAGGAAGCCCTGCTCGAAGCCGATCTGTCTGGCTGCGTGGCCATGCGCTTTATCGACAACCACGGCAAGGTCACCGAAAGCTACCCGGCCAACCCCAACGGTTCGCCGCGCGGGATCACCGGCCTGACCAGCCGCGACGGCCGCGTGACCATCATGATGCCGCACCCGGAGCGGGTATTCCGCGCTGTGCAGAACTCCTGGAAGCCGGATGACTGGCAGGAAGATGCCGGCTGGCTGCGCATGTTCCGCAACGCCCGGGTCTGGGTGGATTGATCGGGGTGGCGCGGGCCGATGCTGAATAAGTCCGCGCCTATCCTGCCCGAGGTGCGCCAGGTCGAGCCTGGCGCTGCCTTGTTGCTGTGCCGCTGCGGGCGTTCGCCCCAGCTTCCCGATTGCAGCTCAGGCTGCAGCCATGGGCTTCGCCTTGAGCCCGTTCAACAACAACTTCTGCTGCTGTGCCGTTGTGCCCGTTCGCGGTGCCTGCCCTATTGCGATGGCAGCCATAACCCGCCCGTACAGGGTTTTCGCGAGCGCTGGCGACGTTTCTGGCGGGGTCTTTAGCGGCGGCCAAGTGACAGGTGGCGCGAGATGGGCGCAGGGGCGAGCTACGCTCAAGGTGCGGGCCGGCACTGAACGCTGGTGCAATTGACCGGTCATAGCTGGCAACTGTGATGAGCGCCACGAACCGTAAGTAAGGCAAAGTGCCATTATTGTGTGGCATTATTCGCGCGCTTTTTTTATCGGTCGTGCCCTTGGAGACCTTGATGTACAAGCTTTGCTTTTACGTGCCGGAAACTCACCTCGACGGGGTGAAGAAAGCCATTTTTACAGCCGGTGGTGGCCGTATAGGGGCTTATGACAGTTGTTGCTGGCAGACCCTGGGGCAGGGCCAGTTCCGCCCGCTGGAAGGCAGTCAGCCGTTTATCGGGCAGGTCGGGGCGGTCAAGCAGGTCGCCGAATGGAAGGTCGAACTGGTGGTCGCCGACGAGCTGATCCACGATGCGGTCAAGGCGCTGAAGCACAGCCATCCCTATGAGACACCGGCCTTTGAGGTGTGGCGGCTTTCGGATATCCAGTTCTAAGGTTTCAGCAGGCCAAAGGCACCGCAAAGGTGCCTTTTTTGTGGGCGTGTCGCCGCTATCTGGCGGGTTTTATACCGTAGGGTGCACCGTGCGCACCGAGGCGCACGCTGTCATTCAGAATGTAGATGGGCTGGCCGCGCAGGTGCTTTTTATATCTGTCAGGGCCTGATTTCGATCAGCGTGCCATCTTTGACCAGGCTCCAGACCTCGCGCATGTCGGTGTTCTTCATGGCGATGCAGCCTTCGGTCCAGTCCAGGGTGTGGAAGAACCATTCGGGGTATTCCTCGTCCAGTGGCGTGCCGTGGATCATGATCATGCCGCCGGCCGAGACGCCTTTCTCCCGCGCCAGGGCCTGATCCCGGGCGTTGGGGTAGGAGATATGCATGGACAGGTTGTACTTGTCGCTGGTCTTGCGCCAGTCGATCCAGTAGAAGCCTTCCGGGGTGCGCAGGTCGCCTTCGCGTTGCTTGGCTCCCTCGGGCTGCTTGCCCAGGGATACGCGGTAGGATTTGAGGGTTTCGCCGCGGCTCTGCAGGTGCAGCTTGCGCTCGGATTTGAGCACCAGCACCTTGTCGATGGTCTTGCCGGCGAGCGTGACGGTGGTCGTGGCCTGAGAGGTCAGGGTAAAGGTCAGGCAGAGTAGGGCTAGCAACCAGCGCATCATCGTTTCCGTCAATCAAAAAGCTTTCTTGTAATGCGCGCGCAAGGCTTCGAGCGGCTCGTTGCGGACCGGGAAGTGTTGCTCGCGGCGGTCGGCGAAGTAGCATTCTAGGGTACGCCCGATGGTCGGGAAAGCCAGCTCTGACCAGGGGATGTCCTGTTCATGGAACAGCTGCACCTCGAGGCTTTCCTCGCCGGCGGCAAAGTCGAGGTCGATCAGCTCGGCGCGGAACAGCATATACACCTGGTTGATATGCGGCAGATCGAACAGGGTATAGAGGCTCAGGTCGCGCACCCGGGCACAGGCTTCTTCGTGGGTTTCGCGGGCGGCGGCCTGTTCCAGGGTTTCGCCGTTCTCCATAAAGCCGGCGGGCAGGGTCCAGTAGCCGCGCCGCGGCTCGATGGCACGGCGGCACAGCAGCACCTGGTCGCGCCATACCGGCAGGCAGCCGGCGATGATACGCGGGTTCTGGTAGTGAATGGCCTGACAGTGCCCGCAGACATGCCGCAGGCGGTTGTCGCCCGCGGGGACGAGCAGGGTGACGGGGCTGCCGCAGTTGCTACAGAACTTCATGCCGGCTACTCGGGAGTGGTTGAGCTATCTTGGCGCGCCAGCGCTATGCTCGGCAAGCGCCGTGGGCGCGAGACCTGCTCTCAAGGCATGGCGCGGCCGCTGCGGGGGCTTGGGCCGCGCGCTGCTTTCGTGCCATTATCGGGGCAGAACAAAGATCGAGAATACCCATGCTGGACGAGCTGCTCCATCGCATGCGTGGCTATAGCCCGCACCTGCTGCAGACCACCAACGACTATCCGCAGGCGGCGGTGCTGGTACCCATTACCCGCAGCGACGAGCCGGAAGTGGTGTTGACCCTGCGCGCCAGCGGCCTGTCCACCCATGGCGGCGAGGTGGCCTTTCCCGGGGGGCGGCGCGACCCTGAAGATGCCGACCTGATCCACACCGCCCTGCGTGAGGCGCAGGAGGAAATCGGTCTGCCGCCTGGCCTGGTCGAGGTGATCGGGCCGCTCAGTACCCTGGTTTCGCGCCACGGTATTCAGGTCACGCCCTATGTCGGGCTGGTGCCGGACTTTGTCGACTACCAGGCCAACGACGATGAAATCGCTGCGGTATTTAGCGTGCCCCTGGAGTTTTTCCGCGACGACCCGCGCGAGACCACCCACCGTATCGATTACCTCGGGCGCAGCTGGTATGTGCCCAGTTACCGTTATGGCGAATACAAGATCTGGGGCCTGACTGCGATCATGCTGGTCGAGCTGGTCAACCTGGTTTACGACGATGCCGCGATCGATATGCATCGTCCTCCCGAGCACTTTATCAAGCTCACCTGAGGGTGGGCCGAGGACTATCTGGATGAAATATCGCCTGGGTCAATCCCATGTCGAGGCCCATGCCGAAAGCTGGGTCGCGCCCAATGCCACCCTGGTGGGCAAGGTCAAGCTGGAGCCCGGCGCGAGCGTCTGGTTCAACGCCGTGCTGCGCGGCGACAACGAGCTGATTCATATCGGCGAGAACAGCAATGTGCAGGACGGCACCGTGATGCACACCGATATGGGCTTCCCGCTGAATATCGGCAAGGGCGTAACCATCGGCCATAACGCCATGCTGCATGGTTGCTCGGTGGGCGATTACAGCCTGATCGGTATCAATGCCGTGGTGCTCAACGGCGCGAAAATCGGCAAGTACTGCATCATCGGGGCCAATAGCCTGATCGGCGAAGGCAAGGAAATCCCCGATGGCTCCCTGGTCATGGGTTCGCCCGGCAAGGTGGTGCGCGAGCTCACCGAAGCGCAGAAGAAGATGCTCGAAGCCAGCGCCGCGCACTATGTGCACAACGCCCAGCGCTATGCCCGCGAGCTGGCGGAGCAGGACGAGTGAGCGAGCAGGAGCGCCCGGTTGCTTCGCCCTGCGTGCACGTTTGCGCCCTCGATGACGAGGATATCTGCATCGGTTGCCAGCGTAATGTCGCCGAAATAACCCGCTGGAGCCTGATGGATAACGCCGAGCGCCGCCAGGTGCTGGGTTTGTGTCACGCGCGCGCCAAAGCCAAGGGTGTGCTGCTGTAGTACGCCCTTCTTAATTATTTACTTCGAGGAATTTCCATGCCCCGTATCGGAACCCCTTTGTCGCCGAGCGCGACCCGTGTGCTGTTGTGCGGCGCAGGTGAGCTGGGCAAGGAGGTGGTGATTGAACTGCAGCGCCTCGGTGTCGAGGTGATCGCCGTGGATCGCTACGCCAACGCCCCGGCCATGCAGGTGGCGCACCGCAGCCATGTGATCAATATGCTCGATGGTGCGGCGTTACGGTCGGTGATCGAACTGGAAAAGCCCCACTATATAGTTCCGGAAATCGAGGCCATCGCCACTGCGACCCTGGTCGAGCTGGAGAGTGAAGGCTATACCGTGATCCCCAGCGCCCGTGCCGCACAGCTGACCATGAACCGTGAAGGCATCCGCCGCCTGGCCGCCGAAGAACTGGGGTTGCCGACTTCGCCTTATCAGTTTGCCGATTCCTTCGAGCAGTGCCGCGCAGCGGTTGAGAGCATTGGTTTTCCCTGCCTGATCAAGCCGATCATGAGTTCTTCGGGCAAGGGTCAGTCGGTGCTGAAAGGTCTGGATGATCTGCAGGCCGCCTGGGATTACGCCCAGGCTGGCGGCCGCGCCGGCAAGGGTCGGGTGATAGTCGAGGGCTTTATCGACTTCGATTACGAAATTGCCCTGCTCACCGTGCGCCATGTCGGCGGCACCACCTTCTGCGCGCCGGTTGGTCATCGCCAGGTCAAGGGCGACTATCAAGAGTCCTGGCAGCCCCAGCCAATGAGCGCCAAGGCCCGGGCCGAAGCCGAGCGTATTGCCTTGGCGGTTACCGATTCGCTGGGCGGCCGCGGATTGTTCGGCGTCGAGCTGTTCGTCAAAGGCGATCAGGTGTGGTTCTGCGAAATTTCGCCGCGGCCCCACGACACCGGCTTGGTTACCCTGATTTCCCAGGATCTGTCGGAGTTCGCCCTGCATGCCCGGGCGATTCTCGGCCTGCCGATTCCGGCGATTCGCCAGCTGGGGCCCTCTGCCTCGGCGGTGATTCTGGTCGAGGGCGAGTCGCGCCAGGTCAGCTTCGCCAATCTTGGGGCGGCACTGGCCGAGCCTGATACCGCCCTGCGCCTGTTCGGCAAGCCAGAGGTCAGCGGCCAGCGCCGTATGGGGGTGGCCCTGGCGCGGGATGAGTCGCTGCAGGCGGCGCGGGCCAAGGCGAGCCGGGCGGCGCAGGCGGTCAGCGTCGAGCTGTGAGCCGTTTGCGCGTCGGTCTCTGGTGGTTGGGGCTGACGCTGTTGTCGCCATTGGTGGTGCCGCAAGCGCTCTATACCCGTCGGCGGGCGCTCAGGCTGCCGCCGGCCGAAGGTCCGCGACAGGGCCTGGCAGGAGCCGAACAGGCCGGGGTGCCGCTGCGCTTGCTGGTGCTGGGTGAATCCACGGTGGTGGGTGTCGGGGTCAGTAGCCTGCAGGCGGCCCTGGTCGGGCAGTTGGCCGAGGCCCTGGCGCACCGCTGTGGGCGGCCCGTGGCCTGGCGCGCCTGCGGTGAAAATGGCATCACCGCGCAGCAGGCCTGCACGCGCCTGTTGCCGCAGGTGCTGGATCAGCCCTTCGATCTGGCGCTGCTGGTCTTCGGGGTTAACGACACGACCCATCTGACCCCCTTGCCGCGTTGGGAAGCTGCGCTCGGCAACATGGCTGAAGCGTTGGCGGCCCGTGGTGTTCATGTGGTCTTTAGCGGGGTGCCGCCGCTGCAGCATTTCACGGCCTTGCCCTGGCTGTTGCGGCGACTGCTCGGCATGCGCGGGGCATTGCTGGATCAACGCCTGCGCCGGCTGGCGAGTCGTCTGGGGGCGGGGCACCATGGGGTGGCGCTGGAGTTTTCTGGCAATTACCTGGCGCGCGACGGTTATCACCCCTCGGCCCTGGGCTATCGCGTATGGGCCGAAGAGTTGGCGGTCAGTCTTGCGCCTGCTCGGCCGTGACCTTGGTGCTGGCTTTCCAGGCGCGTACGGTTTTCACCCGGTTTTCCGAGGACTGCAGGATTTCCAGGCGGTAGGGGCCGATTTTCAGGCAGACCGCGCTTTCTGGGATGCTTTCCAGGGCTTCGGTGATCAGGCCGTTGAGGGTCTTCGGACCGTCGCAGGGCAGGTGCCAGTCCAGGGCCTTGTTCACTTCACGGATATAGGCCGCGCCGTCGATCACCTGGGTGCCGTCTTCCTGGGGGTGGATGTCCGGGCTGCGCAAGCTGTCCTTCTTGCTGAAGTCGCCGACGATTTCTTCGAGGATGTCTTCCAGGGTGACGATGCCGATCACATCGCCATATTCGTCGACCACGATGCCGATCCGGCGTTTCTGCTTCTGGAAGTTGATCAGCTGGGTCGACAGCGGCGTGCCTTCGGGCACGAAGTACGGCTCGTTGCAGGCGGCCAGTAGCGCCTCTTTGCTCAGCTCGTTGTGGGTCAGCAGTCGGGCGATCTGACGCATATGCACGATGCCTTCGACCTGATTGATATCGGTACGAAACACCGGCAGGCGCGTATGGGTGGTGTTGGTCAGCAGGTTGATGATGCTTTCGAGGTCATCGTCCAGGTTGATGCCGGTCACTTCGTTGCGTGGGATCATGATGTCATCCACCGTGACCCGTTCCAGATCAAGGATGCCGAGCAGCATGTTCTGGCGGTTTTTCGGCATGCCGGCACCGGACTCGCGGACCACGCTGCGCAGTTCCTCGGTGGACAGGCTGTCGTTGGCCCGTTGCGACGGGTCGATGCCGAGCAGACGCAGCAGCACGTTGCTGATGGTGCTGGTGGCCCAGACCACCGGGTAGAGCAGGCGTTGCAGCAGCAGCAGCACGCGGCTGGCAGGGAAGGCCACCAGTTCGGGGCGCAGGGCGGCCAGGGTCTTGGGGGTGATCTCGCCGAAAATCAGCACCACAATGGTCAGGCCGGCTGTGGCGATGGCAATCCCGGCCTCACCCCAGATGTCCACGGCCAGTACGGTGGCGATGGAGGCGGCGAGAATATTCACCACGTTGTTGCCGACCAGAATGGTGCCCAGCAGGCGGTCCGGGCGGCTCAGCAGGCGGGTCACGCGGAGCGCGCCCTTGTGCCCTTCCTTGGCCATGTGCTTGAGGCGATAGCGGTTGAGGCTGAGCATGCCGGTCTCCGAACTGGAGAAGAAGGCCGAGCAGAGGATCAGAAATATCAACAGGCCAAGCAGATAGCTTGAGTGCAGGTCGTCCACGGAAGGGGTCTCAGATATGCAGGATAAATTCGCGAACCAGCTTGCTGCCGAAATAGGCCAGCATCAGCAGGCAGAAGCCGGCCAGGGTCCAGCGAATGGCTTTGTGGCCGCGCCAGCCGAGTTGGTGGCGGCCCCATAGCAGCACGGCAAACACCACCCAGGCGAAGCCCGAGAGGATGGTCTTGTGCGCCAGATGCTGGGCCAGCAGGTCGTTGATAAACAGTGCGCCGGAGAGCAGCGACAGCGACAGCAGCAGCCAGCCGGCCCAGAGGAAGCCGAACAGCAGGCTCTCCATGGTCTGCAGGGGCGGGAAGTTCTTGATCAGGCTCATGGGATGCTTGTGCTTGAGCTGATGGTCCTGCAGCAGGACCAGCAGCGATTGCAGCACCGCAATGGTGAGCATGCCGTAGGCGGTGATCGACAGCAGGATATGCGCCAGTATGCCGGGGGCCTCGTCGATGGCCTTGATGGTGCCGGTGGGCATAAATTGGGCGAGCAGCACGGTCAGAAAGCCCAGGGGGAACAGCAGCAGCAGCAGGTTTTCCACCGGAATCCGCGAGCAGGCCAGCAGCGTCAGCAGGATCACGGCGGCGGCAATCAGGCTGGCGGCCTTGAAGAAGTCGAGAAACAGGCCGCTGCCGTCGAACATCTGCATAAACAGGCTGCCGCCATGGAACAGCAGGGCGAGTACGCCGAGCAGCACCAGCAGGCGTTTATCGGAGGTGCTGCGCTGTTGCAGGCGCAGGCCCTGGTAGAAGGCGGCAGCCGCATAGAGGCCGGCGGCGGCGAGGCTGGGTAGCAGAGGGTGCATAAATCCTTGTCAGGCAAACCCGAAAGGCGGCCAGTGTGGCATATAACCCGTGCGCCACGAAAGCGTCTGGCGGTGTCGGAGCTCTCTCGTCTCCGCTATAATCCGCGACCTGTTGCAAGCCCACCCTCGGCTCGGTAGAGCCTGAAAGGAACGCGCATGTTCGAAAATCTGACAGACCGCCTCTCGCAGACCCTGCGAAATGTCACTGGCAAGGCCAAACTGAGCGAAGACAACATCAAGGACACCCTGCGCGAAGTGCGCATGGCCTTGCTGGAGGCCGACGTTGCCCTGCCGGTGGTCAAGGACTTCGTCAACAAGGTCAAGGATCGCGCGGTTGGCACCGAAGTGTCGAAGAGCCTGACTCCGGGTCAGGCTTTTGTGAAGATCGTCCGTGCCGAGCTCGAAGAGCTGATGGGCGCGGCCAACGAAGACCTGGCGCTGAATGCCGTGCCGCCGGCGGTGATTCTGATGGCCGGCCTGCAGGGTGCGGGCAAGACCACCACGGTCGGCAAGCTGGCGCGCTTCCTTAAAGAGCGCAAGAAGAAGACCGTGCTGGTGGTGTCGGCCGACGTTTACCGTCCGGCGGCGATCAAGCAGCTGGAAACCCTGGCCAGCGATATTGGTGTGACCTTCTTCCCTTCCGATCTCAGCCAGAAGCCGGTGGATATCGCCGAGGCGGCGATCAAGGAAGCCAGGCTCAAGTTTATTGATGTAGTGATCGTCGATACCGCCGGTCGTCTGGCCATCGATGCCGAGATGATGGCGGAGATCCAGGCGCTGCACGCGGCGATCAAACCGGTGGAAACCCTGTTCGTGGTTGACGCCATGACCGGTCAGGACGCCGCCAATACTGCCAAGGCCTTTAATGATGCCCTGCCGCTGACCGGTGTGGTGCTGACCAAGGTTGATGGTGATGCCCGTGGTGGTGCGGCGCTGTCGGTGCGACATATCACCGGCAAGCCGATCAAGTTTATCGGTATGGGTGAGAAGACCGAGGCCCTCGAGCCCTTCCATCCGGAGCGTATCGCCTCGCGCATCCTCGGTATGGGTGATGTGCTCAGTCTGATCGAGCAGGCCGAGCAGACCCTGGACAAGGAAAAGGCCGAGAAACTCACTAAGAAGCTGAAGAAGGGCAAGGGCTTCGACCTCGAAGACTTCCGCGATCAGCTGCAACAGATGAAGAACATGGGCGGCCTCGGTGGCCTCATGGACAAACTGCCGAACATCGGCGGCGTCAATCTGGCGCAGATGGGCAATGCCCAAGGCGCGGCAGAGAAACAATTCAAGCAGATGGAAGCCATCATCAATTCCATGACCCCGGCCGAGCGCCGCGACCCTGAGCTGATCAGCGGTTCGCGCAAACGCCGGATCGCCATGGGTTCCGGCACCCAGGTGCAGGACATCGGTCGCTTGATCAAGCAGCACAAGCAGATGCAGAAGATGATGAAGAAATTCTCCGCCAAAGGCGGAATGGCCAAAATGATGCGCGGTATGGGCGGAATGTTGCCCGGCGGCGGCATGCCGAAAATGTAAAGAATTCGCGCAAGGGCTTGCTCTTGCGCAGCCCACACGGAAGTGGGATCTCCAGCAAACCCGCACTTGGCGGGAGCTGACTGGCCGTTTTCAACGACGGCTCTATAGCAAATCTTGATGGCGACCGGAAGGCCGCCGGAAAAAGACATTTGCAAAAGTCCGGATATTCCTTAGAATATGCGGCCTTTCGGGCACCTATGCCCGCCGTGCATTTAGATTTGCAGCACCGACTACAGGAACTATGTTCACATGCTAACGATTCGTCTTGCCCTTGGCGGCTCCAAAAAGCGCCCGTTCTACAAAATCAACGTGACCGACAGCCGTAACCCACGCGACGGTTCGCATAAAGAAGAAATCGGTTTCTTCAACCCGATCGCTCGTGGTCAGGAAGTTCGTCTGTCCGTGAAGCAAGACCGCCTGGCCCATTGGCTGAGCGTTGGTGCACAGCCTTCTGATCGTGTTGCTCAGTTGTTGAAGGACGCTGCTAAGGCTGCGGCCTAAGCAATATGAGCGCGACGCCTGTTTCTACCGATGATTTGATCGTTATCGGCAAGATCTACTCTGTACATGGCGTTCGCGGTGAAGTGAAGGTGTATTCCTTTACCGATCCTGTTGCAAACCTGTTGGAGTACAAGTCCTGGACGCTTAGGCGCGAAGGCAGTGTCAAACAGGTAGAGCTGGTCAGCGGACGCGGGAGTGATAAATTCCTGGTCGCGAAGCTCAAGGGTCTTGATGATCGTGAAGAAGCACGTCTTCTTGCCGGTTATGAGATCTGTGTGCCGCGCAACCTGTTCCCTGAACTAACAGACGGCGAGTACTACTGGTACCAGTTGGAAGGTCTCAAGGTTATCGACCAGGCAGGGCAATTGCTCGGCAAGATTGATCACCTGTTAGAAACCGGTGCCAACGATGTGATGGTGGTCAAACCCTGCACCGACAGCCTGGATGGTCGTGAGCGCCTGTTGCCCTATACCGAGCAATGCGTGTTGTCGATTGATCTGGCCGCTGGCGAAATGCGGGTCGACTGGGATGCGGACTTCTAAGCCTGATGCCAAATCTGCGCGTTGAAGTCATTACGCTGTTCCCGGAAATGTTTGCCGCTATCAGTGATTACGGCATTACCAGCCGAGCGGTGAAGCAGGGATTGTTGCAACTGACCTGCTGGAATCCGCGTAGCTACACCACAGACCGTCACCACACCGTGGATGATCGGCCTTTTGGCGGTGGCCCCGGCATGGTGATGAAGATCAAGCCGCTTGAAGATGCTTTGCTTGAGGCGAAGCAGGCTACAGGTGGTGCGGCCAAGGTGATTTACCTGTCGCCGCAAGGTCGCCAGCTGACGCAGTCAGCAGTACGCGAACTGGCCAATGAGGATGCATTGATCCTGATTGCCGGCCGCTACGAAGGCATTGATGAGCGCTTTATTGAAGCGCATGTCGATGAAGAATGGTCGATTGGGGACTACGTCCTGTCCGGCGGTGAGCTGCCGGCCATGGTGCTGATCGACGCGGTAACGCGCCTTTTGCCTGGTGCATTGGGTCATGCAGATTCGGCCGAGGAGGACTCCTTTACGGATGGCCTGCTCGACTGCCCGCACTACACCCGCCCGGAGGTGTATGCGGATAAACGTGTTCCCGAAGTGTTGCTTAGTGGCAACCACGAACACATCCGGCGCTGGCGTTTGCAGCAGTCCCTTGGTCGGACCTACGAACGACGCGCCGATCTTCTGGAAAGCCGCTCGCTTTCTGGAGAAGAGAAAAAGCTGCTGGAGGAATACGTCCGCCAGCGGGACGATAGTTAATGTATCGATGACCGGCCGAGGCCTGTCTTAGGAGCGCAGCATGACCAACAAGATTATTCAGCAGCTTGAAGCTGAGCAGATGGGCAAAGAGATCCCGACTTTCGCACCGGGTGACACCATTGTTGTCCAGGTTAAAGTGAAGGAAGGCGACCGTCAGCGTCTGCAGGCTTTCGAAGGCGTAGTTATCGCCAAGCGTAACCGCGGCCTGAACAGCGCTTTCACCGTGCGTAAGATCTCCAACGGTGTTGGCGTAGAGCGTACTTTCCAGACCTACTCCCCGCAAATCGACAGCATGGCTGTCAAGCGTCGCGGTGACGTACGTAAAGCCAAGCTGTACTACCTGCGTGACCTGTCCGGTAAGGCAGCACGTATCAAGGAAAAACTGGGCTAAGTCTCAGCTTCCTTACAAAAAGCAGCCTTCGGGCTGCTTTTTGCGTTTCTGGGCCGGGGATTGGCGAAGTGTCTCGGCGGCGCTACTTGTGCAGGCTGATCTTCAGCGAGGCCTGGGACAGGTCGATATCGTTCAGGCTGAGGCTGCCGAAGCTTTGCCCCTGGGGGGCACCGGCGACGCGGATATTGTCGAAGCGCAGTTCGCCGATGCTGCTGGGCAGGCGCACGTTGACCGAGCCATCGCTATTGATCGCCGAGCTCATATGGCCGGTGTCGTACTGCACGTCGGTCATGCTGGTTTCCGCCTCCAGGCTGCTGAGTACCGGCATTACCAGCTTGCTGAGCTGACCGACGGTGCCCAGGCCGTCGTCACTGCCAGCCTGCAGGAACAAACCCTGCAGTACATCTTCCAGGCCCTGCGCGCTGACCGTGCTCATTTCCTTGTCGCTTAGCGGGCGCAGGCCCTTGGGGCGCTCCAGCTGGCTGACGACGCTGGGTTGGCTGCGCAGGGTGTCGGCAGTGGCAATCTGGAAGGGGCTGAGCAGGGCGGCGACCAGGGTGGCGGCCACGCGCAGGTTGCTTTGCTTGGCCAGGGCCTTTTTCAGCTGGCGTTCGCTGAGCAGGCCGCGCTCGACCAGAATCTCGCCCAGGCGTTTCTGGCTGGTGAGCTGTACCTGGATGGCGGCATCCAGCTGGCTGCGGTCGATCAGGCCCTTGTTGATCAGGATTTGCCCGAGACGCGAGTGTTGTTGGCTGGACATGGCGATCCCTGCAGTAGTGTGATGGCGTTATGCAATCATGGCGAGCAATCCCACTGCTGTCACCCATCGAAAGGTAGGTGACGAGTTGCTTTTCGCCGGTTTTCCCGCCGTTGGTCGGGCGGGGCCGGATGGTATTAACCCTGGCTCGCTGCATCCGGGCATGGAAAACTAGCGTAGTTCATCTTTCCCAGGTTTTCGTGATGCCCGCCGTCGACCACCCTCTGATTGATCGCTTTCTCGAAAGCCTGTGGCTGGAGAAGGGCTTGTCCGTGCATACCCGCGCGGCCTATCGCAGTGATCTGGCGCTGTTCAACGGCTGGCTGCAGGGGCGGGGGCTGGAGTTGGTCAGTGCAGGGCGCGGGCTGATTCTCGACCATCTGGCCTGGCGCATGAATGAAGGCTACAAGGCCCGTTCCACTGCGCGCCTGCTCTCCGGCTTGCGTGGTTTCTATCGCTTTCTGCTGCGTGAGGGGCTGATTGCCGGCGACCCGACCCTGCAGGTGGACTTGCCGCAACTCGGCCGGCCGTTGCCCAAATCCTTGTCCGAGGCGGATGTCGAGGCGCTGCTGGCCGCCCCCGAACTGGATGACCCCATCGGCTTGCGCGATCGCGCCATGCTGGAAGTGTTGTATGCCTGTGGCCTGCGGGTGACCGAGTTGATCAGCCTGACCCTGGAGCAGGTCAATCTGCGTCAGGGCGTGCTGCGGGTGTTCGGCAAGGGCAGCAAGGAACGCCTGGTGCCGCTGGGCGAGGAGGCCATCGCCTGGATCGAACGCTACAGCAAGGAGGCGCGGCCCTTTCTGCTGGATGGCAAACCCAGCGACGTGCTGTTTCCCAGTCTGCGCGGCGAGCAGATGACCCGGCAGACCTTCTGGTACCGGATCAAGCATCAGGCCCGCGTCGCGGGGATTGCCAAGAGCCTGTCGCCGCATACATTGCGTCACGCCTTTGCCACCCATCTGCTCAATCACGGGGCCGATCTGCGCGTGGTGCAGATGCTGCTGGGGCATAGCGACCTGTCGACCACGCAGATCTACACCCATATCGCCCGCGCGCGTCTGCAGGAGCTGCATGCCGAGCACCATCCACGAGGCTGAGAGCGCCGCCCAGCCTGCCGTAGTCGGTCTCTGCAGGCTTCTATGGTAGGCTGTGCCGATCACCGCTTAGCATGTCGTATGACAGGAGAATTCATGCGTTTTACTCGCACTTTCGCGGCTCTGACTCTGGGTCTGGCCAGCAGCGTGGCCATGGCCGCCGATGCCGATCAGGCCATCCGCAAGACCTTGCAGGCCATTCAACCGGATCTGCCGGTCGAGGCCATTGCCGAAAGCCCCATGCCTGGGGTTTATCAGGTGCAGTTGCAGGGCGGGCGTCAGCTGTATGCCAGCGAGGACGGTCAGTTTCTCCTGCAGGGCTATCTGTTCCAGGTCAAGGATGGCAAGGCCGTCAACCTGACCGAGCAGGCGGAAAGCCAGGGCGTGGCCAAGACCATCGCCGCGATTCCCGCTTCCGAGATGGTGGTTTTTGCCGGCAAGGAATCCAAGACCCATATCTCCGTCTTTACCGATACCGATTGCGGCTATTGCCAGAAGCTGCACAGCGAAGTGCCGGAACTCAATCGTCTGGGCGTTGAAGTGCGCTATCTGGCCTTCCCGCGTCAGGGCCTGGGCAGTGCCGCGGCCAAGGAGCTGGTCAGTGTCTGGTGTGCCAAGGACAAGCAGCAGGCCATGGATTTGGCGAAAACCCGTCAGCCGGTACCCGATGCTCAGTGCGACAATCCGGTCGCCAAGCAGTACGCCCTGGGCCAGATGATCGGCGTCACGGGCACGCCAGCCATCGTTCTGGCCAATGGCAAGATCATTCCGGGCTACCAGCCAGCTGCGCAACTGGCGAAAATCGCCCTGGAATCCAAATAGTCCGAGCCTTGCGGCGGATTGACTAATAAACAGCCGCTTCGTATGGTGCGGCTCTTTTTCTACGGCCGGGGCTTGCTCCGGCCGTTTTACGCAGTGCAGATGGGGAGTTCAGTGTGAAACCGGTGAAAGTAGGCATCTGTGGGCTGGGTACCGTCGGTGGCGGTACGTTGAATGTACTCAAGCGAAATGCCGAGGAAATTACCCGGCGCGCAGGGCGCGGTATTGAAATCGCCCAGATTGCCATTCGCTCGCCCAAGCCGCAGTACGACACGACCGGTATCAGCCTGACCCAGGATGCCTTCGAGCTGGTCAATAACCCCGAGATCGATATCGTTATCGAGCTGATCGGCGGTTACACCCTGGCCAAGGAACTGGTGCTGCAGGCCATCGACAATGGCAAGCACGTGGTCACCGCGAACAAGGCGCTGATCGCCGTGCACGGCAACGAGATCTTCGCCAAGGCCCGCGAGAAGGGCGTGATAGTCGCCTTCGAAGCGGCGGTGGCCGGCGGTATCCCGGTGATCAAGGCGATCCGCGAAGGCCTGGCGGCCAATCGCATCAACTGGCTGGCCGGCATCATCAACGGCACCGGCAACTTTATCCTCAGCGAAATGCGCGAGAAGGGCCGGGCCTTCGACGACGTGCTGAAAGAGGCCCAGGCCCTGGGTTATGCCGAAGCCGATCCGACCTTCGACGTCGAAGGCATCGATGCGGCGCACAAGCTGACCATCCTGGCGTCGATTGCCTTTGGTATCCCCCTGCAATTCGACAAGGCCTACACCGAAGGCATCACCAAGCTGACCACGGCCGATGTGAACTACGCCGAAGCCCTGGGTTATCGCATCAAGCACCTGGGCGTGGCCCGTCGTACCGACGCCGGTATCGAGTTGCGCGTGCATCCGACGCTGATCCCGGCCGATCGCCTGATCGCCAACGTCAACGGCGTGATGAACGCGGTGATGGTCAATGGCGACGCCGCCGGCAGTACCCTGTACTACGGTGCCGGTGCCGGCATGGAGCCGACCGCCTCTTCCGTGGTGGCCGACCTGGTGGACGTGGTGCGCGCCCTGACCACCGACCCGACCAACCGTGTGCCGCACCTGGCCTTCCAGCCCGATTCGCTGTCCGATCACCCGATCCTGCCGATCGCTGCGTGCGAGAGCGCCTATTACCTGCGTATTCAGGCCAAGGACCATCCGGGCGTGCTGGCCCAGGTGGCGAGCATCCTGTCGGCGCGCGGGATCAATATCGAATCGATCATGCAGAAGGAAGTCGAAGAGCATGACGGCCTGGTGCCGATGATCCTGGTGACCCATCGCGTGGTCGAGGCGCGCATCGACGAGGCCTTGGCCGCTCTGGAAGCCCTGGATGATGTGGTTGGCAAGGTCATGCGCATCCGCGTCGAACAGTTGAACTAACCAGCGGCAGGCCGCACGTGCAAAAGGCGCGTGCGGCGTACCGCTTGAAGCTTGCAGCTCAAACCGAAGGTTTGCCCCTATGCGCTATATCAGTACCCGCGGCCAGGCACCGGCCCTGAATTTCGAAGACGTGCTGCTGGCTGGCCTGGCCAGCGACGGCGGCCTCTATGTGCCGGAAAACCTGCCGCGTTTTACCCAGGAAGAAATCGCCTCTTGGGCCGGCTTGCCCTACCACGAGCTGGCGTTCCGGGTGATGCGCCCGTTCGTCACCGGCAGCATCCCGGATGCCGATTTCAAGAAGATTCTCGAAGAAACCTACGGCGTGTTCGCCCACAACGCCGTGGCACCGCTGCGCCAACTGAACGGCAACGAATGGGTGCTGGAACTGTTCCACGGCCCGACCCTGGCCTTCAAGGACTTCGCCCTGCAGCTGCTCGGCCGTCTGCTCGACTATGTGCTGGCCAAGCGCAACGAGCGGGTGGTGATCATGGGCGCGACGTCTGGTGATACCGGTTCGGCCGCCATCGAGGGCTGCAAGGCCTGCGACAACGTCGATATCTTTATCATGCACCCGCACAACCGCGTGTCCGAGGTGCAGCGCCGGCAGATGACCACCA
>CAZOEC010000093.1:0-18790 GCA_964578635.1 uncultured Pseudomonas sp.
CCTTGGTGATGGTCGGAGCGCCGAAGCTCTTCTCGATGATCACGTTACGGCCTTTCGGGCCCAGGGTCGCTTTTACTGCGTCAGCCAGGACGTTGACACCGGTGAGCATTTTCTTGCGGGCGGAATCGCCGAATTTAACTTCTTTAGCAGCCATGATCGATATTCCTTAAATACTTTGTAGTAGCGGGAAAATGAGCGGGGAATCAGCCTTCGATAACAGCGAGGATTTCGTTCTCGCTCATTACCAGCAGGTCTTCGCCGTCGACTTTCACAGTGTTGCTGCCGGAGTAAGGACCGAACACAACCTTGTCGCCCACTTTCACGGACAGTGCACGCACTTCACCGTTTTCCAGTACGCGGCCGGTGCCTACAGCGAGGATTTCGCCGCTGTTGGCTTTTTCAGCAGCCGAACCTGGCAGGACGATACCGCCAGCGGTTTTCTTTTCTTCTTCGCTGCGACGGATTACGACGCGGTCATGCAGAGGACGAAGCTTCATTGTCGATCTCTCCCAATAGGTGGTTTACAGCGGCCGGTGCTTTCACCGGCGGGTTAGCAAAATCCGGCGGAGCCGGTAGCGCCGTGCCAGGCACGACGCTGAAGTCTGATCTGCCGAAACGACAGAAAACCTTGCGGTGACCGCTACATAAGGGCGTGCGGGGGGATTTCAAGGGCTGATGGCGAATATTTTTACGATTCAGAGCGACTCGCGAGGGCTATTGGAATGGCTTCGAACGAGCGCAACAGGGATGAATAGAGGAAGCCAATCGCGTATGCCCACAACCCTCATCCGGCGCTTCGCGCCACCTTGACCCACCGGCGAATGCGCTACTCCCGCCGGGAGCAGGAGCCGCCTCCCGGAGGGAGAAGGACATAAGGATGGCGTCGCTACGCGCCTTCTCATTAATCCCGGCGCTCGTACTCGCCTTCCAGCACCCGGGGCCGGGCGTGGCCGGAGTGGGCGGCCTGGTCGTCGAAAAAGGCGCGCTGACGCATGGCCTGCTCGGCGGCACGCAGGCGCAGCTTGTTGACCAGCAGACGGCGGGTAAAGGGGATCAGGCAGAACACGCCGAAGATGTCGCTGATAAAGCCCGGCAGCAGCAACAGACCGCCGCCGACGGCGATCAGCAGGCCTTCGAGCATTTCCTGCTCGGGCAACTCGCCACGGGCCAGTCGCTCGCGGGCGCGCCACGCGGTGGCGACACCGGCCACACGCAGCAGAATGCTGCCAAGGATGGCGGTACCGATCACCAGCAGCAGGGTTGGCAGCACGCCGATGGCGCTACCGACCTGAATCAACAGCGCCAGCTCGATAACGGGAAACAGCAGAAACAAAAACAGAAAAGCACGCATCAAAGGTTCCTTAGCGGAAAAAGACTTCCAGTAAGAGGGAAGTATGGGGTGTTGCGCTGAATTCAAGCTGAAGCCTGACCGCCGGTCGGCCAGACTTCGGCGCGAGCCAGCGCCACCAGGGCCTGACGCACTTCCAGCGGCGTCTGACAGACTGCGGGAAACCCCAGCCAGTGCAGGCCCTGACCGATGCGCAGATGAAAGCCCTCGCTGTCGATGCCGACCAGCTCGGCCGGGGTATCCCGGGGCAGCCCCGCCAGCTCGACATAATGAGCGATGGCGGCGGCATGGTCGCGGTTCATGTGGGCGAGCATATCGACTTCGCTATCACCGGCAAAGGGATTGGCCAGCGCCACCTGGTCCAGCCAGTGAATCGCGCCAAAACCGCCGATATAGCGCCAACGTACCGGTTCCAGATGCCAGAAGTCGAAGTCATGCACACGATGATGGTTCTGCGAATCCGGGAAATAGCGGTAATAGCGCGCCGCAGCGGCGTCGATCTGCGCCTCGTCATGCAATTGTCGCGCATGTGCGAGCAGAGTAAGACGGCCGACCGCCTGCACGTCCTCGGCTCCGCGCTCGCCCACCAGCAGCGAGCATTTGTCGTCCTGCTTGAGGTTGTGGGTGTGCTGGGCGATACGGCTGATCAGGATCAGCGGCCAGCCCTGGGCATCCAGGCAATAGGGCACCACTGATCCGAAAGGGAATCCCGGCATGGCCTTGGAATGGGTGCTGAGCACGCCACGGTATTCCTTGAGCAGCAATTCTCGGGCATGCTTGCCGGCTTTCACGCTCACAATCTGACTCCTTGCAAAGAATCCGTCATTAACGGACAGGCTACTACCAGGCCAGCGAGGTTACACGACACCACTTGAGGGGATAAGCGATGCAACTCAAAGATAAAGTCATCATCATCACCGGCGGCTGCCAGGGTCTTGGCCGCGCCATGGCCGAATACCTGGCGGGAAAAGGTACCAAGCTGGCCCTGGTCGACCTGAACCAGGAAAAACTCGATGAAGCAGTAGCGGCCTGCAAGGCCCTGGGCGTGGAAGCGCGTTCCTACCTGTGCAACGTCGCCAACGAAGAGCAGGTCACCCAGACCGTGGCACAGATCGCCGAAGACTTCGGCGCAATCAATGGCCTGGTCAACAACGCCGGGATCCTGCGTGACGGCCTGACCATCAAGGTCAAGGACGGCGAAATCACCAAGCTGAGCCTGGCCCAGTGGCAGTCGGTGATCGACGTCAACCTGACCGGCGTGTTCCTCTGCACCCGCGAAGTGGCGGCGAAGATGATCGAGCTGAAGAGCGAAGGCGCAATCATCAACATCTCCTCCATCTCCCGTGCCGGCAATATCGGCCAGGCCAACTACTCCGCCGCCAAGGCCGGCGTAGCAGCTGACACCGTGGTCTGGGCCAAGGAACTGGCGCGTTACGGCATCCGTGTCGCTGGCGTTGCACCGGGCTTTATCGAAACCGAAATGGTTGCCAGCATGAAGCCCGAAGCGCTGGAGCGCATGACCTCGGTCATCCCGCTGCGCCGCATGGGCAAGCCTGCCGAGATCGCTCACTCGGTAGCCTATATCCTGGAAAACGACTACTACACCGGTCGTATCCTGGAGTTGGACGGCGGCCTGCGCCTCTGATCGGTTAGATCGGACAGCTGGAAATAAAAAGCCCCGCAGATGCGGGGTTTTTTTGCTTTTAATTTTTCAAGATCTAGCGAGCTAGAGACCTGCAAGGCGCTACGTTAGTAACAGCCTCCGGCTGGTCAAAGCGGCGAGGAAGCGGACTGGGCTCGCACACGAGTGTACTTTTGTACATGAGCATTCCGAGCCTGTTTTTAACGCAGCAGGGCCGACGCGCAGCAGATCGACGGCCAAACACTTACCAGCCGACGCCAAAACCCAGGCTGTAACGGGTTTCATCCAGCTCGCCTTCTGCACCACTGACCAGATCCTTCTCGGCCTTCATATTCAGCGAGGCCCAGTCGGTCAGCTTGTAACGCAGCCCCACGGCTGCATCCAGGGTGTAATCCGCAACGTTGTCCAACGGCTTACCCACCTCGCCATCGCTGAACAGCTCGACACTCTTGCCGACCAGGTAGCGGTTGTAATCCCACTTCAGGCTCGCGGCGTAGAAGTTGTCGCTCTCGCCATTGCTGTATTCGTAGTCGGTGCGGTTGAGCAGACTGACTACGGAGAAGGCACCCAGCTCGTTATCCCAGAACTGGTAACCCGGACCGGTACCCACGGTACGCTGGCGCTCAAGCTCCTCGACCATGTCGCGCTTGTACTCGAAGCGCCCCTGCCAGAACCACTTCTCGGTCAGGAAGCGGTCAAGTGCGTATTCGGCACCCCAGTTGTCGGTGGTGACCACGTCATCCTGAAACTCGCGGTTGTAATCGGCCTGTGCATTGTGCCGCCACAGCCCGTGGCGCGCCTGGGTCTTGAGATCGATATCGTAATCGTCGGTATCGCGCTCGGCGCGCTTGTAATCCAGGGAAGCATCGAGGTTGCCCTTGATGACCAGGTCTTCAACCAGCGGCTTGGGCTTGAGGATCTGCTTGATGCTCGCCAGTTCGATGGTCTTGGGCTCGCCGCCATTGGCCAGCACCACCTTGCCAGGCTCGGCCGGCTGCAGAGCCTTGGCGCGCTCGCCGGCCACGGCATTTTCCTTGATCAACAGCTCCTGATCACTTTCCAGGGTGGCGATCTTGCTCCAGTCCAGGGCGATGGCTCCGCCGTATTCGGTTTGCAGCAACAGCTTGCCACCGTCGTAGAACTTGATCTTGCCGGTTAGGCGGTCGCCGTTCTTCAGCCAGACGGTATCCGCCAGGACGGAGGTGGCAGCAGCAGAAAGGGCCAGGCATAGCAGGGTCTTGGAAAACATAGGGGGTAATTTGCAATATCTAGGGTGAGCGGAGGCCGGCATTATCCTCAAGCGCGGCGGCAGAACAAGTACTGACCGACAGGAGCCCCCCGAGTTCAGCCGCCGGGACTTTTACCAGCCGACACCGACGCCGAGCAGGTAATGCCGCTCACTGCTGGTACGCCCCAGACCGCGCACCTGATCGAGTTCGTAGAGCAGGGATAGCCGCGCCCAGCTATTGAGGCGATAACGCAGGCCCACTTCGCTGTCGAGCACATAGTCGATCTGCTCGATGGCGGGGATCTGCAGCTCGGCATTGCTGAAGAACTCCAGGCGCGTGCCCCACAGCAGGCGCTTGTAATCCCACTCGAGGGAATAGGTCGAAAAGCTCAGCTCGCCCTCGCTGGTCTGCAGCTGCATCCGGTTGAACTGACCGATCATGTCGAAACGTCCCAGTTCGTTATCCCAGAAGCGATAGCCCGGCCCGGTGCCGATCGAGCGCTGCCGGGTCACGAAGGAGAACTCGTCCTCGTTCTGCTCGGCACCGACCCGCCAGAACCAGTTATCCGTGATAAAGCGGTCGAGGTCGTACTCCAGCTGCCAGTTGTCTGCGGTTTTCACCTCATTCTTGACCTTGCGTTCCAGCTCGCCCCGCAGCCCATGCCGCCAGCGGCCATGCTCCATGCGCGTATTGCCCTTGAGCTTCCACTCGTCGGTTATATTGTCGTCGCGCTTCATATCCAGCTTGGCGTCCAGATTGCCCTCCCATACCCGGTCCTGCAGCACCGGGCGCGGCGGGATCAGGCGCTTGATACTGGCCAGCGCCACGGTCTGACTGGTCGCATTGACCACCCGCACCATGCCCTTGCCGGCCGCCTCCAGTTGCTGGCTGTGCTCGCTGTCGAAGCCATTGCGACGGATCAGCAGGGGTTTTTCCGAGCTCAGGGTGTCGATATCCTTCCAGTCGATCAGCACCTGGCCGGCGTAACGGGTCTTCAGGGCCAGCTTGCCGCCGTCCAGCAACAGAATCTCGCCGCTCAGGCGGTCACCATTGTTCAGCCAGATCGTATCGGCCCACAGGGGCATGGCCCAGCCAAGAAGAACCGAGAGCAGCAGGATGCGTAGCGACATGGCGAAAGTACCGAATAGATCAGCGAAAAATACCCCGCAGCATGACGCGCCGAGGCCGTTGCCAGCAAGCCAGGCTGAACGCCGCGAGGCCCTCTACCTGGTGCTGGCGCAGGTGCCAGCGGGCCGTGTGGTGAGCTACGGCCAGCTGGCCGAACTGGCCGGCCTGGGCCGCGCGGCGCGCTGGGTGGGGCGCACCCTGAGCCAGTTGCCGGAGGGTACGACGCTACCCTGGCATCGGGTCATAGCCGCAGGTGGCCGGCTCAGCCTGGCGGCAGGCACCCCCTCGGGTAACGAGCAGCGGGCCCGGCTCAAGGCCGAAGGCATATTTAGCCATAACGATAGAGTGGATATCCGACAGTACGGCTGGCGCCCAATGGAGCACAGCGGTTAGAGTGCGCCCTTTATTAGGTCAACCTCAGGCTGATACCCGCTCAATGCCCCGTAAAAGCTGGCGCGATGCCATTGCCGCCTACTCCAGCCCCTCGACATTGGTGCTGCTCCTTCTAGGGTTCGCCGCCGGCCTGCCCTATATGCTGGTGTTCTCCACCCTTTCGGTGTGGTTGCGCGAAGCCGGCGTGGCCCGTGACACCATTGGTTTTGCCAGCCTGATCGGCCTTGCTTACGCCTTCAAATGGGTCTGGTCGCCGCTGCTCGACCAGTGGCGCTTGCCGCTGCTGGGCAAGCTGGGCCGCCGCCGTTCCTGGCTGGTGCTGTCGCAGATCCTGATCGCCATCGGCCTGGCCGGCATGGCCCTGTGCGACCCGCAAACCCACCTGACCTGGCTGATTTCCCTGGCCGTGCTGGTGGCGTTCGCCTCGGCCACCCAGGACATCGCCGTCGATGCCTATCGCCTGGAAATCGTCGACGACACCCGTCAGGCTGCCCTGGCCGCCAGCTATATGGCCGGTTATCGGGTCGCCGCCCTGCTGGCTACCGCCGGCGCGCTGTATTTTGCCGAAGGTTTTGGCTCCACCGCCCTGCTCTATCAGCACGGGGCCTGGGCCGGCACCTACCTGCTGTTTGCCCTGATGATGCTGCCCGGCCTGCTCACCAGCCTGTGGATGCGCGAGCCGGATGTGCCGCTGCGCACCCAGCTGGCTGCTGCCCGCTATGGCTTCAGCCACCAGATCGCCTCGGTACTGGTGCTGATCGTCCTGCTGATCTCGGTACCGGCGATGTTCACCCAGCTCTACCACACCGATTTCGTCAGCGTGATCAACGGCGAAGCGAGCATGCTCGACCTGCTGCTGGAAGACCGCGCCTTCCTCCGCGCCCTGCTCTACACCATCCTCACCAGCCTGTGCCTGTCCAGCATGGGCCGCCGCGGCCTGGCACCGGTGCTGACCCCGGTCAACGACTTTATCCTGCGCTACCGCTGGCAGGCTTTCCTGCTGCTGGGGCTGATCGCCACCTACCGCATGTCGGACACGGTGATGGGGGTCATGGCCAACGTCTTCTATATCGACCAGGGCTTTACCAAGGACCAGATCGCCAGCGTCAGCAAGCTGTTCGGCCTGGTGATGACCCTGCTCGGCGCGGGCATCGGCGGCCTGCTGATCGTGCGCTTCGGCATACTGCCGATCCTGTTTATCGGCGGCGTCGCCTCGGCGGCGACCAACCTGCTGTTTATGCTGCTGGTCAGCATGGGCGCGGACCTGCAGATGCTGATCCTCACCATCTCCGCCGACAACTTCAGCGCCGGCCTGGCCACTGCGGCGTTCGTCGCCTACCTGTCGAGCCTGACCAACCTGAAGTTCTCCGCCACCCAGTACGCGCTGCTCAGCTCGATCATGCTGCTGCTGCCGCGTATGATCGGTGGCTATTCCGGGGTGATGGTGGAAAAGTTCGGCTATGAACAATTCTTTATCGTCACAGCCCTGCTGGGTGTGCCGACCCTGATCCTGATTGTCCTGCAATGGCGTCGCGAGCGCCCCCAGGCCAACGGCGATGCACCGTCTACGACCGCGGAACAGATACCAACCAACAATAATTGAAGCGCAGCGCTTCATATCGGCCACGGGCATGCCGAAGCTGACGCTTCTACAGAGCGGAGCGGAACATGACAGCAGACGCAGTCTCAATGCCTGTCCCCGGCAGCCTCGAAACCTGGTGGCAGCTACAGGGCGAATGGGTGGAAGAGCCCAATATCCGGCGCGGCGGCCAGAGCGGCGTGCAGCGCATCAACCAGGCCGAGCGTCTGTTCTACGCCAAACGCCAGACCGGACACACCTACCGCAGCCTGCTGCACCCCTTCGGTCGCCCTACGGTGCTGCGCGAGCGAGATGCGCTGCTGGGGGCCCGCAAAGCGGGTGTGACAGTCCCGGAAATCGTCTACTGCGCCACCGAGCACAGCCGCCAGGGCTGGCGTGGCCTGCTGGTGACCGCAGCCCTGGAAGGCTACCAGCCGATCAGTGACTGGTACCTCACCCAGGGCCGCGAGCGCCATGGCGAACCTGCCCACCAGCGCCTGCTGCAACTGGTCGCGGAAAACCTCGCACGCCTGCACAAGGCACGCTGGCAGCATGGCTGCCTGTATGCCAAGCACATCTTCGTCAAGATCAGCGACAGCGGGCAGGCCGAAGTCGCCCTGCTGGACCTGGAAAAGTCCCGCAGACGCCTGCTTCCGGACCAGGCTGCCCGCCACGACCTGCAGCAACTGCGCCGCCACTCGCCCTGGAACCAGGCGGACTGGGAATCTTTACTGAACCACTACCGGGCCAGCTTCGGCCGCGCAGTCAAAGGCCTCTCAGCCTAACGGCGGCACCACGGGCTGGTCGCGGCACCGCCAGAGGCCGGTTAGCTGGGCTGCACCAGGTGCACCACGCGCTGCGGGAAGGGAATGCCGATACCGGCCTCGGTCAGGCGCTCCTTGGCCAGCTCGGTAAAGCCGAAGGTCACCGGCCAGAAATCCGGAGTCGCCACCCAGACCCGCAACGACAGGTTGACCGCGCTGTCGCCCAGCCCAGTGACGAACACCACAGGCTCGGGGTCGCGGTGCACCCGCGGGTCTTCGGCAATCTTCAGCAGCACTTCACGGGCCAGCCGGATATCGCTGGAGTAGTCGATTCCCAGGTTGATGTCGGCGCGGCGCTTGGGCTCGCGGGAGTAGTTGGTGATATGGCCGTTTGACAGGCTGCCGTTGGGCACAATCACCACCTTGTTGTCCGCGGTTTTCAGGGTGGTGTGGAAGATCTGGATGCTGTCGACACTGCCCGATACGCCCTGGGCCTCGATCCAGTCGCCGGCACGGAAGGGGCGAAACAGCATGATCAGCACCCCGCCGGCAAAATTCGCCAGGCTGCCCTGCAACGCCAGGCCGATAGCCAGGCCAGCGGCACCGATCACGGCGATAAAGGAGGTGGTCTCCACACCTATCATCGACGCCACGCTGACCAGCAGCAGCACCTTGAGGATGATCCCCGCCAGGCTGGCGATAAAGCTGTGCAGGGCGCGGTCGACATTGCGTCGCTGCATCAGCGTACCGACCTTGCCGATCAGGCCATTGATCAGCCACCAGCCGATCAGCAAAGTGATGATTGCCAGGGTCAACTGCCCAGCGTACTGCATCATGACCGGCAACCAGGTCTCGGACATCTTCACCAGTTGTTCGACGTTCATTTCCATCTGCTACTCCTTTTCTGCACTGCTGAAAACAAACCGCCACGGCAAGCCGTGGCGGTTTTATTGCGACTACAGGCCGTGCGACGCCTGCAACGCCATGAGGTTCAACTCCGCGCCCTAGTCGCGGAAGTTGTTGTACTGCAGCGGCATGCCGAAATCCTTGGCGCGCAGGGCGGCAATCGCCTCCTGCAAGTCGTCGCGCTTCTTGCCGGTAATGCGCACCTGCTCGCCCTGAATCGCGGCCTGGACCTTGAGCTTGCTGTCCTTGATATGGGCCACGATCTTCTTTGCCAGCTCCTTTTCGATGCCTTCACGCAGAACCACTTCCTGCTTGACGCTCTTGCCCGAAGGGTAGGCGTCCTTGAACTCCAGGCATTGCACATCGATCTTGCGCTTTACCAGGCTGAGCTTGAGAATCTCGACCATCTGCTCCAACTGGAAATCCGCATCGGCTGTCAGGTTGACAGTCAGCTCTTTCAGTTCAAAGCTTCCTTTACCGCGCAGGTCGTAACGACGCTCCAGTTCCTTTATGGCATTGTCGACCGCGTTGGTAACTTCATGTTTGTCCAGCTCGGACACCACGTCGAATGAGGGCATGGATTCTCTCCTGATAAACAGCGCATTCCGCATCACAGAAGGAATGCGCCTTGCTTGACGGTTAAAAAACCGAGCCATTATATAGCGGTAGCGACAAACACTGCCCGGCGATGTACCGGGTCTATGCGATTCTCCCCAGCGAGCCTGCCAATGCCCAACCCCCATCTCAGCATTCTGGTCGTGGACGATGCCAAGTTTTCCAGCGCAGTGATTGGTCGCGCCCTGACCCAGGCGGGCTATCAGGACCTGCGTTTCGCCAGCAGCGCCGCCGAAGCCATTCGGCTTCTGGAGCAACGCCCCGCCAGCGTGTTGCTGGCCGACTGGCTGATGCCGGAGATGAATGGCCTGGAACTGACCGAACAGGTGCGCCAGTTCGATGAAATGACCCACCACTACACCTACATCATCCTGCTTACCGGCAAGGAGGGTGAAAACGTCCTAGGTGAAGCCTTCGACAGTGGCGTGGATGACTTTATCAACAAGGCGGCCATGAGCGAGCAGCTGGTGCCACGGGTGTATGCCGCCGACCGCCTGTGCAACACCCTGCAACGCCTGCTCCAGGAAAACCGCCTGCTCACGGACAATATCGCCAGCCTGGAGCAGCGCAACCTGGTCGACCCGTTGACCGGCCTGGGCAATAACCGCTACCTGCAGCAGAGGATGCTCGACAGCCTGCGCCAGGTGGAATCCCGCGGCGGTGCGCTGTGTTACCTGATGATCGGCCTGCAGGATGTCCACGACCTGCGCCAGCAATACGGCGAGCGCTTCTATAACGAACTGCTCAGCGGCGTCGCCCGGCGCCTGCAACAGCTGGTGCGGCCCCTGGACATTCTGGTGCGCCTGGACGAAATGCATTTCGGCCTGATCGCCATGCTCGAAGACCTTCATGAATGCTCGCCCAGCAGCTTCAAGCGCCTGCACGAAGGCATCAACCTCAAGGCCTTCAAGACCAGCGAAGGCTTTATCAGCCTCAAGGCCGGCATCAGCCTGATCGGCCTCGACAGCAAAGGCCTGCCCTGCACGCCCCAGGCCCTGCAGGAGCATGCCGCCAAACTGCTGCCGGACTCCTACAGCAGCGGCCTGGTCACCGCCCAGCGCCTGCCCCTGCCGCGCTAGACGCCACGATGAGCTGGCATATTCTCGGCGCGGGCAGCCTGGGCAGCCTGTGGGCCGCGCGGCTGGCCCAGGCGGGCGTACCGGTGCAGTTGATCCTGCGCAACCCGCAGCGCCTGCAGGCCTACCAGCAGGCGGGCGGCCTGACCCTGGTCGAACAGGATCAGGCGCGGCTCTACCCGGTTGCCGCGCAAACGCCCGACAACACGCAACCCATTCAACGCCTGCTGCTGGCCTGCAAGGCCTATGACGCCGAAGCGGCCGTGGCCCAGCTGGCACCGCGCCTGGTGCCCGGGGCCGAGCTGATCCTGCTGCAGAACGGCCTGGGCAGCCAGGACCGGGTGGCTCTGCAGGTGCCCCAGGCGCGCTGCATTCTGGCCTCGAGCACCGAAGGGGCCTTTCGTGAGCGCGACTTTCGCGTGGTCTTCGCCGGCCACGGCCATACCTGGCTCGGCGACCCGCGCGAGCCAACGCCCCCGGCCTGGCTCAACGAATTCGAACAGAGCGGTATCGTGCATGACTGGAGCCTGGATATTCTCGGCCGTCTGTGGCGCAAGCTGGCGTTGAACTGCGCGATCAACCCGTTGACCGTGCTGCATGACTGCCGCAACGGCGGCTTGCGCGAGCACCCGGCCGAAATCGCCAGTCTGTGCGCCGAACTCGGCGAACTGCTGCAGCGCTGCGGACAGGCTGCGGCCGCCCATGACCTGCACGAAGAAGTGCTGCGGGTGATCCAGGCCACCGCCGCCAACTACTCCTCCATGCATCAGGATGTCAGCCAGGGCCGGCGCACCGAGATCGCCTACCTGCTCGGCTACGCCTGCGCCGCCGCGCAGCGTCACGCGCTTACCCTGCCCCATCTGCAGGCCCTGCACGAGCGCCTGCGGGCTCACCTCAATGCACGCGGATTGCCCAGCCATTAAGCCACGCGTTAACCTGCCTGCACCTACACCACCGCGACCCACCCCGCCATGCCCCTGCGTCAGCACCTCGAAAACCTTCCGGTCGGGCGCAAACTGCTCGCCGCCCTGCTGGCCTTGCTGGCCACCGTATTGCTGGTGGCCAACCTGGCCTTTATCAGCGCGGCCTACTGGATATCCCAGCAAAGCGTAGCCCCCCAGGCGCTGCACACCCTCGGCCGGCTGATTGCCAGCCCGGCCCTGAGCCATGAAGCCCTGGGCTCGGCGCAGGCGGCCGAAGCCCTGCTCAAGCGCCTGGATGACTACGCACCACTGCGGGCGGCGGTGATCTATGACAGCAATGGCGTCAGCCTGGCGCAGCTGCAGCGCGGCGAAAAACTGCAACTGCCGCTGCGCGTGGAACAGGTCGAGTCCTGGCGCCACAGCGAATTTCGCATCAACCAGCTGGTCGAACTGCCACAGCCAGACGGAGCTCCGGGCTTCCTCCTGCTGGTCGCCTCCAGCGAGCTGCCGGGGGCCTTCTATACCGGCACCCTGACCGCCAGCCTGGTGATCCTGGCGCTCAGCGTGCTGCTCTGGCTGGTGGTCTCGCGCCAGGTCAAACGCCTGATCACCCGGCCGATCCGCCGCCTCGAGGAACTGTCGCGTCAGGTCACCCGCGAGGAGAATTACGCCCTGCGCGCACGGCGCGGCAATGCCGACGAAATCGGCAGCCTGGCCGAGGCCTTCAATACCATGCTGTCGCGCATGGAGGCCCGCGAACAGCAGCTCAAGCGCGCCCGCGACGACACCCAGCAGGCCTTCGACCAGGCCCAGTTGCTGGCCGAAGAAACCCGTCACTCCAACCGCAAGCTGGAGCTGGAAGTGCAGGTGCGCAGCAAGATCGAGAAAAAGCTCACCGGTTTCCAGAAGTACCTCAACAGCATCATCGACTCCATGCCCTCGGCGCTGATCGCCCTCGACGAGCAGCTCTATGTCACCCAGTGGAACCAGGAGGCCAGCAGCCTCTCCGGCACGCGCCTGGACGAGGCGCTGAACCAGCCGATCTTTCTCGCCTTCCCGCCGCTCAAGCCCTTTCTGCCCCAGCTCAAGCGCACCGTGGAACAGCATAAGGTGGAGAAGGTCGAGCGCGTCGCCTGGGGCGACCCCGACGCCCCGCGCTATTACGCCCTGACCTTCTACCCCCTGAGCGGCAGCGCCGGGCGCGGCGTGGTGATCCGGGTCGACGACATCACCCAGCGCCTGAGCCTGGAAGAGATGATGGTGCAGTCGGAAAAGATGCTCTCGGTCGGCGGCCTGGCCGCCGGCATGGCCCATGAGATCAACAACCCCCTCGGGGCCATCCTGCATAACGTGCAGAACATCCGTCGGCGACTGTCGCCGGAACTGGAAAAAAACCGCGAACAGGCCGAGCAGATTGGCGTCTGCCTGCAGGCCATCGACCGCTACCTGCAGGCCCGAGAGATTCCGCGCCTGCTCGATGGCATCCAGCAGGCCGGCAGCCGGGCGGCAAAAATCGTCAGCCATATGCTCAATTTCAGCCGCCTCAGCGACCGCCAGCTGGCCCCCTGCCAGCTGCCCGGTCTGATCGACCAGGCCCTGGAAATCGCCAGCAGCGACTTCGACCTGACCGAAAGCTTCGACTTCAAGAGCCTGACCATCGTGCGCGAGTACGACCCGGCCCTGGGCCCGGTACCCGGCACCGCCAACGAGCTGGAACAGGTGCTGCTCAATCTGCTGAAAAACGCCGCCCAGGCCATCCATCAGCGCCAGGACAGCCAGGTACCCGGCAAGATCGTCCTGCGTGCCCGGCTCGCCGGCCCCTGGGCGGAAATCCAGGTGGAGGACAACGGTGTCGGCATGCCCGAGGCGGTGCGCAAGCGCATCTTCGAGCCCTTCTTCACCACCAAGGAAATCGGCCAGGGCACCGGCCTGGGGCTCTCCGTGTCCTATTTCATCATCACCAACAACCACAAGGGGCAGATGGAGGTGCAGGGCAAACCCGGCCAGGGCACCTGCTTCACTCTGCGCCTGCCCTTGGCCGCCCCACCTGCCGATACGGAACAGTAACCATGGCTTATCGACTGTCGAAGATTTACACCCGCACCGGCGATGCCGGCGAAACCGGCCTGGCCGACGGCCGCCGGGTCACCAAGGACCATCCCCGGGTGGACGCCATGGGCGAGGTGGATACGCTGAATAGCCAACTCGGCCTGCTGCTGGCCGACCTTGCCGAACAGCAAGCCCAGTGGCCTGGGCTCGGCGAGATCATCGAGGTGTTAGCCCCCTGCCAACACCGCCTGTTCGACCTCGGCGGCGAACTGGCGATGCCCGTTTACCAGGCGCTGCAGGCCGCGGAGATCGAGCGACTGGAGGCGGCTATCGACCGCTGGAACGAAGAAGTCGGCCCGCTGGAGAACTTTATTCTGCCCGGTGGCTCGCGCCTGATCGCCCAGGCCCACGTGTGCCGCAGCCTGGCCCGCAGCGCCGAGCGCCGCTGCCAGCACCTGAACGCCGTGGAGCCGCTGCGCGGCGTCGGCCTGGCCTACGTCAACCGCCTGTCCGACCTGCTGTTCGTCGCTGCGCGGCTGATCGCCAAGCGTCAGGGGATAGCTGAAGTGCTCTGGCAGGCGGCAGAGAAGCAAGCGGATTAACCCCTAGCCCGGATGTAATCCGGGAATCCGCTTCCCCGGATTGCATCCGGGCTACAACCTCACAACAAACTAAGTTGGCTCTCGAAACTGCGCCTCTCACCACTTAGCGGGTCGATAAAGCTCAGCCCCTTGGCCAGCAGCTTGAGCGGCTTGCTGTAATCATCCGGCGCATCTGGCGCATCGAAAACCTCGGGATAGAACGGGTCGTTGAGGATCGGCGCGCCCAGGGCGGCCAGGTGCACGCGCAGCTGATGCTTCTTGCCCGTTACCGGATACAGCCGATACAGCCAGTGCTCTCCCAGGCGCTGGGCGACCTCGATACGGGTCTCGCTATTGGATTCACCGGCCACTTCCTGCATGCGAAAGAACGGCTCGCCCCCCTCCAACCGCGTCGCCCGCAGCAGCGGAAAGTCCAGCTGCGGCAAGGCTGGGGCCAGCGCTTCGTAGCACTTGTCCATCTGCCGCAGACGAAACAACGCCTGGTACTGGCCACGGCTCTGCCGATTGGTGGAAAACAGCACCAGACCGGCGGTGTGCCGATCGATGCGGTGCAACGGCACCAGGTCGGCATTGCCCAGGCGCTTGGCCAGGCGCGCCTGCAGGGTCTGCTCGACGTATTCGCCGGCCGGCATCACCGGGAGAAAATGCGGTTTGTCGGCCACCAACAGGTGCTCGTCGACATGCAGCAGGGTTTCCTCGAAAGGAATCGGCGTCTCCGCGGGCACTTCACGAAAATAGTGCACCTTGAGCCCTTCGCGATAAGCCGCCTCCAGCCCCAGCGGCTGGCCCTGGGCGTTCAGCACCCGGCCTCTGGCGATACGTTCCTGCCACACCGCCGGCGCAATCGCCGGGAAGTGCGCACACAGGCATTCGAACACCGTCGCCCAGTTGCCACGGGGCAGATGCAGGGTGCTGGGGCGCATATTCGAGGGGGAACGGGCATCGACAGACATGGGCAGACTCAACAACCGGGCAACGGGAAGCACACAGGATAACCCAGACCCACGCCTAGCCAGCGCGCGCCGCAGGCGCAGTACCCAGCAGCGACATGCGAAACAGCGCCGCCAAAAGATCGGACTGGGTGACGACACCCAGCAGCTGACGGCCTTCGTCCAGCACCGGCAAGCGATGCACATCGCTGTCCGCGAGCATCTGCAGCAGATAGGTCACCGGCCAGTCGGCGCGGCAGGTCGGAGCCTGCCGGCGCATGCACTGGCTGACGGTCTGCGTAGCGGCGTCGACCAGCAACAGATCATGCAGGCTGAGCATGCCCTGCAACTCGCCCTGTGAGTTGACCACCGGCATGGCGCTAAGCCGATGCTGATGCAGGCGCATACGCGCCTCGGCAAGGCTGACATGCTCGGTCAGGGTCTGCACATCGCGGGACATGATGTCGCCACAGCGCACCTCGCCAAAGCGGCGCTGATAAACCCGCGCCTCGGTTTGCAGAAGAATCTCTTCGAGGTCTTCGCGGGAAATATCGAGCAGCTCGCCGCGGGCCTTGAGCACGGCATCCAGATCCGCCGGAGTGAAGCCCAGGCGGTCACGGGGAATCGGGTCGCGGGTCTTGTGCACATTGCCATGCTCAAGCGGGCGGTGCGGGTACTGGCGGCGCAAGGCGTTATTGAACAGCAGCGCAATCAGCAGCAGGCCAATGGAGTTCAGCCCCACCGGATAGAGGGCGAAGTGATAACCCAGCTGCGCCACTTCCGGGCCGGCCAGTACCGCAGTCAGGGCCACCGCGCCACCCGGCGGATGCAGACAGCGCAGGGCAAACATCCCGGCAATCGCCAGGCCGCCCGCCAGCGCTGCCACCAGCGCGTCGTGACCGAGCCAGGTGGCGCAACTGACGCCGACAATCGCGGAGATCAGGTTGCCACCGAGAATCGACCAGGGTTGCGCCAGAGGGCTGGCCGGCACGGCAAACAGCAGCACTGCGGACGCGCCCATGGGCGCGATCAGCCAGGGGCTGGCACTGCCCAGCACCTCGCGGCATAGCCAGCCACTGAACAGCAGCGCCAGCGTCGCGCCCACACAGCTGAGCACACGCTCGCTCAGGCTGACCGTCATGGACGCTGGCCAGAAGCCTTTCAACCACGTCTTGATGCTTTGCACCCTTAACCGCTCACCTGTCGCGCACCATTTGAGGGCGCGACTATAACGCCCTTTGCCCGCCGGCCGCCAACAACCGCTACTGCGGCCAGAACCCGCGAATACCCGCCACGCCCTGGGCCCCCACCTGCCAGGCCCGCTCAACATCCACAGGCGAGACGCCGCCCAGCAGATAGGCCGGCTGATTAAAGCCCTGCAGCAACTCGGCAGCCTGCGCCCAGCCCAGCGGCCGGGCGTCGGGGTGGCTCTGGGTGGCCTGCACGGGAGACAGGGTGACGAAATCCACACCCATCTGCGCAGCCAGTTCCAGCTCCTGCGCCGAGTGGCAGGACGCCGCCAGCCAGCGCTGTGGCGCAAACGGCCGGCCGCCCGCGCTCAACTCGCGCAACTGCTGCGCCGTCAGGTGCCAGCCAGCGTCAGGAAAGTCGCCCAGCCACTCCAGCGGGCCCTTGAGCATCAGCTGCGCCTTGCCCGCACAGAGACCGAGGGCATCGGCGGCAATATCGCGGTACTGCGCAGCCGGCATCGCCGGCGCGCGCAGTTGCAGCAGGCCAATACCGCTATTCAGGGCCGCCTGGATACCCCGCAGCAGCTCAGGCCCGCTCACACCTTCCGGAGTAATCAGATAACGCTCGGGCAAACGTGCCGCCGCGACAATCGGCCGATTGGCCGCGGGAAATTCATAGTCGCCTAGCTGCCGCGGGCTGACCCAGGCCAGGGGCTGGCCTTCGGCACCGTGGGGCTCACCGGTAAAAGCCGAGACCTCCCAGACATCCAGCAGCACCTGTTTGTCCGAGTAATCGTGGCGCACCTGAATCAAGGGGCGCGCGGCCATCGGGCGAATACCCAGCTCTTCCTCCAGCTCGCGGGCCAGGGCTGCCTGTACCGTCTCGCCAGACTCGACCTTGCCGCCGGGGAACTCCCAGAGGCCGCCCTGATGCTTATCCTCGGGACGCTTGGCGAGCAGAATTTGCCCGTCCACACCGCGAATAACTGCAGCAGCTACATGAATACGTTTCACCCCAGTTGTTCCTCCTGAGCCGCCTGATACCAACGCTGAAAGGCCGGCCACTGATAGATGGTCGCCACATAAGCGGCCGCCACCTCGGGCAACGCCACCCGATAACTGCGCAGCCGCGCTGCAACAGGGGCGAAGAAGGCATCCGCCAGGCTGGCGTGACCGAACAGGAAGGGACCGCCCTCGCCGAACGCGCCACGGCACTCGGCCCAGAGCGCACAGATGCGCTGGATATCGGCCTCGACCTCGGCCGGTACCGCATCCAACGCCTGATCGCGCTTGAGGTCCATGGGCATATGCGTGCGCAGGGCAGTAAAGCCGCTGTGCATCTCGGCGCAGACACTGCGCGCCAGCGCCCGGGCATACTCGCCACGGGGCCACAGATGGGCCTCGGGAAAGCGCTCGGCGAGGTATTCGGCAATCGCCAGTGTGTCCCATACCGGCCCGTCTTCGGTCTTCAGCAGCGGCACCTTGCCGGTTGGCGAATGTTCGAGGATGCGCGCCCGGCTATCGGGGCGATCGAGCGGGATCAGTACTTCGCCATAGCTGGCCTCGGCCAGCTCCATGGCCAGGGCAGCGCGCAACGACCAGGACGAATAAGTTTTGTTGCCGATAACCAGAACCAGGGACATGGGGGCACTCCGTGCGTGATGCGCTTGCTCAAGGGGTCAACGGACATTAAGACGCCGCGCCGCCCAATAGCAAATTCCCGTTGTTTATGGGGCCATAAAAAAGTGCCAGGAGCACTTTTTAACGTCGCGCAGCGACGGCCCGAAGGGAGGCCGCCAGGGATGGCGGCCATAAACAACGGGAATACGAGGCGTCAAACAGTCGATGTACGGAGGATCAGGTGCGGTACTCGGCGTTGATCTTGACGTACTCGTGGGACAGGTCGGTGGTCCAGATGGTCTCGCTGCAGCCACCGCGGCCCAGCTCGATGCGGATGGTGATCTCTTCCTTGGCCATCACCGCCGCACCCTGCTCCTCGGTGTAGCTGGCCGCGCGGCAGCCCTTGCTGGCAATGCACACCTCGCCGAGGAACACGTCGATCAGGCTGACATCCAGCTGCGCCACACCGGCGCGGCCCACGGCGGCGAGGATGCGTCCCCAGTTCGGGTCGGAGGCAAACAGCGCGGTCTTGATCAGCGGCGAATGGGCCACGGCGTAACCCACATCCAGGCATTCCTGATGGGTCGCGCCGCCATTCACCTGCACGGTGACGAACTTGGTCGCGCCCTCACCGTCGCGCACGATGGCCTGGGCCACTTCCATGCACACGCTGAACACCGCTTCCTTGAGCTTGGCGAACAGGTCGCCGCTGGCCTGGGTGATCTCTGCCAAGGCGGCCTGGCCGGTGGCGATCAGCATGCAGCAGTCGTTGGTCGAGGTGTCGCCGTCGATGGTGA
>CAZOEC010000094.1:0-11548 GCA_964578635.1 uncultured Pseudomonas sp.
TGACCTTCAGCCTGTTCGGTTTTATCATCGGCGTCTGGGCCGATGGCTGGGAGAAACTGCAGATCGTGCCGGCGCTGATCGTCACGCCGCTGACCTTCCTCGGCGGCAGCTTCTACTCCATCAGCATGCTGCCGCCGGTGTGGCAGACGGTGACTCTGTTCAACCCGGTGGTGTACCTGATCAGCGCCTTCCGCTGGAGCTTCTACGGCGTTTCCGATGTCAATGTGGTACTCAGTCTGGGGATGATTCTCGGCTTTCTGCTGCTGTGCATCCTGGCGGTGGGCTGGATCTTCAAGACCGGTTATCGGCTGAAAAGCTAAGGCAGCAACCGTAATCCGGAGGCAATCCGGGTTACTAGATTCCACGAAAGCGTTGCGGGGAGGGTTATGGACGACGCT
The DNA here is from genome assembly GCA_964578635.1 of uncultured Pseudomonas sp. Lineage (GTDB taxonomy): Bacteria > Pseudomonadota > Gammaproteobacteria > Pseudomonadales > Pseudomonadaceae > Aquipseudomonas. The sequence continues at coordinate 399 of CAZOEC010000094.1, forward strand.
CAACGAGCCCAGCTCGACGCCATCTACCGCGCCGAATCGCGCCGGGTGCTGGCCAGCCTGATTCGCCTGCTGGGGGATTTCGACCTGGCCGAGGAGGCGCTGCACGAAGCCTTTCGCGCGGCCATGGAGCAATGGCCGGAGGCGGGCATACCGGCCAACCCGCGGGCCTGGCTGGTGTCGGCGGGGCGCTTCAAGGCCATCGACCAGCTGCGCCGCCTACGCCGTTTCCAGTCCCTCGACGAGCAGGCCGAACTGCCCGACGCGACGGCGCTGGCGGACGACGAACTGCTCGAAGACGACCGCCTGCGGCTGATCTTTACCTGCTGTCACCCGGCCCTGGCCAGCGATGCCCAGGTGGCCCTGACCCTGCGCGAAGTCTGCGACCTGGGTACCGAGGACATTGCCCGCGCCTTTCTCACCACCCCGGCGACCCTGGCCCAGCGTATCGTCCGCGCCAAGGCGAAAATCCGCGATGCGCGCATCCCCTATGAAGTGCCGGGGCGCAGCGAATTGCCCGAGCGTCTGGATGCCGTGCTGCGGGTGATCTACCTGGTGTTCAACGAAGGCTACTTCGCCAGTTCCGGTGCCGAGCTGACCCGCACTCAGCTGTCCGACGAGGCCATCCGCCTGGCGCGGCTGCTGCTGCAATTGCTGCCCGAGCCCGAGGTGATGGGCCTGCTGGGCCTGATGCTGCTGCACGAGTCACGGCGCAGCGCGCGCAGCACGGCCAGCGGTGAGGTGGTGCTGCTGGAGGCGCAGGACCGCAGCCAGTGGGACCGCGCGCTGATCGCCGAGGGCGAGGCCCTGGTCTTGCAGGCCCTGCATTCGCGGCGCTTCGGTGCCTACAGCTTGCAGGCCGCCATCGCCGCCGTGCATGCCGAGGCCGCCAGCGCCGAGCAGACCGACTGGGCGCAGATAGTCGGGCTTTACGATGCCTTGCTGCGCCTGAGCCCGTCGCCGGTGATCGAACTCAACCGCGCCGTGGCGGTGGCCATGGAACAGGGCCCCGAAGCCGGCCTGGTACTGATCGAAGCCTTGCTGGCCAACGGCGAACTGGCGGACTACCACCTGGCCCACGCCGCCTGCGCCGATCTCAATCGTCGCCTGGGCCGCATCGCCCCGGCCCGCGCGGCCTACCAGCGCGCCTTGCAACTGGCCCAGCAGGGGCCGGATCGACAGTTGCTGCAACAGCGCCTGGCCGAACTAGAAACCTAGGGTGCGCCGCGCGCACCAGAAAATCTGCTGCCGAACCTGCATGCGGTAAACGCTGCGCGACAGCCAAGACAGCGACCATTCGTCGGCCGCAGCGATATTTTTCCCGCCCTTGTCGAACGCCACGCGCCGCACTCGACTATCCAATACTCAGCCCGTAAAGGAACCGGAGTCCGCTATGAAATACCTCTGCCTGGTTTATGCCAACGAACAGGAGCTGCACAGCTCCCCCGACAGCCCTCACGACGCCGAGTGCTTCGCCTATGCCGAGGCGGTGGGGCAGAGCGGCCGCATGCTCGCCGCCGAAGCCCTGCAATCGGTGCAGACCGCCACCACGGTACGCATGCGCGGCGGCAAGCTGTCGATCACCGACGGCCCCTTCGCCGAAACCAAGGAGCAGCTGGCCGGCTTCTACCTGGTGGAGGCCCGTGACCTCAATGAGGCCATTCAACTGGCCGGGCATATCCCCGCGGCGCGGGTCGGCTGCGTGGAAGTGCGCCCGGTGCGCGAGCTGCAGATCGAGCAGGCCCCGCTGCAGGTTCGCGAGGGCTAAGGCAGCCAGTTACCCAGCCGGCAACACCCAGCCCCGAGGGCCGCAGTCCGGGGCGGTTAACCATCATGCCAATGGAGGATTTGCCATGGACCGCAGTTACTTTCCCCCGGTCGTCAGCCGCGCAGAGTGGCTGGTGGCGCGCAAGGCCCTGCTGGAGCAGGAGAAGGCCCTGACCCGTCAGCGCGATGCCCTGAATATGGCGCGCAGGCGTCTGCCCATGGTCGCAGTGGAACAGGACTACCGCTTCCAGGGGCCCCAGGGCGAAGTGGGCCTGCTCGAGCTGTTCGCCGGGCGCAGCCAGTTGATCGTCTACCACTTTATGTACCACATGGACCGCGGCGAGGGCTGCGACGGTTGCTCCTGCCTGGTCGACAATATCGGCCACCAGGCCCACCTGCATGCCCGCGACACCACCCTGGTGCTGGTGTCCCGCGCGCCCCTGGCCGACCTCGAAGCCTTCAAGCGCCGTATGGGCTGGACCCTGCCCTGGTACGGCTCCTACGGCAGCCGTTTCAACTACGACTACCAGGCCACTGCCGACGAGAGCGTCGCCCCGGTCGAATACAACTACCGTGACAAGGCCGAGCTGCAACGCCTGGGCCTGGACTACCACCTGCAGGGCGAGCAGCCCGGGGTCAGCGTGTTTCTGCGCGACGGCGACCAACTGTTCCACACCTACTCCGGCTACGCCCGCGGCCTGGAAATGCTGATGAGCAGCTTCCACTACCTCGACCTCACCCCCTTCGGCCGTGGCGAAGGCTGGGACGGCATGCCCGATCTGGACGGCAAGGGCCTGAACTGGACCCGCCTGCACGACGAGTACGAACAGCCCGCGGCGCAGCAAGACTGCTGTGCCCACAAGGCTTGAAGCACCCATAAGGAGGAAACCGGCATGAGCAATCACAACTTACACACCGCACTGCAAACCACCCTGGACAGCTGGACCGAGGCCTGCAGAAGCAAGGACGTGGCGCGCATCATGGACCACTACAGCGAAGACGTAGTGGCCTACGACGCCATCGGCCCGCTGCGCTTCGTCGGCCGGGCCGCCTACCAGGCGCACTGGCAAGCCTGCATGGAAATGTGCAGCGGCCCGACCCTGTTCGAACCCCACGAACCCAGCTTTATCGCCAGCGGCGAAATGGGCGTGGCGCATTACCTGCTGCACTGTGGCGGCAGTGACGACAAAGGCCAGATGCAGAGCTGCTGGATGCGCGTAACCCAGTGCCTGCGCCAGCAGAACGGGCGCTGGCTGATCATGCACGAACACTTCTCCACGCCCTGTGATATGGAAAGCGGTAAGGCGCTGTTTGATTTGCAGCCGGAGTAGGTGACTCAAGCAAAACAAAAGGTTCTTCGCGGAATTTCGGGGAAGTGCCGATTGACCCTGGACTGGCAAGTTTGTCTGCGTATCGGTGGAGGGCTTGGTATGGCCCGTTAACGCGTGTGCTGAACGCTTGGGTTGCGCCCCTCACGGGCGCCACACCTTTCTTGCTTGCCCAAGAAAGGTGTGCCAAAGAAGGGCACCCTGCATCCGGCCCTGGCTGCGCCAGGGTTCCCTCGCTCCGGCGCTGCTCCGGGGGGCGGCGTACATGGGCCATCCCTGGCCCATTACGCCTCTCGCCGCATCCATGCGGCTCGTCCCCCTACGCAACACCTGCGCTCGGCCTCCTGACGGGACCGGGTCGCGAGCTTGTGAGATTCTCGGAAAATCAGAGCCCACGGCGTCTAAAGCTTTTGCTCTTGAGCTGCGATCATGCAGACGACGCCCAAGTCCCCTTCAGAAGGCCGAGTGGAATCGCCGCGTAAGGGGTTGAGCGACATGGATGTCGCGAGAGCCACGATGGGCCAGGGATGGCCCTTCGTGGCGTGCCCCTGAAGCGGTGATGGACGGAGGGAACCCCGGCGCAGCCGGGGCCGGATGTCGGGGTGCCCTTCTCTTTGGTTACTTTCTCTTGGGCAAGCAAGAGAAAGTGACTCGCCCGTGAGGGGCGAAACCAGAACCCTAGTTCGACACGTTAATGAGCCTGATCCAGAAACAGAGAGCGCTGCAATCAGAAAACACAAACTTGCCAGTCCGGTGTCAGGCCCACCTTCCCCACAAAATGCGATGAACCAAACAAAAGGCCCTGCATGCGCAGGGCCTTTTGTTTGACATCTGGATAAAACCAGCAATTTCGCATCGCCCTAAGCCGCGATGCGGCTAGTGTTGCGACACTTATGCTAGACAGGCCAGGGGGCTACCAGTAGCTTCTAGCTACAACGGCGCTGGCAACCCAACCCCAGTCTTGCCTTATGCCGCTTTTTATCTTTCCTGGGGCGTGTTTACGCTTGGGTTTGCAGGAAACTCAAAGGCTTGGCGCGTGACAGGGAAGGTTATCTGGCACCTGCAAGGCGTGTTACGCGATAGTGATATCGTCTAGTTATTAGTTAGCTACGCTTATTTCCAAAATTTAACTCCAAGGGCCAGATATGAGTGAATTGGTAGCAAATTGTCCAAGATGCAAAGCGAAAGAAATGACTTTTGACTTAGTCGCAGAGAACAAAACCCATCAAAAATACCAATGGCAACAGTGGTATGAGACCTTTTGTATATGTCGATCCTGTAAGAGATCGACAATTTTCGTCTTGAGCCAAAAGGATATAGGTTCGAACAATTTTCTACGGCAGAATGAGCTTTCCGATGTCAATGTTGCTGTAAATCGATTTCTGACAGTAGAAGGCCATATAACACTCAAAGATACAGCAACTGAAAATCCACCAGAGCACCTGCCAGATAATATTGAATTGGCTTTTCGCGAAGGCTCTGCCTGTATGGCAATTGGATGTTTTAATGCTTCGGCAACTATGTTCAGACTCTGTCTAGATCTAGCAACGCGCTCAATGCTTCCTGAGGGTGAGACGGAAGGGTTAACTCAGAGAATTCGTCGAAATCTAGGATTCAGATTGCCTTGGTTATTTGATAACGGAATTTTACCTGAGGCACTTCGAGAGCTTTCATCTTGCATTAAAGATGATGGCAACGATGGGGCACATGAAGGTACGCTAAGCGAAGAAGATGCGGAAGATATACTTGATTTTTCCTATGTAATGCTAGAAAGAATTTTCACCGAGCCAAAACGAATAGATATCGCAAAAGAGCGAAGAGCTGGCCGTCGTGAGCGGTAAACAGCTAACTAGCGGTCCAAATCGCTCGCGTCGCTCACTGGGGCGGGCTAAAACCCGGACCTTAACCAACGTTAGCTTATTAATGGAACTCTATGCGTGAGCGAAGAACTATCAAAATGCAGGAGAAACTTACTGATAGCTTGCAGCGTCCTAATAATATTTTGGCTGGCAGGTGCTGAGATAAACGCTATCAACGCACCCGGAATGGCGGTAACCCTGAATAGGCCGGAAATATTAATCTACTTCCTCTGGTTAGCCATGTTTTACGAGCTAATCAGATTCAATCATTTATACAAGAGCTCCAACCCCAGTCACACGCTCGCCACAGAAAAATACATAGCAAAGCATGAAAAGATACTGGGTTATATAAAGTCTCACGACCCACAGTTCATGGAAGTACAGAAGGGCTATCCTTCAATAAGTCGTGGAGTCTTTAAAAGAGAAATCGCATATATTGCAAATAATGAAGGTCATCAAGAGAGAAGACTAGTTGAAATTTCACTTGTGGCAATTTTTGTGCTGGAAATATCTATGTACTTAAAATACGTAGTCTCAGACCTTCAGTTTATTGAGTATGATCTACCAATCCTGTGGGCAGCTTTAGCAATCGCATTGCCAGTTAGCGAAGCATATATTGCGTACCTGAGAGGCTAACCATGCGTAAATGGAATCTCCCCACAAGTAGTGAGTAAAGCTTTGCTTTTGCGCCTGTCGTCAGCGCGGTTGCATTCGTATATCCGGCCTGTTGTGGGCTTTATCGCCCTGGCCATTCTGTAGTTCGTGCAGCGGGGGCGGGTGAGCAATCGATCATCGGGTTTGCCAGCCGCTTCGTCATCAACAGCGAGAACATCTGATGCTGTAGAAAATCCTGAGCATGCGTCCCTGGTCATGGACTATGCACCGCTGTCGCCGGGTCACCTGAGCAGGCCTTGCGCCTTAACCCGTTAGTCGACACTTTTTCGACACTGCGAAACGGTAGAAACGAAAAAGCCCTGCATCGGCAGGGCTTTTTCGTTAGACATCTGGAGCGGGCGATGGGAATCGAACCCACAGCTCTAGCTTGGGAAGCTAGGGTATTACCACTATACGACGCCCGCAGCGGGTGCCTTTATACCGGAAGTCCGGCCTGAAATGAAGCCCGCGCCGCGGTTATCTGCAATATCGCGGTGCGGGCGGGGGTTGTGTGCAGGCTTCATACGGCCAGCGCGTGCAGCACGTCCATCTGTGGGCGGTAGTGGGTCTGGCGCAGTGGCTTGCTCTGCAGGAAGCCCAGCAGCGCGGCCTGGCTCTGCAGCCACGCGGCCTTGTGCTCCATGTCGAGGAAGTGCCCGGCGTTGTCGATGGTGACGAACCGGCAGTCGTTCAGGTGCTCGGCAAACAGGCGCACGTCTTCCGGCGAGGTGTAGGCGTCGTGTTCGCCGTTGACGAACAGCACCGGGATGTCGATGGCCGACAGGCACTGCATCTGGCAATGGGCGTCGAGGTGCAGCACCTGGTGCACATGGGCATGCATCTGCTGGTATTCGTGGCTGTCCAGGCTGCTGATATGGCGATGGTTGTAGCGCTTGAACAGCGACGGCAGGTAACGGCCGATGGTGCTGTTGACCAGGTGACCGAGCTGGTCGCCGTCGAGGGCGTGCAGATGGGCCAGGCCTTTTTCCAGGTAGTCGACCATCGGCTCGTTGAGCAGCGGTGAGAAGGAGGTGATCACCGCCTTTTCGATACGCGCCGGGCGCTGGGCCAGGGCCAGCATGGCAGCGACGCCACCCCAGGAGAACGACATCAGGTGATCGGCGCGGAACTGTTCGATCAGCTCGAGCAGGATGCTGGCCTCGTCTTCCTTGGTGATCGGCTGGTGGTGATGGTTGTGCGGCTTCGACTGGCCGGCATAGGGCTGGTCGTAGAGCACCACATTGAACTGGGTGCGCAGGTATTTGACCGTTTGCGCGAAGGCGGCGGTGGTGGAGAGTGAGCCGTTGACCAGGATAATGGTCTTGCGCGCGCTCGGATTAGCGTAGAACTCCGTGTAGATCTTGTAGATCCCGTGAACATCGACGACAGCGGTGGCTGGCTTCATGTCGTTTTCTCCTGGCGCAAGTCGGGGCGTGGCAAAACGGCGGGGCCGTTAAACCGGGCATAAGGGGACAGTCAGGAAAGCGCCTGGACATGACAAACCGATGTCAGGCTGGGAGATTTTTATAAGTATTTATTTTTCAATCAGTTAGGGCTGAAATAGAGCATCGCACCGACCTTTTTCAAGGTGGCGGAGGATGTCGTGTTACCAGGCAGGAACCCATTTCGCGCAGAGCGCAAGCAACTGAAAGAACGCTTGGATGGTCATCTGTGACTCGTCGGTCACATCAAGACCTTATGGCTCGATTTAAGCAGTGGGCCCTGGTGCTGGCAAGCCTTTATTCCCTTAGGGCACTACCGTTTATCGGTTAGCTTGCGAACGATGTGACCTCGGGGGAAATTGACGTCAGCGTTTCTCGAAACTGGCGATCTCCAGCGCGCTCAATTCGCGGTATTGCCCGGGGCAGAGGCGTTCGTCGAGCTGGATGGTGCCCATGCTGACGCGGTGCAGGCCGATCACCTTGTTCTGGAAGTGACCGAACATGCGCTTGACCTGATGGTAGCGACCTTCGAAGAGGGTCAGGCGAGCGTGTCGCGGGGCGAGCAGTTCGAGGATGGCGGGGCGGGTGGTCAGGTTTTCGTACTGGAAGTACAGGCCGCGGGCGAACACCTCGACACAGGCCGGGTCGATTTCGTCCTGGGTGTGCACCAGGTAGACCTTGGGCTGTTGCCCGGTGGGGGCGGTGGCCCGGCGCGACCACTGGCCGTCGTTGGTGAGCAGTAGCAGGCCGCTGGTGTTGAGGTCCAGGCGGCCGGCCAGGTGCAGCTGGTGTTTGTCCGGCTCGTCGAGTAGGTCGAGCACGGTGCGGTGCTCGGGGTGTTCGGTGGCGCTGACCACGCCGACCGGTTTGTGCAGCATCAAGTAGCGCGCGGCCTTGCCGGCCTGCAGCAGTTCTTCGTCCAGTTGCACGCGGCTGAACTGGCTGACTTCGCTAAGGCCGTCGCGCTGCACCTGCCCGTCTACCTGCACCCGGCCGCTGGCGAGCAGCTGGCGGGCTTCCTGGCGGTTGCAGTGCGGCAGGTTGGCGAGAAAACGATCCAGGCGCATGGCTAGTCGGCGGGCTGGTCGGGCTGGTCGGGCTGTGCCGGCGGCAGTTCCTGAGCGCAGCGCGGGCACAGGCAGCTGCGCTCGCGGGCCTCGACGGGCAGGTTGTCGAGCACCGCGGGGGCGATGTTCAGGTCAAAGCACCAGCAGTGTTCGACGGGCGTGGTCGCGCCCGCCTGGGCGCACTGGTTGGGCTGGCCGCAACGCGGGCAATGCTGGGGCGAGAGGCTCATGCGGTTTCTTCGCACAGGCGGTTGCGGCCACTCTGTTTGGCCCGGTACAGGGCGCGGTCGGCGCGGGCAATCAGCTGGTCGAGGGCGTCGTCTGCCTGCAGGTGGGCCAGGCCGATACTGGTGGTGATCTGCAGGTCGGTGCCGTTATGCAGCACGCGGTTACGCTCGGTCTGCTGGCGGATTTTCTCGCCCAGCTCGCGCGCCTGTTCGGGGGAGGTGTCCTTGAGCAGCAGGATAAATTCCTCGCCGCCCCAACGGCAGATGATGTCGGACTTGCGCAGGTTGTCCCGCAGGTCGCCGGCAAAGCCGCGCAGCACCGCATCGCCGGCCAGGTGGCCATGCTCGTCGTTGAGCGCCTTGAAGTTGTCGAGGTCGAGCAGCAGCGCGCAGAGCGGGCTGTTGTTGCGCCGCGCCTCCTGCAACGCCTGGTTGGCCAGCAGGTCGAAGCCGCGACGGTTGAGCAGTTCGGTGAGCTGGTCGGTGGTGGCCAGGGCGGTGATGCGCGCCTGGTAGCGGCGCAGGGCGAGGCTGACCAGGCTGATCACCACCAGGGTCACCAGCAGGCAGATCAGCAGGTTCAGGTACAGGGAGTAGCGCAGTTCGTCGAGGGCGGCGTTTTCCGGCTTGTCGACAAACAGGTACCAGTTCAGCTCGGGAATAAAGCGCACATTGAGAAAGTGGCCGCGGCCCTGTTCCCGGTACTCGAAGTTGCCACTGCTGGGCAGCGGCAGTTTGGCCATCAGGTTGGCCAGCTCCGGCAGTTCGCCGATCGACTGGCCCACCCTGGCTCCCATCGGGCCGCCGCTGGCTCCGGTGAGGACGATACGACCCTCGGTGTCGACGAAGAACACGCTGCGGTTGTAGCGCTGCTGGTAGGTGTCGATCAGCTTGACCACCGCATCCACGGTCAGGCCGACGCCGGTCGCGCCGATAAAGCGCTGCTGGTAGTCGAATACCTTGTAGTTGATAAACACGGTCATGCGGTCGTTGTTGGCCATGTCGACGTCGACATTGATTTCGTAGGGGGCCTGCATATCGCGCACGCGGAAATACCAGGCGTCGCGCGGCTCGCTGGCCTTGACCTGCTTGAGCACGCCCTTGGCCTGGTAGTAGGTGCCGCTCTGCTCGGTGACCAGAAAGCTGGTGACGGTGCCGTAATGTTCCTGCACTTCCTGCAGGTAGCGGGTGATCTGCGCGGGGTCCTGCTCGCCGGCCAGAATCCAGTCGCGCATATAGGTGTCGCGGGACATCATCGAGGAAATCAGGATGGGGCGGACCAGGTCCTTCTGGATTTCCGAGTAGACGTTGTCGGAGGTCAGCGGCAGCTCGGTGTCGATAATCCCCGCGCGGATCGAGTCCAGGGCGGTGTAGTAGCTGACCAGCGAAGTGGTGAGGAAGCCACAGCCGAGCAATAGCAGGATCAGCAGAATCAGCGAGCGTTGCCGGGTAACGGGGGCGGGGCGGGGCATACGTAGGGTCTACGGGGGGGAAGTTGAGCGCATTGTAGCCTTGGCCATCGGTGCCTGTCGGCGCTATTGCGCGGGCCGTTCATCGCGGCCCCTATGGCCGCGCTTGCTGCCGGGCGCAGCGCAGGCCTATGGTGCGCGCACACGAAGAGTCTCCTTGGTGACTTGTGATGCGCTGGCCGGCATTGCGCCTTGCTGATGTGCCCCCGAATGAAGCACCCCAATGTCAGGCTGTGTGATAACGACTGCGCTCGGTTATGCGGCGTTAACCACAGTCTGGTTCGGGTCCTTTTCAGCCATCCGAGCAGCCCATGTCCAGCGTCAGCCCTGGCTACCGCATCAAGTATTCAACCCTGAGTATCGGCGCAGAGGATTTTCATCTGTGTTCCCTGCGCGATAAACAGCAGTTTGCCGATCGCGATGGCCTGGCCGAACGGGCCGGCATCTCCTCTGCGACCTGGCCGCTGTTCGGCCAGCTGTGGCCGGCCGGCGAGGTGCTGGCGCAGACCCTCAGCGGCATGGCGGTGCAGGGTTTGCGTATTCTCGAGCTGGGCTGCGGCCTGGGCTTGACCAGCCTGCTGCTGCAGCGCCTGGGCGCGGATATCACCGCCAGCGATCACCATCCGCTGGCCGGCGAGTTTCTCCTGCGCAACGCCGCGCTCAATGAGCTGCAACCCATCACCTACCTCAACTGCGACTGGGCCGCGTACTACCGGGAACTGGGCCTGTTCGACCTGATTATCGGCAGCGACCTGCTCTATGAACGCGACCATCCCGCCTTGCTCGCCGACTTTATCGCCCGCCATGGCGCGCGCGGCTGCCGGGTGCTGATAGTCGATCCCGGCCGCGGCAATGGCGCGCGCTTCAGCCGCGAGTTGGGCGGCCATGGCTACCAGCAGCTGGCCGACCCGCTCAATGACCTAGATAACCCGGATGCGCCATTTAAGGGGCGCATCCTCAGTTATCAGCGTTCCAGCGCTCCGTAGGGTGTGCCGTGCGCACCAGGGCCAGCTAAGCGTTTGGCCGTGTCCAGCCTAGGTGCCTCAGGCCTTGCTCTGCAGATAGGCCTTCCAGCCGCCAAAGTGGCTGATATCGACTGCCTCGGCCAACCCATAGGGTTCGCAGATAAAGCCGCTTTCCCAGCTGCCATCGGTAGCGGCTATCCGTAGGGTGCGCCGTGCGCACCAGGGCCAGCCAGGTGCTTGACCGTGCCCAGCCTACGCGCCTCAGGCCTTGCTCTGCAGATAGGCCTTCCAGCCACCCAAGTGGCTGATATCGACTGCCCCGGCCAACCCATAGGGTTCGCAGATAAAGCCGCTTTCCCAGCTGCCATCGGTAGC
>CAZOEC010000094.1:11648-18783 GCA_964578635.1 uncultured Pseudomonas sp.
GGCTATCCGTAGGGTGCGCCGTGCGCACCAGGGCCAGCCAGGTGTTTGACCGTGCCCAGCCTACGCGTCTCAGGCCTTGCTCTGCAGATAGGCCTTCCAACCGCCAAAGTGGCTGATGTCGACTGCACCGGCCAACCCGTAGGGTTCGCAGATAAAGCCGCTTTCCCAGCTGCTATCGGCCAGCTGCACCTTGCCCAGGCCCAGAGGGGCCGGGATGCCGGTGAGGAAGGAGCCCAGCTCGCTGCTCGGCAGCTCCCAGACTTCCACTGCGATGGCCACGCCGCCTTTGGCGACGCGGACCATTCCCGGCCTAAAGGGTGGCCCGCCTGCCAGTGCATGGAGCTGATAGTCCGGCGAGCTGTGGGTGGCTTTGACCAGGCGGCCGCCGCGCTGTTTGAGTTGCCAGTTGAGCGGCAGGCCATCGAGATGGGCACCGCAGACCACCAGGCGGGCGCGGTCATTGCGCGCGATGGCGGTCGGCGCGCCTGGCTCCAGGCTGCGCTCGCCGGCCAGTGGCAGCTGCTGTTGGCGCTGCAGGGCCGCGGCCAGGCTCAACAGGTACTGGTCGGTAAAGGCGCGGCCGAACAGGGTCACACCCCAGGGCAGGCCGTTGCTCATAAAGCCCGCCGGGACCGCGACGGCGGCGTAGTCGAGCATATTCATAAAGTTGGTGTAGTAGCCCAGGTCGGCGTTGCGCGCCACCGGTTCGGCCTGCAGTTCGGTCAGGGTCACCGGGCGTGGATAGGCTGGGGTCAGTACGCAGTCGAGCTTGGCCATGATCCGCTCGCACTCGGCCTTGAGCGCCTGCAGGCGGTACTGGGCGCGAAATAGCTGAACGGCGCTGGTGCCTGGGGCTTTCTCCAGCACGGCCTTGATCACCGGCAGCACGGCATCGGGCTGAGCCTCGATTAACGCGCCGGCGACGCTGTAACGCTCGGCCACCCAGGGTCCTTCATAGAGCAGGCGGGCGGCTTCGAGAAAGGGTGCGAAGTCGATTTCTACCGCTTCGCCGCCCAGGGCCTTGAGTTGTTCGATGCTGGCGGCGAACAGCGCCGGGCTCTCGGCGCAGCCCAGGAATTCCAGCTGTTTCGGCACGCCGAAACGAAAGCCCGGGCGGGGTGCGCCAAAGGCGCTGCCATCGTTCCATAGCGGGTTGCTGCGGCTGTATTCGTCGCGTGGGTCGAGGGCGGCGGTCAGAGCCAGCAACTGGCTGGCCTCGCTGGCCGTGGCGGTGAAGTAGGTCACGCAGTCCAGGCTGCGACAGGCGGGCACCACGCCGGCGGTGGAGAGTAGGCCCTTGCTGGCTTTCAGGCCGACCAGATTGTTCAGCGCGGCCGGCACTCGGCCGCTGCCGGCGGTATCGGTGCCCAGGGCAAAGCTGGCCACGCCCAGCGCCACCGCCAGGGACGAGCCGGCGCTGGAGCCGCCGGACGGGTAGTCCGGGTGCACCGAGTTACGGCAGGCCCCGTAGGGCGAGCGGGTGCCGTTGAGGCCGGTGGCGAACTGGTCGAGGTTGGTCTTGCCCAGCGGCACGGCCCCCAGGGCAAGCAGTTGCTCGACCAGGGTTGCGCTCTGCTCGGGCCTGTAGGCAAAGGCCGGGCAGGCCGCGGTGGTTGGGATGCCGGCCAGGTCGATATTGTCCTTGATGGCGAAGGGCACGCCGTATAGCGGCAGCTCGGCCGGCGATTTACCGTCCAGCGCGGCCAGATAAGGTTCCAGCTCCGCTTCGCTCAGTAGATGGATAAACAGATTGAACTCGGGATTAAGTGCCGCGGCCTGGTTGCGCAGGGCTGTGATCAGCTGGCGCGGGGTGGTGCTGCCGGCCAGGTAGGCGGCTTTTAGTGCATCGAGGCGTAGATCGAATTCGTGGGTCATATTGGCTTCCTCGTAGGGTTTGAATGCGGTCAGTTCCCTCTACCCTTCGGGGAGAGGGTTAGGGTGAGGGGGCCAGGCGCGTGCGATGTTGCGGTCTGGCCCGCTCCCCTCACCCCAGCCCTCTCCCCAGTGGGGAGAGGGGGCTTGTTCTGTGTTGTTGCGCAATTAGGTGTTGCGTTACTGCAGGTTCGTAGCCTGGATAAGCGCAGCGCAATCCGGGAGTGCTCCCCGGATTGCGCCAAGGCTTATCCAGGCTACGGTTCTAGGCTTCTTCCAGTACCACCACGCGCTGGCCGGCGCGCACCGGTGAGCCGGGCTGCACGCGCACCTCGCTGACCACGCCGTCTATCGGGGCGAGCAGGGGGATTTCCATCTTCATCGACTCCAGAATCACCAACACATCGCCGGCCTTGACCGTGCTGCCAACCTCCACCTGCACCTGCCAGAGGTTGCCGGCGATATGGCTTTCGATGCTGTGCAGGCCGGTACCGAGGGGGGCGTCTTCGCCGAGGTCGGCGGCGACTTCCTCGCTCTCGTAGTGCGCCTGGCCCGATTCGATCCAGCGCTGGCGTTCGGCGTCGAAGGCGGCGCGCTGCTGGTTGCGGAAGGCCTCGATGCCCTCGGCCTCGTGGTCGAGAAAAGCCTGGTAATCGGCCAGGTGCAGTTCGCTGTGCTCGATATGCAGATCAAAGCGGCCCAGGGGGAAGTCGCGGCGGATGCGCAGCAACTCCTCGGCGGATACCGGGTAGAAACGGATCTGGTCGAAGAAGCGCAGCAGCCAGGGCTTGCCGTCGAAAGCCGCCACTTCGCGGTAGCGGTTCCACATCTGCAGGGTGCGGCCGACGAACTGGTAACCGCCGGGGCCTTCCATGCCGTACACGCACATATAGGCACCGCCGATGCCCACGGAATTCTCGGCGGTCCAGGTGCGCGCCGGGTTGTACTTGGTGGTGACCAGGCGGTGGCGCGGATCCAGCGGGGTGGCCACCGGCGCGCCGAGGTAGACGTCGCCCAGCCCCATCACCAGATAGCTGGCTTCAAAGACAGTTCTGTACACCTCATCCAGATTGGGCAAGTCGTTGATCCGGCGAATAAATTCCAGATTGCTTGGGCACCAGGGCGCGTCCTTGCGCACCGTGGTCATATATTTCTCGATGGCCAGCTGGCAGGCCGGATCGTCCCAGGACAGCGGCAAGTGGACGATCCGCGACGGTACTTTGAGGTCTTGCGCGGCGCATACGGCATCCCATTCGCCGATGACTATGGCCAGCAGATTGGCCAGCGACAGGGTTTCCGGCTGGTAGTGCACCTGCAGCGAGCGGATGCCAGGGGTGAGGTCGATTACCCCATCGAGATGCTTGGCCTCCAGCGCCTGCATCAGCGCATGGCCACGGAAGCGCAGCACCAGATCCAGCTCCGGCGCGCCGATTTCCAGCAGCACATGAGTGTCGCCAGACAGGCGCGCGACCAGGCGTTTATCGGCTTCGCCGATATCCAGGACGATGGGGGAGGTCAACGCAGTTGTGGGAGGGGCTTTAGCCGCGACAGAAGCGACATCATTTTCGCGGCTAAAGCCCCTCCCACAAAGATCTGCGCACTCGAGGCTGTTGGCTTTTGCCAGTTCGCGCGCCATGGCGATATCCACCGGCAGAAACCGCACCTTGTCGCCGGCCTTAAGCTGCCCCAGTTGCCACAGATCCGCCTCGATAATCGTCACCGGGCAGACGAAGCCGCCCAAGCTCGGACCGTCCGGGCCGAGGATCACCGGCATGTCGCCGGTAAAGTCCACCGCGCCGATGGCGTAGGGGTTGTCGTGGATATTCGACGGATGCAAACCGGCTTCGCCGCCGCTGTCGCGTACCCACTCAGGCTTTGGCCCGATCAGGCGCACGCCGGTGCGGCTGGAGTTGAAGTGCACTTCCCAGTCGGTGGCGAAGAAGGTCTCGATATAGGCCGGGGTGAAGTATTCCGGCGCGCCGTGGGGGCCGTAGATCACGCGGATTTCGCGCAGGTTGGGCAGGGCGCTGCACAGTTCGGCGGGTAGCTGCGCACCGGCTTGGCGGTCGGTCAGTGCCGGGATATGCAGTACATCACCGGCCCGCAAGGCGCGGCCGCCGTGGCCGCCGAACTGGCCGAGGGTAAAGGTGCTTTTGCTGCCCAGATAATCCGGCAGTTGCACGCCGCCACGCAGGCTTAGATAGCTACGTGCCCCCGCACCGTTGATAGTACCGAGGCTTAGGGTGCTGCCGGCCTTGATCAGTAGCGCGGTATTCAGTGGCTGCTCGATACCATCGACGCTCAACGGGATCGGCGCGCCAGTGACTGCCACTACCGCGTCGGTGTTAAAGCGCAGAGTCGGACCGCTCATGGTGATTTCCAGGCCGGCGGCATCTGCCTCGTTGCCCAGCAGGCGGTTGCCCAGACGCAGGGCGCGGCTGTCCATTGGCCCGGATGGCGGTACGCCGACGGCCCAATAGCCGAGGCGGCCGGGGAAGTCCTGCACGGTGGTCTGGGTGCCGGCGCTTAGCACTTCGAAAGTGTTGGCCTGATAACTCAGGCCTTCCAGGCAGCGGGTCCAGGGGTTGCCGCTGGCAAAGGGCGCGTCAGTGAGGATCTGCCGCAGGTACTGGCTATTGGTTTCCACGCCATACAGCACTGTGTCGGCCAGGGCCTGGCCGAGGGCGGCGCTGGCCGCATCGCGGCTATCGGCCCAGGTGATGACCTTGGCGATCATCGGGTCGAAGTAGGGCGGGATCTCGCAGCCGGCTTCGACCCAGGTATCGATCCGCAGCGCTTTGCCATCGGCTTTGGGGAAATCTACGGCGGTGAGTAGGCCGGGGCTGGGCTGAAAGTCGCGGCCCGGATCTTCGGCATACAGCCGGGCCTGGATGGCATGGCCGCTGGGTTTCAGCGTTTTCGCCAGTTCACTTAACGGCACCAGATCGCCAGCCGCCAGTTCGATCATCCAGCGCACCAGATCGACGCCCCACACCTGTTCGGTAACGCCATGCTCGACCTGCAGGCGAGTGTTCACCTCAAGGAAATAAAAGCGCGCCGCCTCGCTGTCGTAGACAAATTCCACGGTGCCGGCGCTGCGGTAGCTGACCGCCTTGGCCAGCTTGATCGCTGCGGCGCACAGCTCCTCAGCCATGCCGGCCGGCAGGTTGGGGGCCGGGGTTTCTTCCAGCACCTTCTGGTTGCGCCGCTGCACCGAGCAGTCGCGCACGCCGAGGGCCAGCACTTCACCGCGACCATCGCCAAATACCTGCACTTCCAGATGGCGGGCGCGCTGGATGTATTTTTCGATAAATACGCCGCTGTCGCTGAAGTTGTTCTGGCCCAGGCGTTTTACCGCGTCGAAGGCGTCACTTAGCTCGGCGGCGCTGTTGCATACGCGCATGCCGATGCCGCCACCGCCGGCAGTGCTTTTCAGCATCACCGGGTAACCGACCTGTTCGCCTGCGACCAGCGCGGCGTCAAGGTTTTCCAGCAGTTCGGTGCCTTCCAGCATCGGTACGCCATGCTGTTTGGCCAGGGCGCGGGCGGTGTGCTTCAGGCCGAATACCCGCAGCTGTTCTGGCGTTGGGCCGACAAAGGCGATACCGGCGGCTTCGCAGGCTTCGGCAAAGGCGGCGTTTTCCGAAAGAAAGCCGTAACCGGGGTGGATGGCCGTGGCACCGCTGGCCTTGGCCACAGCGAGAATCTTCTCGACCACCAGGTAGGTATTGGCTGCAGGGCCTTCGCCCAGGCTATGGGCTTCGCCCGCCTGTTGGATATGCAGGCTGGCGGCGTCGGCTTCGGAGTAAACGGCTACGCCCTGTACATCAAGGGCGCGTAGCGTGCGCAGGATGCGGCAGGCAATGGCACCGCGGTTGGCGATCAGCAGTTTGGTGAACATGGTCGTTCCCCTCGAAAGGGCAGGCGGGCCGTCCCGCTGTATTCGGTCTGCACCACGGTCGTCCGGGGTGGGAAATTCGTTTTCCGTAGGATGGGTTAGCCGAAGGCGTAACCCATCGACAGTCACAAGGGTGATGGGTATCGCTGCGCTCAACCCATCCTACGAGGCGTGTAGCCGCTTCAATCCCACACCAAAACTTCAGCCGGAGTCGGGTTGTAGCCGTTACACGGGTTGTTCAGTTGCGGGCAGTTGGAGATCAGTACGATCACGTCCATATGCGCCTTGAGCTCGACGTATTTGCCGGCGGCGGAGATGCCGTCTTCGAAGGTCAGGCCGCCTTCGGGGGTGACCGGTACGTTCATAAAGAAGTTGATATTGGCGCTGATGTCGGCCTTGTTCAGGCGGCCGTCGTGCAGGCTGGCGCGCAGGAAGTTGTCGCGGCAGCTATGCATATAGCGCTTGTCCAGGGCGTAGCGCACGGTGTTGCTCTCCTGGGCGCAGGCACCGCCGAGGGTGTCGTGGCGCCCGCAAGTGTCGGCAACGATGCTCAGCATCGGCTGACCCAGGTTGGAATACAGCACGCTGCCGGTGGTCAGGTACACGCGGTTCTGTTTGCGCAGGGTGCGTTGCACGTCATAGCGCTCGCGCGGGTTGCGCGCCGAATAGAACAGCGTGTCGACCGCCTGGTTACCTTCCAGGTCGAGCAGGCGCAGGGTCTGGCCGGCCTTCACTTCACAGAGAAAGGGCTCGCCGGCACCAATGGTGGCGCGGTATACGGCGGCTTCCGGGTGCTTGTCGCTTGCGATAAGAGTCATGCTGGCCGGCCTCAGATATACAGACGTTCGGTGTTATGGAAGCCGCGGGCGTTTTCCGCGCGCGAGGTGCGGCACAGCACGCTGATGCCGTCGCTTTCGACCTTGTGCCAGCTCAGTTGCAGCGGCTTGGGCGCGTAGGCGGGGTTGGGGTCCATGGGGTGCTGCAGGGCAGTGAGTACCACCAGGCAGTCCATCGGCGCGTACAGCTCGATATAGTCGCCGGCCTTGGAGTTGCCCGGCTGGAAGTGGAAGCAGCCATCGCCGTCGACCGTGACCTTGCTAAACAGGTTGAGGCACATCAGCAGGTCCTGCAGGTTGAGGTTCCACTTGCCCATTTCCACCAGCAGGTTGTCCACGCCGTTGCGGAAGAAGCCGTTGCGCAGTTCTTGATAGCGGCCCTGCCCGTATTTTTCGGCGACTTCCTCGGCGTTCAACACGCCGCCAAAACTGTCATGCCAGCCGCAGGTATCGGCGGTGATGGCAGCGAGCACCCGGCCCATGTCCGAGTACAGGCAGTGGCCGGCGGTGAGTTTGGCGGTGTGTTGGC
>CAZOEC010000095.1:0-18529 GCA_964578635.1 uncultured Pseudomonas sp.
GTCGATAAAACCCACACGCTGTATGTCGACGAAAGCGGTTCGCCGGAAGGTTTGCCGGTGGTGTTCATCCACGGCGGTCCCGGCGCCGGGTGTGATGCCCAGAGCCGCCGGTATTTTGATCCGAACCTGTATCGCATTGTCACTTTCGACCAGCGTGGTTGCGGTCGCTCCACGCCCCACGCCAGCCTGGAAAACAACACCACCTGGGATCTGGTCGCCGACCTCGAGCGGATTCGCAAGCACCTGGGCATCGACAAATGGGTGCTGTTCGGCGGTTCCTGGGGTTCGACCCTGGCCCTGGCTTACGCCCAGGCTCACCCGCAGCGGGTGTACGGGCTGATCCTGCGCGGCATCTTCCTCTGCCGGCCGCAGGAGTTCGACTGGTTCTATCAGGAAGGGGCCAGTCGCCTGTTCCCCGATTACTGGGAAGACTACCTGGCCCCGATCCCCGCGGATGAGCGCGGCAATCTGATGCAGGCTTTCTACAAGCGCCTGACCGGTCCCGATCAGATCGCCCAGATGCATGCGGCCAAGGCCTGGTCGACCTGGGAAGGCCGCACCGCCACCCTGCGTCCCAACCCGCAGGTGGTCGACCGTTTCAGCGACGCCCACCGCGCGCTGTCGATCGCCCGGATCGAATGCCATTACTTCGTCAACAATGCCTTCCTGAAACCCGATCAGCTGTTGCGCGATATGCCGAAGATCGCCCATCTGCCCGGGGTGATCGTGCATGGTCGTTACGACGTCATCTGCCCCCTGGACAACGCCTGGGCGCTGCATCAGGCCTGGCCCAACAGCGAGCTGCAGATCATTCGCGATGCCGGTCATTCGGCGGCGGAAACCGGGATCACCGATGCCCTGGTACGCGCTGCCGACGAACTGGCCCATCGCCTGCTCAACCTGGCTCCGGACGAAGCATGAAGGCACTGATTCAACGCGTACGCGGTGCGCGGGTGGAAGTGGCGGGCGAGGTGGTCGGCTCCATCGATCAGGGCCTGCTGGCACTGGTCGGGGTCGAGCCCCAGGATACGCCTGCCAGTGTCGAGAAAATCCTGCACAAGCTGCTCAACTACCGGGTTTTCAGCGATGCGGCGGGCAAGATGAACCTGTCGCTGAGCGACGTCGGCGGCGGCCTGCTGCTGGTGTCGCAATTCACCCTGGCCGCCGACACCAAGAGCGGCCTACGCCCAAGCTTCTCCAGTGCTGCACCGCCGGCCCTCGGGGCCGAGCTGTTCGATCTGCTGGTAGCCCAGGCTCGCGCCAAACACCCGCAAGTTGCCACCGGCCAGTTCGGTGCCGATATGCAGGTGCATCTGGTTAATGATGGGCCGGTGACCTTTCTGCTGGAAAGCTAGCGCGCCAGGGCTTCTGCTACGAAGTCCAGGCGGTCCTGGCCAAAGTGCATCTCGCTGCCGATAAAGAAGGTCGGCGCGCCAAATACCCCACGCTTGATCGCCTCTTCGGTGGTGCTCTTTAGCCGCTCCTTGACCGCATCATCACTGACCAGGCGCTCGAACTCGGTCGGGTCGAAGCCAGCGGCGCTAAGCACTTCGGCGACGACTTCGGGCTTGCCGAGGTTTTTCTGCTGCACCCACAGCGCCTCGAAGATGGTTTTTACATAGTGCTCGAAGCGCTCGCTGCCCTGGTAACCGGCCGCGCCGCGCATCAGCGTCAGGGTGTTGATCGGGAAGCTCGGGTTGAAGGTCATCGGCACGCCGTAGCGACTGGCGAAACGCGCCAGGTCCTTGAGCATCCAGGCACCCTTGCTTGGGATCATGACCGGCGACTGGTTGCCGGTGGCCTTGAATACGCCGCCGAGCAGCATCGGTCGCCAGATAGTCTGCGCGCCGGCCTCACGTGCAATTCGCGGTAGCTGGGTCCAGGCCAGGTAACTGGCTGGGCTGCCGAAATCGAAAAAGAATTCAACGGTTTTGCTCATTGCATGCTCCTCTGGGAGGTCTTGTTATTGGGTTGGCGTGCAGTCAGTAGGATGGGTGTCAACCCATCAATTGCCGATGGGTTGGCACCCATCCTACGGTGCAAGCTGGGGCATTTCGGCTCAGAAGGTTTCCGTCCAGGGCCGCAGGTCCATCTCATGCACCCAGCAATCGCGTGGCTGGCAATGAATCTGCCAGTAGGTCTCGGCGATATGCTCGGGGTTGAGGATGCCGTCCTGTTCCTTGAGCTGGTACAGCTCGGGGAAGGTGTCGCGGATAAAGGCTGTATCGATGGCCCCGTCGATAATCGGGTGGGCGACATGGATGCCCTTGGGGCCCAGCTCGCGGGCCATACTCTGGGCCAGGGCGCGCAGGGCGAATTTGGCGCTGGCAAAGGCGGAGAAATTCGCTCGGCCGCGCAAGGAGGCGGTGGCACCGGTAAAGATGATGGTGCCCTGGCCGCGGGGCAGCATCACCTTGGCGGCTTCACGGCCGGTGAGAAAGCCGGCCAGGGCGGCCATTTCCCAGACCTTGCGGTAGACCCGTTCGGTGGTCTCGGTGATGGAGAACTGCACGTTGGCACCGATGTTAAAGATCACCGCGTGCAGCGGGCCGACCTCGCGCTCAATCGTGGCAAACAACTCGGTCACCTGTTCCTCCACTCGCGCATCGCAGCCAAAGGCCCGTGCGCTGCCACCAGCCGCTTCGATATCCGCTACCAGCGGGCCGAGTTTATCGGCATTGCGCCGCGCCACGCAGGCGACATAGCCCTCGCGGGCGAAGCGTTTGGCGATGGCACCGCCGGTGGCGTCACCGGCACCTACCACCAGGATTGCTTTGCGTTCGCTCATTGCAGTCTCCGTCAGTTCTATTTTGGAACCTGGCTTGATAGTCGGTTCCATTTTGGAACCTGTCAAGCTATGGTGAGCCATCGCGGTTGGAGATTGGCTTATGCGTTGGGAAGAACTTGAGCAGCAACCCTGCTCCCTGGCCCGCACCCTGTCGGTGGTGGGGGACCGCTGGACCCTGCTGGTGCTGCGTGAGAGTTTTCTCGGTATTCGTCGTTTCGACGAGTTCGAAAAGCGCCTGGGGATTACCCGCCATGTGCTGGCCGAGCGGCTGAAAAAACTGGTGGAGGCACAGGTGCTGGACAAGGTGGCCTATCAGCAGCGCCCCGTGCGCGGGGAATACCGCCTGACGGCCAAGGGCCTCGATCTGTATCCGGCCATCATGGCCCTAGTGAACTGGGGCGACCGCCATATGAGCGGCCCCGAGGGCGCGCCGATTCGGCATATCCACCGCACCTGTGGGCAGCCGATGCATGGCGTGCTGGTGTGTTCGGATTGTGGTGAGCCGCTGCAGCCGCATGACGTTCAGCTGGAGGAAGCGCCGGCGCTTAAGGGCCAGTTGTTGCCTGAGCATTGGCAGGCACAGCGGGCTGGAGAAAAACCGTAGCCCGGATGTAATCCGGGAGTTCTCGGTCCCGGATTGCATCCGGGCTACAAGTTGAACTGTAGGAGCACGCCATGGGTGCGAGCGATGTTCCGGATAGTGCTTTTCGCGGGCATGGGCTAGGTGCCCCCGCCGCTACTACGGACTGAGGTGTTCGCTTAGAACAGGCGCGCCAGCAGGGCCGTTACCGCCGTTTCCACCCGCAGAATCCGCGCGCCCAGCTGCACCGGCTGCAGGCCGGCTTCGGCAAGCTTTTCCACCTCGTAGGGAATCCAGCCGCCTTCCGGGCCGATGGCCAGGGTCACTGGCTGTTCGACTGCCCGCGGGCAGGCCGGGAAGTCGCCGGGATGGCCAGCCAGGCCCAGGGTACCGGCCGCGATACCGGGTAGCTGATCTTCGACAAAGGGCTTGAAGCGCTTTTCGATAATGACTTCCGGCAGCACGCTATCGCGGGCCTGCTCCAGGCCGAGTATCAGTTGCTCGCGAATGGCTTCTGGCTGCAAAAAGGGCGTCTGCCAGAAGCTTTTTTCCACCCGGTAGCTGTTCAGCAGAATCAGCCTGGGCACGCCCATGGCACTGACGGTTTGCAGCACGCGGCGCAGCATCTTCGGCCGGGGCAGGGCCAGCAGCAGGGTCAGCGGCAGTTTTTCCGGCGCTGGCTGGTCGAGCTGCACGCAAAGCTCGGCCTGTTCGGCATCCAGACGCAGCAGCTTGCCGCTGCCCATCAGACCATTCAGGCGGCCGACGCGTAGGCTGTCGCCGGCTTCGGCGCGGTGCACCTCATGCAGGTGCTTGAGGCGGCGGCCGCTCAGCAGCACGCGGTCGGCGGCGATAAAGTCGCCGTCTTCCAGAAGCAGCAGGTTCACGGTTGTGCGGCTGGCGGCTGGTCGTGGGGTTCCGACGCGGGGTCTTCGTCGTCGTGTTCGGCGCGCCGCTTGACCAGGCTGCCGCACAGCAGGCCGGCCTCGAACAGCAGCCACATGGGCACGGCCAGCAGGGTCTGGGAGAACACGTCCGGCGGGGTCAGCACCATGCCGACGGCAAAGCAGCCGACAATCACATAGGGCCGGCTCTTGCGCAGGCTGGCGACATCGACAACGCCGACCCAGATCAGCAGAAAGGTGGCAATCGGGATTTCGAAGGCCACACCGAAGGCGAAGAACAGGGTGAGGACGAAATCCAGGTACTGACCGATATCGGTCATCATCGCCACGCCTTCCGGGGTCACGCTGGCGAAGAAGCCGAACATGATCGGGAACACCACGAAGTAGGCGAAGGCCATGCCGCCGTAGAACAGCAGGATGCTGGAGATCAGCAGGGGGATGGCGATGCGCTTTTCGTGCTTGTACAGGCCCGGCGCGATAAAGCCCCAGACCTGATGCAGGATGATCGGGATCGCCAGAAACAGCGCGACCATCAGCGTCAGCTTGAACGGGGTGAGAAACGGCGAGGCCACCCCGGTGGCGATCATGGTCGCGCCTTCGGGCAGATAGGCGCGCAGCGGTGCGGCGACCAGGGCGTAGATGTCCTGGGAGAAATAGAACAGCCCGGCAAACAGCGTGAATACTGCGGCGACAATACGCAGCAGGCGCGTGCGCAGTTCGGTCAGGTGCGAGACCAGGGGCATTTCCTGATCGCTGTCCGGTCGTTGGCTCATGGCTGCGGGCTTTTATCCTGGCGGGTGCTGGTATCAGTGGCGGCGGTCGGCTCTGCTGCGGGGGGCGCGGCCGGGCTTGGCTCGGTCAGGCTGCCGAGGGGCGCGTTGAGGGTTTGCTTCATCGCGTTCATTTCCCGCTCAAGGTCGAGGATCTGCTCGTTATGCAGCTGCCGACGGATTTCGTCTGCGCCGATTTCGCGCTCGACCTCGGCCTTGATTGCGCTGAAGCTGCGCTTGATTCGGCCGATCCACAGGCCGGCGGTGCGCACGGCACCCGGCAGGCGGTCAGGCCCCAGTACGATCAGGGCGACCACGCCGATCAGCAGCAGCTCGGTAAAGCCGATATCGAACATGGCTTAGTCTTTTTTCGCCGGTTCTTCGACCTTGCGCGCCTGGGCGTCGATGGTCTGGCCCTTGGGCTCGTCCACCGCCGGTTTGTCGCCGTCTTCGTTACCCATGGACTTCTTGAAGCCCTTGATCGCATCGCCCAGATCGGAACCCAGGCCCTTGAGGCGCTTGGTGCCGAACAGCATGACCACGATCAACAGGATGATCACCAGTTGCCAGATGCTAATGCCACCGAATCCCATAACGCGTACTCCGTAGTAAGAGGTTGATCAGTTTTGCGGGCGTGCGGCTTTTTCCGCGTGCCCGGACAGGCCGAAGCGTCGATCCAGTTCGTCCAGTACGGCCTGGGGGTGCTGGCCGAGGGCGGCGAGCATCACCAGGCTGTGGAACCACAGGTCGGCGGTTTCGTAAATCACATCGCTGCAGTCACCGCTGACGGCAGCATCCTTGGCGGCGAGAATGGTTTCCACCGATTCTTCACCGACCTTTTCCAGAATCTTGTTCAGGCCCTTGTGGTACAGGCTGGCGACATAGGAACTGTCGGCGGCTGCGCCTTTGCGCGACTCCAGCACTTCGGCCAGGCGGCTGAGGGTGTCGGTCATGGCCGTGTCACTCATGTTTGTGTCCCGGGTTGTAGATGGCGTGTGGCTCTTTCAGCACCGCATCGACGGTTTTCCACTCGGCGTTTTCATAGACGCGGTAGAAGCAGCTTTCACGTCCGGTGTGGCAGGCGATGCCGCCCAGTTGCTCGACCATCAGGATGATCACGTCGGCGTCGCAGTCCAGGCGCAGTTCGTGGAGTTTCTGCACGTGGCCGGATTCTTCGCCCTTGCGCCACAGCTTACCGCGCGAACGTGACCAGTAGATGGCGCGCTGCTCGGCGGCGGTCAGGGCCAGGGCTTCGCGGTTCATCCAGGCCATCATCAGCACGCGGCCGGTTTGGTAGTCCTGGGCGATTGCCGGGACCAGGCCGTCGGCGTTCCAGTTGATTTCGTCGAGCCAGTCAGTCATCGCTATTTCCGCCCACTCGGGCTGCTGGGTTATGGGGCTAGTGTGCCAGTGCGCAACCGGTGTGGCTATCGGCGCAGCACCAGGTAGACGCCGCCGGCGAGCATCGCCCAGCTTGGCCAGAGCAGCAGGCTGAGGGCCAGGCCCTGGCTCACCGCGCCGCCGATCAGCACGGCACCGAGCAGGCGTGCCGGCCATTGGCGGCTAAGGCCGGGTTCGGCCGTGCGTGCGGCCGGTTGCTGGTTGAGCCGTTCCAGGGTGTCGCGGGCGATCTGCGACAGGTGTGGCACCTGCTCGGCCTGCTGTTGCAGGTTGCGCAGCAGGTGCAGCGGGCTGATGCGCTCGCGCATCCAGCGTTCGAGGAAGGGCTGGGCGGTGCTCCACAGGTCCAGGTCCGGGTACAGCTGACGGCCCAGGCCCTCGATATTGAGCAGGGTCTTCTGCAACAGCACCAGCTGTGGCTGCACTTCCATATTGAAGCGCCGGGCGGTCTGGAACAGGCGCAGCAACAGCTGGCCGAAGGAAATATCTTTCAGCGGCCTTTCGAAGATCGGCTCGCACACGGTGCGGATCGCCGCCTCGAAATCATTGACCTTGGTGTCCGCCGGCACCCAGCCGGAGTCGATATGCAGCTGCGCCACGCGGCGGTAATCGCGCTTGAAGAAGGCGATCAGGTTGCGCGCCAGGTAGTCCTGGTCCTCGTCGGTGAGGCTGCCGATGATGCCGCAGTCGATGGCGATGTACTGCGGGTTCCACGGCGTGCGGGTGCTGACGAAGATATTGCCGGGGTGCATGTCGGCGTGGAAGAAGCTGTCGCGAAACACCTGGGTGAAGAAGATTTCCACGCCGCGCTCGGCCAGCAGCTTCATGTCGGTGCGCTGGTCGGCCAGGGTCGCCAGGTCGGTGACCTGGATGCCGTAGATACGCTCCATAACCAGCACTTTCGGCCGGCACAGGTCCCAGTACACCTGGGGCACGTAGAGCAGCGGTGAACCCTCGAAGTTGCGGCGCAGCTGGCTGGCGTTGGCCGCTTCGCGCAGCAGGTCGAGCTCGTCGTAGATGGTCTTCTCGTAGTCGCTGACGATTTCCATCGGGCGCAGGCGGCGGGCGTCGGCCGAGGCCTTCTCGGCCAGCCTGGCGAGCAGGAACAGCCAGGCGATGTCCTGGCCGATCACCGGCTTGAGTCCTGGGCGAATGACTTTGACCACCACTTCTTCGCCGCTTTTCAGCTGTGCCCCATGCACCTGGGCGACCGAGGCAGAGGCCAGCGGCTGGGCGTCGAAACGGGCAAACACTTCACCGACCTTGGCCCCCAGTTGCGCCTCGATCAGCGCCAGCGAGTGGGCCGGGTCGAAGGGCGGTACCTGGTCCTGCAGCTTGGCCAGTTCGTCGGCGATATCTGGCGGTAGCAGGTCGCGGCGGGTCGACAGCAGCTGGCCGAACTTGATAAAGATCGGCCCCAGCTCTTCCAGGGCCAGGCGCAGACGCGCGCCGCGACTCAGATTCAGCTCGCGCCGCGGCAGCCAGCGCCAGGGCAACAGGGCGCTGAACACACGCAGCCAGACGGGCACCGGCAGGGCCAGCAGCAGGTCGTCGAGTTGGTAGCGGATGATGACCCGCTGGATACGGAACAGGCGGCGAACGGCAAGCAGCTTCATGTCTGGGGCTTATGCAGTTGGGCGAGGCGCTCGATACGCGCGTCGAGACGGTCGAGGGCCAGCTTGAGGTTATCCAGCTCGGCAAAGCGCGCATCGGCTTCACGCTGGCCCACCAGGCTGCGCGATTCTTCGCTGAGGTAGTCGGCCAGGTTCAGGCGCAGGCTGTCGAGGGTCTGGCTGCTCCAGTTCACCCGGCTGCGCAGATGGCCGCCGAGCAGCTGGCTGCCGACCGGGCCGAGCCAGCGCGACAGCTCGTATTCCCAGTCCAGCTCCAGGTCCTGGAGGATCCCGGACAGTTCCAGCAGTACGGCGCTGTCGCCCTCCAGGCTGACTTCCGGGCTGTGCAGGATGCGCGTCTTGTCCTTGCTGGTGGCCAGGCGCAGCAGGCTGGCGGCCGGGGCGCGCAGGCGGCAGTCGGCCGGGCCTTCCCACTGCGCGGCCAGTTGCAGGCCAGTGGCGCTGGGCAGGATAAACAGCTGCAGTTTCGGTGTGGCACATTCCACGGCTATCACCCGGCCACTCAGACGGGCCAGGCGCGGCAGCGCGGTGCTGTCCATGGCCAGTACCCGATTGAGGCCGCGTTCAACTGCGGCATAGAGCCCGGTGATGAGCATCAGGGCTTGATACCACGGTGCAGGGCGACGATGCCGCCGGTCATATTGTGGTAGGTCACGCGCTCGAAGCCAGCCTCGACCATCATCGCCTTGAGGGTGTCCTGATCCGGATGCATGCGGATCGATTCGGCCAGGTAGCGATAGCTCTCGGCGTCGTTGCTGATCAGCTTGCCGGCCAGCGGCATAAACTTGAAGGAATAGGTGTCGTAGAACTTCGACAGCAGCTCGCTGGACGGCTTGGAGAACTCCAGCACCAGCAGGCGGCCGCCGGGCTTGAGCACGCGCAGCATGGAACGCAGGGCGTCTTCCTTGTGCGTCACGTTGCGCAGGCCGAAGGCGATGGTCACCACGTCGAAGTGGTTATCCGGGAAGGGCAGCTTCTCGGCGTCGGCCTGGACGAAGCTGACGTTGCCGGCCACGCCCTTGTCGAGCAGACGATCACGGCCGACGCGCAGCATCGATTCGTTGATATCGGCCAGCACCACTTCGCCGGTCGGGCCGACCAGGGCGGAGAACTTGCGGGTCAGGTCGCCCGTGCCTCCGGCGATATCCAGCACCCGATTGCCCGGACGCACGCCGGACAGCTCGATGGTGAAGCGCTTCCACAGGCGATGCAGGCCGCCGGACAGCACGTCGTTCATCAGGTCGTACTTGGCCGCTACCGAGTGAAAGACTTCGGCGACTTTTTCCGCCTTCTGGCTTTCCGGCACGTTCTGGAAACCGAAGTGGGTGGTGGGTTCGCTGTCGTTGCTCTTGCGCGGGTCGTTCATCTTGCCCTTTCCCTTAACAGAGAGGCGGAATCAAAGTGGCGGCCATTCTAAACCTAAAAGGTCGCGATGGGCTCCACGCCGCAGGCTTGCAGTAAACCTTTATGCAGGCTCGGACGGCGACAGGCCGATGCGCCTGCAGCTTGCCGCGCGCAGCCTTGCTATAGTCGCAGCGACCTAAGGTCGCAGTTAACTGGCGAGGAGAAAGGCCATGGCCAAAATCAATATCGAGCGCGCCCATTCCCTGGGCCGCGAAGTCGCCCGGGAGAAGGCCGAGGAACTGGCCGAGCGCCTGGCCCGCGAATACGACGTGCGCTATCGCTGGAATGGCGACAGCCTGGAATTCAAACGCAGCGGTGCCGATGGGCGCATCGACGTGGCCGAGGACAGCGTGCGTGTGCAGCTCAATCTGGGGCTGTTGCTGTCGGCCATGAGCGGCAGCATCAAGCGCGAGATCGAAGAGGTGCTGGACAAGAATCTGCAGGCTTGAGGTGCTGTTTAAAATTGCACCAGGCAATTTTTGATGGCCCACCATCCATGGCGGCCACCCTGCGGGCCGTTGCTGCGCAACGTTAAAAACTGCTCCCGGCAGTTTTTGATAGCTTGCCATCCCTGGCAGCCACCCTTCGGGCCGTTGCTGTGCAACGTTAAAAACTGCTCCAGGCAGTTTTTGATGGTCTGCCATCCCTGGCGACCACCCTTCGGGCCGTTGCTGCGCAACGTTAAAAACTGCTCCCGGCAGTTTTTTCTTACGCTTAGTATGCGGTTTCTAATTTTCATCGATACCTTGCATCTAAGCCTGCATTCCGTGGGCGTTTCCTCGAAACACTTAGAGTGAGGTGCACCATGTCGAAAGTTGCCGTTAAAAAGAAAGTCGAAGTCGAAGAAGCCGTTACCGTGCTGAGCGACGTTAAAGTTTATGCCCGCAAGATCTGGCTGGCTGGCCTGGGTGCCTACGCCAAAGCCGGTCAAGAGGGTGCCGAGTATTTCAAGGAACTCGTCAAGAGCGGCGAAGGCGTTGAAAAACAAGGCAAAAAGCTGGTCAACGAACAGGTTGAAGCAGCCAACAGCCAGATCGACAGCGTCAAGAGCACTGTCACCAGCAACGTCAGCAGCGTGAAAGGCAAAGTTGAAGTGCAGCTCGACAAGATCGAGAAGGCTTTCGACAACCGTGTAGCCAGCGCCCTGAACCGCATTGGTATCCCGTCCAAGCAGGATGTTGAAGCACTCTCTGCTAAGCTGGATGAGCTGAGCGCGTTGCTCGAGCACGTCGCGCGTACCAAATAAGGAGAGCAGGATGGCTGTCAAAAAGAAAACCGAAAAGCAAACCACTTCCTGGATCGGCGAAGTAGAAAAATACTCGCGTCAGATCTGGTTGGCTGGTTTGGGTGCCTACTCCAAGGTCAGCAAGGACGGCAACAAGCTGTTCGACACGCTGGTCAAGGACGGCGAAAAAGCCGAGAAGCTGGCCAAGACCGAAGTCGACAAACAAGTGGGTGCTGTGAAGTCCACCGTGGGTTCGAAAGTGGACACCGCCAAGTCGAAAGTCGATGAGGTCAAGGACAAGGCGCTGGGCAAGTGGGGCGAGCTGGAAGAAGCCTTCGACAAGCGGCTGAACAACGCCATTTCGCGTCTCGGTGTACCGAGCCGCAATGAAGTGAAGGCGCTCAACGCCAAGGTCGAAAGCCTGACCAAGCAGATCGAGCAACTGACCGGCGTATCGGTCAAGTCGGTCAAGCCTGTGGCCAAGAAGGTTGCGGCTAAGCCTGCAGCTAAGCCAGCTGCCAAGCCTGTGGCAAAAGCAGCGGCCAAGCCTGCTGCCAAACCTGCCGTCAAAGCAGCAGCCAAGCCGGCCGCCAAGCCTGCGGTCAAAGCAGCAGCTAAACCTGCCGCCAAGCCTGCGGTCAAGGCAGCAGCCAAACCGGCCGCTAAGCCTGCCGCCAAGCCAGCAGTCAAGGCCGCCGCCAAGCCTGCTGCTGTGGCTCCGGCCGTTGCCGCGGCTCCTGCTCCGGCCGCTGCACCTGTAGCCGCTGCACCAGTAACACCAGCCAGCCAGTCGTAAGACCCGCGGCAGTAATCGCAAACGCCCGGCCTAGTGCCGGGCGTTTGCGTTTGTGGCGTTTAGTCGAGCAGGTAACGCTGGGCCAGTTGCTCGGCGGCGAAGCGGGAGTCGCTCGCCAGGTGCGGTGCGGCCAGCATCATGACCTGATAGACCACCAGGCGGCTTTCGCCTTCACGGCCGAGGATGCGCTGGTAGTCGAGGGAGAACAGCAGGGTCAGGGTGATCTGCTCCACCAGCTGGCCGAGGGCCTGGGTGTCGCTGAGCAGTTGGCCAGCTGCCTGCAGGCGCGCGAGCAGTTCGGCCAGGGCGCGCTTCAGGCTGTTGAGCCAGTGGCGCATGCCGCGCTCCAGCTTGGGCAGGCGGCTGGTCAGATTGGACAGGTCCTGGAACAGAAAGCGGTAGTGGGCCAGGCGCTCGACAATCAGGTGCAGAAACAGCCAGTAATCTTCCACATCCAGCTGCACGTCTTCGGGCGGCGAGAGCAGCGGCGCGAGTTCGGCCTGGAAGCGCTCGAACAGGCCGAGGATCAGCGGTTCCTTGCCGTGGAAGTGGTAGTACAGGTTGCCCGGGCTGATGCCCAGTTCGTTGGCGATCTCCAGGGTGGAGACGTTGGGCTCGCCCTTCTGATTGAACAGCATCAGGGCGCATTCGAGGATACGGTCGCGGGTCTTCATCCGGTCTTCTTATTCTGGCCGTGTGGATTGCCAAGGTAGCAGGCCGCCTGGTGCGGCGGCCTGCATGCGGGGTTAGCGCACATGCACATAGGTGCCGGGCGCATCCTCCATGGGCGGGTAGTGCGGGTTGCCCAGGGCCATAAGGGTCTCGCGGGTTTCCCCGGAGTGGGCCTGAATCCAGCTCAGCCATTCGGGCCACCAGCTGCCTTGCACATGGTTGGCATCGTGATACCAGGCGCGTGGGTCGCCGGTCAGTTTGCCGTTTTCGAAGAAGTTGGCCTTGGGGTTGCCCGGCGGGTTGAGGATGCTCTGGATATGCCCGCTGTTGGACAGGATAAAGCGCCGGTTGCCGCCGAGCAGCAGGGTCGAGCGGTACACCGCATCCCAGGGGGTGATGTGGTCGTTGATTCCGGCCACGCTGAAGCTGTCCACCGTGACCTTCTGCAGGTCGACCGGGGTGCCGCAGATTTCCAGGCCCTGGGCGCGGCTGAGCGGGTTGTGTTTGAAGAAGTCGATCAGATCGCCATGCAGGGCAGCTGGCAGGCGGGTGTTGTCGTTGTTCCAGTAGAGGATGTCGAAGGCCGGCGGCTGCTTGCCGAGCAGGTAGTTGTTGACCCAGTAGTTCCAGATCAGGTCGTTGGGGCGCATCCAGGCGAATACCTTGGCCATGTCGCGACCGTCCAGCACGCCCTGCTGGTAGGAGCGGCGCTTGGCCGCCTCGAGGGTCTGCTCGTCGGCGAACAGCATGGCCGGGCTGTCGATCTGGCTGTCCAGCAGGCTGACCAGATAGGTGGCGCTGGCGACCTTGCGCAACTGTCGTTTGGCCTGCAGGTGGCCCTGCAGGGCGGCGATGGTCAGGCCGCCGGCGCAGGCCCCGAGCAGGTTGACCTCCTTGCTGCCGGTGATCGCCCGGCAGGCATCGATGGCTTCTTCGACCGCCTGAACATAGCTCGACAGGCCCCACTCGCGGTGGCGCGGGTCGGGGTTGCGCCAGCTGATGACAAAGGTCTGCAGGCTGTTCTTCAGGGCGTACTGGACGAAGCTCTTGTCGCTGGCAAGGTCGAAGATATAGTACTTGTTGATCTGCGGCGGCACGATCAGCAGCGGCTTGGCGTACTGCTTTTCGCTCATCGGCTTGTACTGGATCAGCTCCAGCAGGTCGTTGCGAAACACCACGGCACCACTGGTGGTGGCCAGATTGCGGCCGACTTCGAAGGCGTGTTTGCTGACCTGGCTGGGCATGCCGTCGTTGTTCACCAGGTCGTCGAACAGGTGGCCCAGACCCTTGACCAGGCTGCTGCCGCCGGTGTCGAACAGCTCCTTGAGCGCCTTCGGGTTGAGCGGGCTGTTGGACGGTGACAGGGCATCGCCGAGCAGGGCGGCGATAAAGCGCGCACGGGAGCGGTCGTCGGCGCTCATGCTGCTCTCGTCTATCCAGTTGTTGAGCTGTTTCTGGCAGGCCAGGTAGGCCTGCAGGCTGCGCTTGTAGAACGGGTTGTGGTGCCAGGTCGGATCGGCAAAACGGGCATCCTGGGGGCTGACCTGATAGGGCGTGTCGCCGAGCAGGACCCGGCCCAGCTGACCGCCCAGGGCCAGGACGTGGCGGGCGCTGTGTACGGGTTGCTTGATGCCCTGCAGGGCCAGGCTGCGCAGGGTGGACAGGACATCGCGGCCACGCAGTCCGGCAACGGCGTTTTGCGCATTCATCGGGCGGTAGGAGGCAGGCAGGGCCTTTCTGGTCGGCTGGTCTCGCATTGGGCAACACTCCGTCGTCAAACCGTGAGACTTCAAGGTTTACAGGTAAGCAGCAAGGCTTATACCAATGGGCGCGAAGGGGCATCCCAGACTGCGTCGCGCCAGGTCTCAGGAATACCGCGTGCCCGGAAACGGGTCAAGTGTTGCCTGTGCGCACCAGCGCTGTGCCGGATGTCGACCCAGTGTCTTATCCGGGGGGCGGCGGTCAATGGCTGCGGGCGGGGGCGGGGTGCGGGTGCATGACGGCGCGCTGCCGTTCTTCCTCGAGAAACTTCATGATGATCGGCGCGACGGCCTCGGCGCGGGTCACCAGGAACAGGTGGCCATCGTCGATCACGTGCAGTTCGGAGTTGGGGATACGCCAGGCCAGCAGGCGCATATTCACCAGCGGGATCAGCGGGTCGTCGTCGCCGGCCATCACCAGGGTCGGTTGGCGGATCTTGTGCAGCCAGTGAATGCTGGTCCAGCCCAACCCTGCGAACAGCTGCCAGTAGTAGCCCATCTTGCCGCCCGAACGGACTTTACTGGCATGCGCCAGGGCCAGCTTGGGGTCGCGGCGGAACGCGCCGCCGTAGATCTCCGGGGCGATCTGCACGCCGTAGGACGGCTGCACATAACGCCGCGGGCTGGCCATGCACCAAAGCACCTTGGGTTTGCCGGGAATCATCACCGCGCCCGCCGAGGTGGCGGCGAGGATCAGCTTCTTGCAGCGCTCCGGGTAGTCATGGGCGAACTGCTGCGCCAGGGCCCCGCCCCAGGACACGCCAATCGCATTGACCTGGCCGTAATCGAGGTAGTCGAGCATGCGCGCCGCCAGCTTGGCCAGGCCAGGAAAGCGGTAAGGCGTGCTGGGCGTGGAGGAACCGCCGACACCGGGTACGTCGAAGGCAATCACCTCCAGACCGGGGTCGAGGGCGCGGACGAAGGGCATGACCAGTTCTAGGTTGGCACCGATGCCGTTGAAGATCAGCAGGGGTGTCATCTGGCCGTTGCCTGGGCGAACGGCGGTACGAATGGTCTGGCCGTCCAGTTCGATGGTACGGAATACAAAGGGTAACGACATACGCAAAAGCCCTATCAAGAAAAACACTGGGGCAGACCGTCCAGGTCATTCCCAGAACCGCCAGGGCAAAGCCTGGTTCGCCACACCCGGGCCAATTGGCTCGGACTGGCGAGCGGCACCTCCAGTGCCGCGGGCAGCGTTGCGCAAAGCGCAGTCGATTAGCGTTCGTGTACGTAGGTGCCGGGGGCGGCTTCGCCTGCGGCATATTTCTTGTTGCCCAGTTGGCCGGGGGCCTTTTTCTGCTCGCCGGAGCGCTCGGCCAGCCAGGTCTGCCAGTGCAGCCACCAGGAATCGGCATGCTTGGTCGAACTGGCCAGCCAGGCCTTGGGGTTGAGCGGCATTTCGCTATTGGTCATGTAACGCGCCTTGGGGTTGCCAGGCGGGTTGAGAATGCTCTGGATATGCCCGCTGTTGGACAGCACGAACTCGACCTTGCCGCCGAACAGGTTGGCCGACTTGTAGCAGGACTCCCAGGGGGTGATGTGATCGGTGGTGCCGGCGACGCAGAACAGGTCGCAGGTGACCTGCTTGAGGTCGATCGGCGTGCCGCAGACTTCCAGGGCCCCGGGGCGGATCAGCGGGTTGGACTGGAACATATCGATAAACTCGCCATGCAGGGCAGCCGGCAGGCGGGTGGTGTCGTTGTTCCAGTAGAGAATGTCGAATACCGGCGGCTCGTTGCCGAGCAGGTAGTTGTTGACCCAGTAATTCCAGATCAGGTCGTTGGGGCGCATCCAGGCGAACACCTTGGCCATGTCGCTGCCTTCCAGCACGCCAGCCTGATAGGAGCGGCGCTTGGCGGCTTCCAGGCTCTTCTCGTCGGCGAACAGCGCCACATCGGTTTCCAGTCGGTTGTCCAGCACGCTGACCAGCAGGGTCAGGGCATGCACCTTGTGCTCGCCGAGGGCGGCGTAGTGGCCCAGCAGCGAGGTGGTGGTGAGGCCGCCGGAGCAGGCCCCGAGCATGTTGATGTCCTTGCTGCCGGTGACGGCAGTGACCACGTCGATGGCTTCCTTCAGCGCTTCGATATAGCTCGACAGGCCCCACTCGCGGTGGGCCTTGGTCGGGTTGCGCCAGCTCACCACAAAGGTCTGGATGCCGTTGCGCAACAGGAAGCGCGCCACGCTCTTTTCCTGCGACAGGTCGAAGATATAGAACTTGTTGATCTGCGGCGGCACTACCAGCAGCGGGCGCTGCTGGACCTGCTCAGTGATCGGCTTGTACTGGATCAGCTCCAGCACTTCGTTGCGGAAGATCACCGCGCCATCGGTGGTGGCCAGGTTCTTGCCGACCTCGAAGGCATTCATGTTGACCTGGCTGGGCATGCCGCCGTTGTTGACGATGTCCTTGGCCAGGTGCGACAGACCGTCGAGCAGGCTCTTGCCGCCGGTTTCGAAGAAGCGCTTGACCGCCGCCGGGTTGGCCACGGTGTTGGTCGGGGCCATGGCTTCGGTCATCAGGTTGATCACGAAGTGGCCGCGGCTGGCATCCTGTTCGGACAGGTTGCTGTGTTCGACCCAGTCATGCAGCTCCTTGCGCCAGGCCAGGTAGGTCTGCAGGTAGCGTTTGTACAGCGGGTTCTGGCTCCAGGCCGGATCGGCAAAGCGGCGGTCGCCGTCTTCGGGCTTGAGTTCGGACTGGCCGAACATCACGTTCTTCAGTTCCATGCCGAAATGGGCGACATGCTTGGCGCTGTGGAAAGGCTGTTTGATGGCCTGGCGCAATACCAGGCGGGCTGAAGTCAGCAGGTCTTTACCGCTGATGCCGATCACCGGGTTAAGGCCGAGAGTGTTCTCGGAGGCCTGGCGCTTCAGGTCATCATTGTTCTTGTCAGTCATCTACAACGCTCCATTGTCCTGAGACGAAATACCGGCGTACTGCTTGCTGTGCGCGGCGACACGAAGCGAAGGGCCAGGTATTGCCCGGGTTACCGAGGGCGGATCAGCTCCGCAGTCTTCCTCGCACCCGCTATGCCCGGGCGCAAGGAAACTTCCAGCTACTTGGTTACCCGAGTTTGTGAAATTGTGCAAGCTGGTCGCGATATGGACCGAATGCGTGGGGAGTATGCCGGGAAGGATTAGAAAATGCGCTCTAACCGGCTAGGCACAAGGCTTTAGACGGGCTGCCGTGGTGCGACAGATTGCCGCTAGGCAAGGCGTGGGATGGGGAAATAGCAGCGGGCCTAGACACCTGCCACGCCCGCGTTTCAGAGCATCAGCTTGACCACGCTTTCGTTGGGGTCGCGGGATTTGCCGGCCGCGGCGAGAGCGGCCTGGTACTCGCTCCACAGCTCGGCCTGATGCGTTGCCAGTTGTTCGAGGTAATCCCAGGTGAACAGGCCGCTGTCGTGGCCGTCATCGAAGGTCAGTTTCAGTGCGTAGTTGCCTGCGGGTTCGATCTTGTTCAGGCCGACATGCAGCTTGCCGGTCTGCAGTATGGGTTTGCCGTGGCCCTGCACCTCGGCCGAGGGCGAGTGCACCCGGAGAAACTCCGCTGGCAGGCTATAGCGCTCGTCGGGGCCGTAGTGCAGCTCCAGGATTTTCGAGGCTTTGTGCAGTTTGATGGCGGTGGGAATACGCATATCTGCTTTCCGCTATGGGGCCCCGGCCTGGCGCGTTAAGCGCTGCCAGGCAGGGTGGCCGGTGATTACAGAATATAGCGCGACAGATCTTCATCCTGCGCCAGCTCACCGAGGTGGCTGTTGACGTAGGCCGCATCGATCACGATCGGCGTGCCATTCTGCTGGCCGGCCAGGTCGCCGGCACTGAAGGAAACTTCCTCCAGCAGGCGTTCGAGCAGGGTGTGCAGGCGGCGTGCGCCGATGTTTTCGGTCTTCTCGTTGACCTGCCAGGCGATCTCGGCGATGCGCTGGATGCCGTCGGCGACGAACTGGATACCCAGGCCCTCGGTGTTCAGCAGTGCGGCGTATTGCTCGGTCAGCGAGGCGTGCGGTTTGGTGAGGATGCGTTCGAAGTCCTGCGGGGTCAGGGCTTTCAGCTCCACGCGAATCGGCAGGCGGCCCTGCAGCTCGGGCACCAGGTCGCTCGGCTTGCTCAGGTGGAACGCGCCGGAGGCGATAAACAGGATGTGGTCGGTTTTCACCATGCCCAGCTTGGTGTTGACCGTGCAGCCTTCGATCAGTGGCAGCAGGTCGCGCTGCACCCCTTCGCGGGACACATCGGCACCGCCGGTGTTGCCGCGCTTGGCCACCTTGTCGATCTCGTCGATAAACACGATGCCGTTCTGTTCCACGGCTTCCAGGGCCTGGGCCTTGAGCTCTTCCTCGTTGACCAGGCGCGCAGCTTCTTCATCGCGCACCAGCTTGAGGGCTTCCTTGACCTTGAGCTTGCGGCTCTTCTTCTTGCCCTTGCCCATGTTGGAAAACAGGCTCTGCAGCTGGTTGGTCATTTCTTCCATGCCCGGTGGGGTCATGATTTCGATGCCGGCCGGGCTGTCGGCCACCTCGATCTCGATGTCCTTGTCGTCCAGCTGGCCTTCGCGCAGGCGCTTGCGGAACAGCTGGCGGGTGTTGGA
>CAZOEC010000096.1:0-18229 GCA_964578635.1 uncultured Pseudomonas sp.
ATGCCGAAGAACAGCTTGGCGTGCATCTTCGAGATCAGCGCGTTGTCGTGCCACAAGCGGAAGTGCGAGAGGCCGTCCAGCGGGTAATGCACCTTGGTCGGCAGCCAGTGCATCGGCTGATTGCGCCAGGCCAGGCGCACCAGAATCTCGGTGTCGAAATCCATGCGCTTGCCGATGTTTACTGCGTCGATCAACGCGAGGGTGGCCGGCAGCGGGTACACGCGAAAGCCGCACATGGAGTCGCGAATGCTCAGCGACAGGGTGTTGATCCACACCCAGACGTGGGTCAGGTAGCGCGCGTAGAGACGGCCTTTCGGCACGCTTTCATCGTATTGCGGGTAACCGCAGATCAGCGCTTGCGGTGCGGCCTGCGAGGCGTTGATAAAGTGCGGCAGGTCGCTGAGGTCGTGCTGACCGTCGGCGTCTACCTGCAGCGCATGGCTGAAACCCAGGCGCGCCGCTTCACGCAGGCCGGCCATCACCGCGCCGCCCTTGCCCTGATTCACCGCCAGGCGTAGCAGATGGGTATCGGGCTGGGTGGCCAACTGATCCATCACAGCCGCGCCGGCCGGGCTCGACGCATCGTCCACCAGCACGCAGGGCAGGCCGGCCGCGTGCAGCGCGGCGACCACCACGGGCAGCGCGTGTTCGTGGTTATAGACCGGGATCACCGCGCAGGGCTTATGCACTGGCAGCTCCCAGCAGAATTCGTCCGGAGGAGCAGGGTGCTTCACCGTTGCGGAAGGCGAAGTACAGTTTGCCGCGCGCTGCGTCGAAACGCAGGGTTAGCTGCAGCTGATCGCCGGGGCGTACCAGTTGCTGGAATTTCAGCACTTCCATGCCGCTGAAGCGCGGCGGCAGGTCTTTGATCAGGCGGCGCGCCAGTTGCTGTGCCCAATCTACTTGCACCACGCCAGGCAGTACCGGGGTCTGCGGGAAGTGACCGGTGAAGTGCGCCAGATCCAGCGGCACCACCAGCTCCAGCTGCCATTCGCCATCCTGCTCCACAGCTGACAGCGGCTCCACCTGGGTGGGTCGTGGCGCGGCCAGCAATGCCTCGACCGTGGCTTGCGCCAGCTTGCCCTGGTTGTTGTAGGGCAGCTGAGCGAGCAGCCGCCAGCGTCGTGGCAAGGCGATGGCTTCGCAATGGCCGGCCATGTGGCGGCGCAGGGTTTCGGTGACAGTCTTGCGTCCCTGGTTGCGCAGCGCATGCAGGCCGGCCGGGCTCAAGGCCACCAGAGCACCGAGGTAGGCGCGGCCTTCCTGCACCACGCCGAGGCGTGCGTCGCTGAGCCATTCATGGCTGCTCAGCGCCTGTTCGAGCATGGGCAGGGAGATACGTTTTTCTTCCAGTTTGATAATCCGGTCCAGGCGGCCGCGCAGGGCGAAGCGACCATCGACCTGCAGTTCCACCGCATCGGCGGTCTGCTCGCGGTGGCCGGTCGGCAGATAGGGCGAGGTCAGGTGCAGCGCACCTTCTGTGTTCTGCCCCAGTTCGACC
This sequence comes from uncultured Pseudomonas sp., assembly GCA_964578635.1. Taxonomy (GTDB): domain Bacteria; phylum Pseudomonadota; class Gammaproteobacteria; order Pseudomonadales; family Pseudomonadaceae; genus Aquipseudomonas. The sequence goes on from CAZOEC010000096.1 coordinate 1,502, forward strand.
CCGGCGAAGGGGGTCCACAGCTCACCGCCCTGACGCCAGGCGATGCCGCCGGTTTCCGAGCTGCCGTAGATTTCCGTGGGCCATTGGCCAAGCAGGCTGTGCAGTTCGGCGGCGGTTTCGGCCGGCAGCGCGCCGCCGGAGGAGAACACCTGACGCACCGCACGCAGCGCCGGCCAGTTTAGGTTGTCGCCCATACGCTTTAACAACGCCGGGCTGGCGACCCAGGCAAAGTCAGTGCCGGTTGCCAGGCTCTCGCGCTGCAGGTCTTCGGGGAACGGCTGGGCGAGGCGCAGAAACGCGCGGCCGGCGCACAGTGGCCAGAGCACGCGAAACAGCAGGCCGTAGATATGCTGGGTGGCGACGCTGCCAAGAATGGTCGCGCTGCCCAGTTGCTCGCCCCACAGCTGCTCCAGGGCGGTTACTTCATTGGCCAGCTGGCGCAGGGATTTGTCGATCAGCTTGGCTTCGCCGCTGGAGCCGGAGGTGCACAGGGTCAGTCGGCATTGGTCGAGATCAAGCGGGGCCGCTGGCAGCGCAACGCTTTCGGGACTAAGCAGGCTATGAATGCTGTCCAGCCACAGGTCGCACTGCGTACTCATACGCTGGCGGGTCTGCGGCTGCGCATCGGCCGGCAGCAGCACGGCAATCCCGGCGCGCCAGGCGGCCAGCAGGGCGATGGCCAGTTCACCGGCATCGTCGAGGTACAGCGCCAGGCGTTTTACGCCACGGCCTTGCAGCTCAGCCGCCAATTGCAGGGCGTGCTGGCGCAGCTGGGGGTGATCCAGGTCCGCGGTTACCGCGCGACCTGGGTGGGCTTCGAGCAGCAGATGCTCGAGGGGCAGCCAGTTCATTCATGTCTCCTTACATGCTGGCGCACCAGCCATTCACCGGCAAACAGCAGGCCCATCAGGCCATAGGAAATCAGCCCGGTGTACAGGGTCCACCAGCTCAGCGGGGCCCAGAAATTCAGCGCCACCACCACCAGGCCGTTGGCCAGGAAGAACCAGGCCCAGACCGCGGTGACCAGGCGCGTGTAGCGGATCGCCACCTCGGGCAGCTGCGGTTCGGTCAGGCGCGCCAGGCGTTCGATCAGCGGCGGGCCGAACTTCAGGCTCAGGCCGAACAGCGCCAGCAGCAGGCCGTTGAGCAGCACCGGGTACCAGCGCAGCAGCGCAGGCTCGCCGGCCAGGCCCAGCAGCAGGCAGAAGCCCAGGGCCGCCGCGGTCATCCAGCGGTTGCCCGGCTTGCCCCATTGGCTCAGCGCGCGGGCCAGCCACAGGCCGCCGAGCAGCGCGGCGAACAGGCGTGGCGACAGGTGCTCCATGCCGTAATACACGGCAAAGGGGTAGAGCAGCCCTGCCAGCAGCAGAAGCAGGCCCAGTAGGCGACTCATTATTCGGCAGCGGGTGTATTGACCAGCTGCAGCACCGCCTCGACCACGTCGCCGACGGTGCGTACCGCCTTGAACTCCTCGGCCGCCAGCTTCTTGCCGGTCTGGCGCTTGATATGGTCGATCAGGTCGACCGCATCGATGCTGTCGATCTCCAGGTCCTGATAGAGGTTGGCGTCCAGGGTGACGCGCTCGGCATCCAGTTCGAACAGTTCGACCAGGGCGTCGCGCAGGGTAGCGAAAATATCTTCACGGGTTTGCATCGGCGGCTTCCTCAGGCGGTCTGTTGCGATGACACGAATGCCGCCAGGCTGGCTACGTTGGCAAAGTGCTTGCGGGTGTCCTTGGCTTCGGCGTCGATCTTGATGCCAAAGCGTTTCTGGATGGCCAGGCCGAGTTCCAGGGCGTCTACCGAATCCAGGCCCAGGCCCTCGCCGAACAGGGTCAGGTCGGCGGCGATATCCTCGGCGGCCATGTCTTCGAGGCCGAGGGCGTCGATGATCAGGTTCTTAATTTCCAGCTGTAAATCGCTCATCTTTGGCGAGCTCCTTCATAAAGTGTTGGTGCAGAACATCGTTGAGCTTGCGCGAGGCTATCGGCGGCGGGCCCATAAGGTTGAACTGTTGCGGGTCGATATCCTCGCCCACGCGCAGACGCAAGTGGAAGCGGCGCGACGGAATGCTGTACCAGGGTTCGGCCTTGGTCAGGGTGGTGGGGCTGACGCTGATCGCCACCGGGGTGACCATGCGTGCGCCGCGCAGGGCGATGGCCGCCGCGCCGCGGTGGAACTGCGGACTGTGCCCCGGTGTGGTGCGCGTGCCTTCGGGGAAGATCACCAGGGTCTGGCCGCTGTGCAGGGCAGCGGCTGCCTCGTCGAGCATGTCCATGCTGCCGCTGTTGCTGATATAGCCGGCGGCGCGGATCGGCCCGCGCATGCTCGGGTTGTCCCACAGGCTCTGTTTGACCACGCAGTTGGCGTCGCGAATAAAGGCGATCAGCACCACCACGTCGATCAGCGACGGGTGATTGGCAATCACCAGCTGGCCGGGGCGACCGAGGCGTTCGATGCCCTCGACCTCGTAGGTCAGCACGCCGCTGCGGTACATAAAACGCACGAACAGGTAGAAGGTCTTGCTCACCACTGCGCGGGCGCGGGTGCGCCGGGCCAGAGCGTCGCCCGGCAGCAGGGCGAGCAGCGGGAAGATCAGCAGGCGCAGCAGCACGCCGCCGATGCCGAACAGGCTGAAACTCAGGGCCGTGGCAATCAGCCGCCACACATAGGGCGCGCTGTAACGGCTCAGGCCTTGTTGCGAGACCATATCCATTGCCGGCTCTTCCAGTGATGTTGCAGAGAGGTCTGGGCGCTGCACAGGGCGCGTACCAGATTGATCGCGTGGGGCCACTCGCTGGCCGCGCCCGTGGCGCTGCGCAGTTGCAGTTGCCAGTCGCTGCCCGCCGTCAGCAGCAGGGCGACGGCGTAGGGAAAGGGCACGTCGTCGATAAAAGGTGCGTAAAGCGCGGGTGGGGTTTCCTCGCAGATTACCAGCAGCACCGCCGGTGCGCCTTCGGCGAGCAGGCCGCAGGCTTCCAGCACGGCGTGCTCCAGGCCGTCGCCGGCGGCGGCCAGGGCGGTCATTTCGCTGGTGTCGCCGCGCTGGATCGACCACAGGCCGATAATCGCGTTATGCACCGAGAGGCTGAACTGGGTCGGCGACAGCGGCTCGCCGTGGGCCAGGTCGGTGAGAATGGCCAGGGTGCGCGGGGTTTCGCCGTGGCGGCAGGCGAAGACCATGGGCATCGGACCCTGGGCCTCTGCCAGGGGCCAGGCAACATGGAAGGCCATGCGCGCCAGGCGGCTCAGGCGACGGCGCTGCATGGCCGGGAGAAAGCTGACGTCGGGCTGTGCGTCGCTATCAGGCAGGCGAGACGGGGTCCGATGCCAGGCGCACCAGTCGTCCGTGCTGTCCAGGCCGGGAGCCCAGGCACGCCATTGTTCGATCCTGAATTCGGTCACGCGGGAGGCTCTTTCCGGCCCTGTGCTGGGGGTTCACGCCTGTGGTCGTCAGGCATGCCAGCGAGGGCATTGGCAATGCACATGGCGAGGTGCCGGCATTATCCCGTCCGCGGCGGCCCTAAGCAAATCGGCTGTGTGGCGTTCTGACCGGAGGTGTCGGCTTGTTTGGCGAAAATCTCCCCCTTGTCATGTACTTTGCATAGAATTCATCACCATTTCGGTGCTCAGGGGGGTGTTTCATGCGGCGGGTGATCTTCAATCAGAAGGGCGGGGTGGGTAAATCCAGCATTGCGTGCAACCTGGCGGCGGTCAGTGCCTCTCAGGGCTATCGCACCCTGTTGGTCGATCTGGATACCCAGGCCAACTCCACTCACTACCTGACCGGCCTGAGCGGCGACGATATCCCCATGGGCATCGCCGAGTTCTTCAAGGGCACCCTGAGCAGTGGTCCGTTCGCCAAGAAGGGCAGCGTGGACATCTACGAGACCCCCTTCGACAACCTCCATGTGGTCACCGCCACCGCCGAGCTGGCCGACCTGCAGCCCAAGCTGGAGCAGAAGCACAAGATCAACAAGCTGCGCAAACTGCTCGAAGACCTCAGCGAGGATTACGAACGGATCTACCTGGATACTCCGCCGGCCTTGAATTTCTATACGGTTTCCGCGTTGATTGCCGCTGATCGTGTGCTGATCCCCTTCGATTGCGACAGCTTTTCGCGCCAGGCGCTGTACGGCCTGCTGCGCGAGATCGAGGAGCTGCGCGAGGACCACAACGAAGGCCTGGAGGTCGAGGGCATCGTGGTCAACCAGTTCCAGCCGCGCGCCACCCTGCCGCAGCAGCTGCTCGACGAGCTGATCGCCGAGGGCCTGCCGGTATTGCCGGTCAACCTGATGAGTTCGGTACGGATGCGCGAGTCGCACCAGGCCTGCATGCCGCTGATCCACCTGGACCGCAACCACAAGCTGACCCAGCAGTTTGTCGCGCTGCATGACCTGCTTAACGCCAGCTGAGCGGTACGCTGTAAACAAAACAAGCTGCCTAGGCAGCTTTTTTGTTGTGCGCAGAAAACCTACCGAACGACGTAGATATCGCAGGGAGCCTTGTGCAGGAAGTGCTGCGCCAGGCTGCCGAGCAGGGCTTGCGACAGCGCGCTGCGGCCATGGCTGCCGAGCACCAGCAGTTCGGTCTGCTGGGTTTTCAGGTGCCCCTGCAGGCAGCGCAGGATGCCGCCCTGTTGCACCGAATGGCTGAGAGTCGGGCCCTTGGCCGGCAGGTTCTGCTGCTCGTCCTGCAGCAACTGGTCGATCAACGCCTTCTGCGTGGCCAGTTGCGCTGCGACCTGCTGCTGGGTGCCCTTGTCCGGCTCGAACACGTGCAGGGCGTGCAGCTCGGCGGTTTCTGGCAGCAGGCGGTAGGCCTGGCCGAGGGCGCTGCAGGCGCACAGGGAGAAGTCGATGGCCGAGAGCGCGCGCTGATAGGGCTGGAAATCGTTGCGGGCCACCAGCAGCAGGGGCACCGGGCAGTTGCGTGCGATGCGGTCGAGGCTGGTGCCGGAGAAGAAGTCGTGGCGCTGGTGATGTGCGCCGAGCACCAGCAGGTCGTAATCGCCTTCGGCCAGTTGTTGCAGCACCACTTCCGAGGGCTTTTGCCCGCTGCGGATCAGCAGTGTGGTCGCCGGTGGGGCGTACTGGGTCAGGCTACGGTCCAGGGCCTGCTTGGCCTGGTCGTGTTCCTGGCTGCTCTTGCTCGGATCGAGCACGTGCAGGATGGTCAGCCTGGCGTTGAACTGTCTGGCCAGTTGCGCGGCACGGCACAGGGCCATATCGGCAGTGTCGCGGAGGTCATGGGCGATAAGAATGTGCTTGGGCATACTCGGCTCTCTCCTGCCGATACCTGTCGGCAAATTTATTGTGACCTCGAGAGATAGCTGGTCTTTTGACCTATAGCAAGGTCAGGTGTCAGCGGGCGCGTAATTGATACAGGCCGCTACTCTCGGCAACTACTTCACCACCGTCATCGGTCAGCTGCAACTCCAAACAATACTCGGCTTTGCCCTGTTCTGTGACCTGTTTTTGCAGGCGCTGGATTTCCTCGGCGGCGAGTCGTGCCTCGACCCGGATATCGCCGGTGGCCGGGCGGCGAAAGCGCAGGTTCATTGCCTTGATGATGGGGTAGAAACGCTGGGCATCGAAGCTGGTAAGAAACAGTGCCCCGCCGGGGATTTCGGCCAGGGTGAATAGCGCACCGGCGTACATGCTGCCGATATGGTTCTGGTTGCCGGCCAGCGGCATGCGCAGGCGCACATGGCCGGGCTCCAGCACCTCGGCCTTGAGGCCGCTGCGCTGGACAAAGGCGATCTGCTCTTCGGTAAGCTGGCGGATGATTTCCACTGGCAGGGGCATGGCGGAACTCCTGGGGTCGGTTGTTCGGCCAGACTAACGAGCGTCCCGGCTCCTGCCATTGACCGCAGCGGTCGCGTCGAATGACCGAAGCGCTCAGGCCACGCCCTGCTGACGCAGCCAGCCGAGCAGTTGCGGCAAGGGCAGTGCACCGCTTTGCCGGGCCACCTCCACACCGCCCTTGAGCAGGATCAGACTGGGGATAGAGCGGATGCCCATTTCCGCGGATAGCTGCGGGTTGGCCTCGCTGTCCAGCTTGGCCAGGCGGCAGCGGCCCTGCAGCTGTGCGGCGGCCTGTTCAAAGATCGGTGCAAAGCTGCGGCACGGGCCGCACCAGCTGGCCCACACATCGATCAGCAGCGGCAGGTCGCCCTTGTTCTGCGCGTCGAAACTGACCTGAGTCAGCTCGAAGGGTTTGCTGGGCAATACTTCGGCCTTGCAGCGGCCGCAACGCGGCGCATCGCCCAGGCGCTCGGCCGGGATGCGATTAAGGCCATTGCACTGCGGGCAGGGGATCAGCAGGGGATTGTTCATCGGCGACTCCTAGGGCAATGCCGAATAGATGGAGCCGCGCTTGGGCGATATCAAGTCAGACCGGGGTCAGCGGCCAGAACCAGGGGATGACGAAGCTGGCGACCACCCATAGCAGCAGGTTGAGCGGGATACCGACCTTCATAAAGTCGGTAAAGCGGTAACCGCCGGCGTTGTAGACGAAGGTGTTGGTCTGATAACCGATGGGCGTAGCGAAGCTGGCGCTGGCGGCGAACATCACCGCGACCACAAAGGCGCGCGGATCGACGCCCAGGTGCTGGGCCATGCCGATGGCAATCGGGGTGACCAGCACCGCCACCGCGTTGTTCGACAGCATCTCGGTGAGGATCGAGGTAAACAGGTAGATAAAGCTCAGCATCAGCAGCGGCCCGGCCCAGGGCAGCCAGCCCATGACGTTCTGCACCAGCAGGCTGACCAGGCCGACCTTGTCCATGGCGATGCTGATGGCCAGCATGCCGAAGATCAGGCTGAGGATCTTCCAGTCCACCGCCTTGTAGGCGTCCTCGACGTCCAGGCAGCGGGTCGCCAGCACGGTCACCGCGCCGATGATCGCCAGGCCCTCGATAGGCATCACGCCGAAGGCGGCGAGGATCATCACCGCCAGGGTGGCGATGATGGCAATCGGTGCCTTGTCGCGGCGGAAGGCGCGCTCCTGCACGGCGTTGAGGCTGATCAGCTCGCCGTTGTCGGCGAAGCGCTTGATCTGCGCCGGGGTGCCTTCGACCAGCATCACGTCGCCGAACTGCAGCTCGAAGTCATCCAGGTTTCCCTGGATATTTTCGTCCTGGCGGTGCACGGCGAGCACGGCGATGCCGTAGCGCGCGGTCAGGTCGAGGTCGCGCATGGGCCGGTGGCTGTAGCGCGAGTTGCGTCCGACTATGGCCTCGGCCAGCACCACGTCATGGCTGCTGATGGTCTCGAAGGCGTCGCTGCGGTTAAAGGTCAGGTGGCCGCTCTCGCGCAGCTCCACCACGTCCTTGACCTGGCCGTGCAGCACCAGGCGGTCGCCGCTGACCAGCAGCGTGGTGGCGGTGGGCTCGGTCAGCTCCAGGTCTTCGCGGAACAGCTTGAGCACCTGCAGGCCGCTACCGCCGTTGAGGTTGGCCTCGTGCAGGGTCTTGCCGATCACCGGTGAGTCGTGGGGCACCAGCAGCTCGGTCATAAAGGTGCGGTCCAGGTCCGGGCGCAGCTGCTTGGACAGGGTCTCGCGCTCGGGCAGCAGGTGGCGGCCGATGGTCAGCAGGTAGAGCATGCCCACCGTGGCCAGAATCAGCCCCGCGCCGGTGATCTCGAAGATGCCGAAGGGCGCGAGGCCGGCCTTGCGCGCCACGCCGTCGACCAGGATGTTGGTCGAGGTGCCGATCATGGTCAGGGTGCCGCCGAGGATGGTGGCATAGGACAGCGGAATCAGCAGCTTCGACGGCAGGGTGCCGGCGCGCCGGGCCAGGGCGATGGCCACCGGGGTGAGGATGGCCACCACCGGGGTATTGTTCAGGCAGGCGGAAATCACCAGGGCCGTCAGGGTCAGGCCGGTCAGCACGCGAACCGGGCTGGTACCCACCAGATTGCCCAGCCAGTTGCCCAGGGCGTCGATGCAGCCGGTGCGTTCCAGGGCGGCGGATAGTACGAACATGCAGGCGATGGTCACCGGTGCCGAGTTGGACAGCACGCTGAGCACTTCGGCGGGGCTGAGCAGTTGGCTGATCAGCAGGGCGGCCACGGCAATTGCCGCGACTATGTCCGGGCTCCACTTCTCGCGCACAAAGGAGTACAGCAGCCAGACCAGCAGGGCGGCTACGAAGAGCAGAGGCAGGGGCAGTGAGTCCCAGAACATTGAAATCCTTAACGCGCGAATCTCGTATGAGGTATCAGGCACGCCAGATTCAGACGCGGCGGCCACGCAAGGCGGAGAAGATAAGGGTTGCTGCTTAGAGAGTCTAAGAATGTTTGGAAAGGTTTATATGCCTTTTCGGATTAATAGATAAGGCTGTACCGACTGCTCTACCGCGCACTGTGCCTGTGCACGGCTATGGGGGCGGATTAGGCTCAAGGCTTTATCGAGTGGGTGGGTGATATGCGACAGCTAGGCATTCTGGGTGGTATGAGCTGGGAGTCCACGGCGAGCTATTACCGCCTGCTCAATCAGGGTGTGCGCGAGCAGTTGGGCGGCCTGCATTCGGCACCGCTGCTGCTGCACTCCGTGGACTTTGCCGAGATCGCCGCGCTGCAGCAGCAGGGCGACTGGCCGGCTGCCGGGCAGATACTGGCGCAGGCGGCCCGAGGTCTTGAACGCGGTGGGGCGACGGCCCTGCTGCTGGCCACCAACACCATGCACAAGGTGGCACCGGCCATCGAGGCGGCGGTGGACATTCCCCTGCTGCATATCGGCGATGCCGTTGGCCAGGCCCTGCAACGCCAGGGCGTGCGCCGCGCGGCCCTGCTTGGCACGCGCTTTACCATGCAGGAGGCTTTCTACCGCCAGCGCCTGGCCGAGCGCTTCGCCATTGAGGTGATCACCCCGGACGCGACGCAGATGGCGGAAATCGACCGGGTGATCTTTGTCGAGCTGTGCCAGGGCCAGTTTCTGCCCCAGGCGCAGGCGTTCTATCTGGACTGTCTGCGTACGTTGCAGGAACAGGGTGCCGAGGTGGCCATCCTCGGCTGCACCGAAATCGGTTTGCTGCTGGAGGGCCTGGCCGCGCCGCTGCCGCTGCTCGACAGCGCCGAGCTGCATGTGGCGATGGGGCTGGAGTGGATGCTGGGTGGTTTGTAGGATGGGTGGTAACCCATCAAGCGCGGTGATGGGTTACCACCTAGGCGGCCCCACCCATCCTACGGTCTGCCACATCCTGTGGGAGGCGCTTTAGCGGCGATTGTCGCGGCTAAAGCCCCTCCCACACTGGCGCACAATCTCAGCTACGACGAACAGCTGATCTCCAGATGCTTGCCCCATTCCGGCGGGCGCTGGGCGTAGCGTTCGAAGCCGGGTTGTTCATCGAAGGGCTGTGACAGCACCTGATGCAGTTCGCGCACCGGGCCATAGTCGCCCTGTTCGGCGGCTTCGATGACCTGCTGCGCCAGGTAATTACGCAAAATGTATTTGGGGTTGGCGGCGTGCATGCGCATGCGGCGCTGCGCCTGGTCGTCGTCCTTCTGAGCGCTGCGCGCCAGGTAGTCGGCGGCCCAGGCGTCGAAACCGGCGAGGTCGGTAAAGTCATCGCGCAGGCGCGCCACGGCCTGCGCTGCCGGGCTGTCGCCGAGTTCGCGGAAGAACAGCGTGTAATCCACCGCGCTGCTTTGCATCAGTTGCAGCAGGCGTTGCACCAGGGCTTCGTCGCCCTCATCGGCGCTCTGCAGACCCAGGCGTTTGCGCATCAGGTCGAGGTAATGGGCCTGGTACAGCGGCAGAAACAGGCCAAGGGTTTCGCGCAGCGCCTCTATCTCCACCAGCGGCACCAGGGCCTGGCCGAGGGCGGCGAGGTTCCACTGGGCGATGGGCACCTGATTGCTGAACGAGTAACGGCCGGTGTCGTCGGAATGGTTGCAGATATGCTTGGCATCGAAGTCATCGAGAAAGGCGTAGGGACCGTAGTCGAAGGTGATGCCGAGGATCGACATATTGTCGGTGTTCATCACCCCATGGCAGAAACCGTAGGCCTGCCAGTAGGCGATCATCGTGGCGTTGCGCTCGATGATCTCGCGGAACATGGCCAGGTAGGGCTGCTCCTGCTGCAGGCAGTCGGCATAGTGGCAGTGCAGTACATGTTCGGCCAGTTGCCTGAGCTGCTCGTGCTGCTGGGTGTAATAGAAGTACTCGAAGTGACCGAAGCGCACATGGCTGGGTGCCAGGCGCAGGACCATGGCCGCGCTTTCCTGCTTCTCGCGCCATACCGGGGTGCTCGAGCCAGTCACGCACAGCGCCCGCGAGCTGGGGATGCCGAGGGCGTGCAGGTGTTCGCTGGCAAGAAATTCGCGGATCGATGAACGCAGCACCGCGCGGCCGTCGCCCATGCGCGAGTAAGGCGTCTGCCCGGCACCTTTGAGGTGCAGGTCCCAGTACTCGCCGGCCTCGTTGACCACCTCACCCAGCAGCAGGCCGCGGCCGTCGCCCAGGCGCGGGTTGTAGCCGCCGAACTGATGCCCGGAATAGACCATGGCGCGCGGCTCGGCGGTGCTCCACAGCTTGTGCCCGGTGAAGATCTGCGCGAACACCTCGCTGTCGGCCTCGGTCGGGTCGAGGTCGAGCAGGGCCATGGCGGCCAGGCTGGCCACCACCAGGCGCGGCTCGGCGATGGGTTCGGGCAGTACCTCAGTCGAAAAGGCATCGCCGAGACGGGCGAAGCGATTGTCGAAGGTCAGCTCGGTCAACGACTTCAAGGCAGGACTCCAGGTAGTGACGTCGCCGAGCCATGGCTCGGCGGCGGGTGGACGGTGGCCCCGTTCTGCGCGCTGTACCAGCGCCAGGCCCGATGCTTACTGGGGATCGGGCGTGGGCTCGGTGGGCGTGGTCGGTGTGATCGGGTCCTGCTCGGTGCTGGGCTGTTCGACCTGGGTGGTCTTGCCGGTACCCAGGTTGAGTTCCAGACCCTGCAGGTTTTTCACCATGACCTCGACCTGATTGAAGGCCATCTCGACGTTGTGCTCGCGGAAGCTCAGGGCGATGCGGGTGAGAATTTCATCGGTGGAGGCATTGCGGTCGGCCAGTTCGCGCACATGGAAACGCAGTTCGTAATCGAAGGTGCTGGCGCTGATGGTCAGGAAGAACAGCAAGGGTTCCGGGTCGCGCAGCACCCGCGGGTTTTCCGTGGCGGCCTGCAGCATCAGCTTGCGCGCCAGCGCCAGGTCGGTCTCGTAGGCCACGCCGATCTTGATGATCACCCGGGTAACCGTGTCGTTCAGTGACCAGTTGACCAGCTGGTCGGTGACGAAGGTCTTGTTCGGGACGATGATTTCCTTGCGGTCGAAATCGGTGATGGTGGTGGCGCGGATGCGGATCTTGCTCACCGTACCGGACAGGTTGCCGATGGTCACCACATCGCCGATGCGCACCGGACGCTCGAACAGGATGATCAGGCCGGAGATAAAGTTGGCGAAGATCTCCTGCAGGCCGAAGCCCAGCCCCACCGACAGCGCCGCCACCAGCCATTGCAGCTTGTCCCAGCTGACCCCCAGGGTGGACAGGGTGACCACGAAACCGACGGCGACGATCAGGTAGGACAGCAGGGTGGTGGTGGCATAGGCGCTACCCTGGGCCAGGCTCAGGCGCGACAGCACCAGCACTTCGAGCAGACCGGGCAGGTTGCGCGCCAGGGCCACGGTGATGCCGACGATAACCAGTGCGCCAATCACATCGCTGAGGCTGATCGGCACCAGGCTGGCCGTTTCGCCGGTACCGCTGCTGTATTCGTAGAGGGTGATGTTGTCCAGGTAGGAAAACACCGAGATCAGGTCGGCCCAGACCCAGTACAGGCCGACGATAAAGCTGCCGAGCAGGGCCAGGCGGATCAGGCGCAGCGACTGCTGGTTGACCTGTTCGATATCCAGGGTCGGTTCCTCGACCACGGTTTCCGTGCCTTCGCCGCCGTCCTTGCTTTGCGCCTGGCGCTTGGTCATGGCGCGCTGGTAGGCCAGACGGCGGGCCGCCACGCCCAGGCCGCGGACGAAGGTGGCCTCGATGATCAGCCAGATCATCAGCAGATAGAGGGTGGTGATCAGTCGGTCGCTGAGCTTGAGCGCGGTGTAGTAGTAGCCGAAACCCACGGCGACGATCAGGGCCAGGGGCAGCAGGCTCAGGGCAATGCCAATCAGCATGCGGAAGGGCGAGGCATGTTCGCGGGCGGGGCCGCTGAGCAGCAGTTTGTGCAGCAGCCAGACCATCAGAGCGTAGCAGCTGAGTACCACCGCCAGGCCGATCACATCGTCGCCGAGACTGGCCGGCTGATGCCCGGCGATGGTGACCACCGCCACCAGGGCCATGACCACCAGCCCCAGACGCCGCACCTGGCGGTGCAGGAAGGCGACCTGACTGCGTCCCCAGCGGAAGTGCAGTTCGGCCACGCCGCCGTCGGCGAGGATGCGGTACACGGTATAAAACACCAGCCAGGCCTGGGCCATCTGGAAGAAGGCAGCCCCCAGGTTGGCATTCTGCCCGCGGGCGTCCATCTGCAGGGCGAAGCCGCATAGCGTCAGGAACAGGGTGCCGGGCAGCGCCAGCAACAGGTTGAGGAGGATCGCCATGGGCGTGTGCAACTGGCTGTCGCGTTTGAAGTGGCCGACGTCCTGGTGGTACTCGCCGAGCTTGCGGTACAGGTAGCCGCGTCGCCACAGCAGCACGGCGATCAACAACAGCAGCGGCAGAAACAGCAGCGGCCGCTCGATCAGGCCGGCACCCAGCTGGCGCAGGTTGGAGCCCCAGGGCAGCTCGGCAATCTGCCGCTCCAGCAGGCGCGGTACCGACTTGAACCACTCCAGGTCCAGCGGCTTGTTGCTGGGAATCCAGAACATCTGCTCGTCGAGGGTGGTACGCAGGGCCTGGGCGGTGCTTTGCAGCTGCTTCTGGTTCAGCTGCAGGGTGATCGACTCGTTGAGCAGGGCATTCAGTTCGCGATTGAGGCGGTCGATCAGTTCGCGGCGGGTGGCGAAGATGTCCAGCAGGTCGGCGCGCAGATTCTGTACTTCTTCGATGTCGACCTGCTGTGCCAGCAGTTGATCGACATAGGTGCTGGGGTTGCTGATGCTCTCGCGCTGCTGGTTGAGCTCGAACTGGTACAGGCGCAGGTCGGCGATCTGGTCGGGCAGTTTGTTGTCGATCTTCAGGGTCGGCAGCGCCTGTTGCTGCTGATAGAGAATGCGCGACAGCAGCAGGCTGCCCTGCAGCACGCTGATCTGCTCTTCCAGGGCCTGGTCGCTCTGGTTGAGGCTGTCGAGCTGCTGCTTGGTCTGCAGGTTTTCCCGGGTCAGCTGGTTGAGGCGCTCGGTGGCGCGCAGCAGGTAGTCGGAAAGTTTCAGGTTGGCCGCGCGTTCCCGTGCCAGCAGGGTGCTGGAGCCGGCCTTCTCGGCCTCGCGGGATTGTTCCTCGACGGTCTGGGCGGACAGCGCGCGGCGTTTTTCATTGATCAGGGTCTGCAGGTCGAGCAATTCCTGTTCGACGCGGCGGATGCGTTCTTCGAGCAGGGCGCGGCGGCTGTTGCCGAGGTCCTGCAGGGCGCTGTTGCCGGCCAGTTCCTGGCGGCGCAAGTTGGTCTGGGCTTCCAGTTTGACCAGCTCGGCGCTGAGCAGGTCGCGGCGCTCGCTGGTCAGCGGCTTGCTGCCGTCGCGGCCGCTTTTCAGGATGCTGTTGATTTCCTGGCTGCGGGTCTGGTTGCCGCTGATCTCGGCCTGGGCGCGCTCCGGGCGGGTTTGCGCGGTGATAACCAAGCTGTTGGCTTCGATGATCTGCTTTTGCCATTCGCTGAGCTGGGTGTTGCGCTCGGCCAGCAGCTGTTCGAGTTGCACCAGCTGGCTGCTGGCATAGCGCTTCTCGACCTGGGTGGGCTGGCTGGCCTTGAGACGTTCGAGCTCGCGCTGGGCTTCGCCGATCAGGCGCGGGGCCTGTTCGAGCTGCTGCTTGAGGTCGCTCAGGCGCTGCTGGCTGTCGGCCTGTTCGGTCAGCCACTCCAGGGTCTTTTCCAGGGTTTGCTTGAGCGCCTGCTGCTCGGCCTCGGGCAGTTTGCGCTCGGCCAGGTTGTCCAGGCTGCGCTGGATATCGGCGCTTTGCGGCGGCTCGGCGGCCTGCAGCCAGGGAGCGCAGAGGGACAGCCCGAGCAGGGCGATGACAAGGTAGGCGCGTAAAGAGGGCATGGTGGAGATCGTAGGGCTCGAAAAGAAGCTGAGTTTAGAGGAACAGCCCGGGTCCCGGGCGACTACCTTCGGGGAATCTGACGCCAACCTTGCGCACCTTGTTCCCTTCCATTGCCGCCACGGTCCAGGTCAGGCCCTGCCATTCGACCTGATCGCCGATCACCGGCGAGCCGCCAATCTTGTGGGCGATAAAGCGGCCCAGGTGCAGCTGGCCTTCGGCACCTTCCAGTTTCAGGCCATAGAGGGCGGCGATGGCCGCCAGTTCGGCATCGCCTTCGAGGACGAAATCGCCGAAGAAGCGCAGGTCCTGGCCGCGGGTCGGGGCCTGGCTGAACAGCTTGCCGAGGCCAGGCAGGTCGTGTTCATGACCGACCACGCAGAGCAGGTCGCCGGCTTCCAGGGTGGTGCTACCGGACGGATGCAGCAGTTCCTTGCCGCGGAATAGCGCGGCGATGCGCGTGCCTTCGGGCATCTTCAGCTCGCGCAGGGGCGCGCCGATGCACCACTTTTCCGCACCCAGGCGGTAGATAAACAGTTCCCACTGGCTGGTCGGGTGCACATCCAGGCCGGCGCGCGACACCGGGGCCGGCTCCGGCGGTACGGTGACGCGCAGCCGTTTGGCCGCCCAGGGCAGGCTGGTGCCCTGCAGCAGCAGCGAGACCAGCACAATAAAGAAGGCCACGTTGAAGAACAGCTGGGCGTTTGGCAGGCCGGCCATCAGCGGGAATACCGCGAGAATGATCGGCACCGCGCCACGCAGGCCGACCCAGGCGATAAAGGCGCGCTCGCGGTCATGGAAGGCGCGGAATGGCAGCAGGCCGATAAAGATCGACAGCGGCCGGGCGAACAGGATCATCCACAGCGCCAGGCCCAGGGCCGGCAGGGCGATCGGCAGCAGCTCGTGGGGGGTAACCAGCAGGCCGAGGACCAGGAACATGCCGATCTGCGCCAGCCAGGCCAGGCCGTCGAGCATATGCAGGATGCCGTGGCGCGAGCGGATCGGCTTGTAGCCCAGCAGCAGGCCGCACAGGTAGATCGCCAGAATGCCGCTGCCGCCAACCGCGTTGGTCACGGCAAAGATAATCAGCCCGCCACTGACCACCAGCAGCGGATACAGCCCGCCTGGCAGTTCCATGCGGTTGACCAGCTTGAGCAGCAGCCAGCCGCCGCCCAGGCCGAACAGCGCGCCGATGCCGAATTGCAGCAGCAGTTGCAGCAGCAGGGCCCAGTCCAGGCCATCCTGGCCGCTGGCGAGGATGGCGATCAGGGTGACGGTGAGAAACACCGCCATCGGGTCGTTGCTGCCCGACTCGATTTCCAGGGTGGCGCTGACCCGCTCGTTAAGGCCGCGCCCGCCGAGCAGGGAAAATACCGCGGCGGCATCGGTGGAGCCGACGATGGCCCCAATCAGCAGGCCTTCCATCCAGCTCAGCTTGAACAGCCAGGCGGCCGCCATACCGGTCAGCCCGGCGGTAATCAGTACGCCGACCGTGGCCAGTGACAAGGACGGCCAAAGGGCCACGCGGAAACTGGATACCCGGGTGCGCATGCCGCCGTCGAGCAGGATGATCGCCAGCGCCAGGTTGCCCACCAGATAGGCCAGGGGGTAGTTGTCGAAGACGATACCGCCGGGGCCGTCGGTGCCGGCGAGCATGCCGACGCCGAGAAAGATCACCAGGATGGGGATGCCGAAACGCGAACCGAAGGCGCTGACCAGAATGCTCATGGCCACCAGCATTGCCCCGATCAAGAACAGGTTGTTGATGGCGGTGGCGTCCAAGTGTGGCTCCGGGCAAATGGGCGAGGTGCCGCTGCTATGCAGAGGTCATGCCGGATTCTAACCCGTGGCTTTGCCAGGCTGTCAAAAAAACGCCCCGCTTGGGCGGGGCGAGTTCTTACCAGGTAAATCAGCCATTTAGGCGCCGTTTTCGCTGGTGTACTTATGGCATTGGTCTGGACCGTAGGGTATGTGGTGCCGGCTAGAACCAGGCGTCCTGCATGCTTAGACAGGTATCGTCGCGGGCTTCGAGGATGGCCAGGTCGTGGTGGCAGCTCGGCACTTCCCAGGTGAGGAAGTAGCGCGCGGCCTGCAGCTTGCCCTGGTAGAAGTCGGCATCGGCGGCGTTGCCGCGCGCCAGGCCTTCTTCGGCGCGGATCGCCTGCTCCAGCCAGCGCCAGCCGATCACCATATGGCCGAAGACTTTCAGGTACAGCGCCGAGTTGGCCAGGCCCTGGTTGACCTTGCCGCTCATCAGATCGCCCAGCAGCGCCAGGGTCACGGGTTGTAGGCGTGCCAGCAGTTGCTCCAGCGGCTGGCGCAGGGCGCTCAGCGAATCATGGGCTTCGGCGCGCTGGCAGCTGCCGTGGATCAGCTTGAGCAGCTGCTTGAGCGCCGCCCCGCCGTTCATCGACACCTTGCGCCCGAGCAGGTCCAGCGACTGGATGCCGTGGGTGCCTTCGTGGATGGGGTTGAGGCGGTTGTCGCGGTAGTACTGCTCCACCGGGTATTCGCGGGTGTAGCCGTGGCCGCCGAG
>CAZOEC010000097.1:0-18019 GCA_964578635.1 uncultured Pseudomonas sp.
TGCGCGGCGTTGATCGCCTTCACCGCGGCAATTGCGTTGCGCTCGATGCACGGCACCTGCACCAGGCCGCCGACCGGGTCGCAGGTCAGTCCGAGGTTGTGTTCCAGGCCGATCTCGGCGGCGTTCTCCAGCTGCTCCGGGGTGGCCCCGAGAATTTCCGCGAGACCCGCCGCAGCCATGGCGCAGGCCGAACCGACCTCGCCCTGGCAGCCGACTTCGGCCCCGGAGATGGAGGCGTTCTTCTTGCACAGGATGCCGATGGCCGCCGCCGCCAGCAGGTAGTCGACCACATTGGCCTCGCTGACCGCCGGGCTGAAGCGCACGTAGTAATGCAGCACCGCCGGGATAATGCCGGCCGCGCCATTGGTCGGCGCGGTGACCATGCGCCCGCCAGCGGCGTTCTCCTCGTTCACCGCCAGGGCGAACAGGTTGACCCACTCCATGCCGCTGAGGGTCGAGCCGATCACATTGGGCTTGCTCATTTCCTGCAGGCTGCGGTGCAGCTTGGCGGCGCGGCGCTTCACATTCAGGCCGCCGGGCAGGATGCCCTCGTGCTTGAGGCCCTGCTCGACGCAATCACGCATGGCCTGCCACAGGCGCATCAGGCCGCTACGGATTTCCGCCTCGCTGCGCCAGGCCTTCTCGTTGGCCATCATCAGCTCGGAAACCCGTAGGCCGTGTTCCTTACACAGGCGCAACAGCTCTTCGGCGCTATTGAAGTCGTAGGGCAGCCGGGTGTGGTCCTGGTCCAGCTGACCGCTGGCGGCCTGCTCCTGATCGACCACAAAACCGCCGCCCACCGAGTAATAGGTGTTTTCATGCAGCAGGCTGCCGTCGCCGGCATAGGCGCTGAGCGTCATGGCGTTGGGGTGATAGGGCAGGTTTTCCTCCAGCAGCAGCATGTCGCGCTGCCAATCGAAGGCCACCGCATGCTGGCCCGCCAGCAACAGCGAACCGCTGGCGAGCAATTCGTCGATGCACGGCGCGATGCTGGCCGGGTCGACCTGATCCGGCCACTCGCCGAGCAAGCCCATGATTACCGCACGGTCACTGCCATGGCCCACGCCGGTGGCGGACAGCGAGCCGTACAGGCGCACCTGCACCCGCCCTACCCGCTCCAGCAGATGACGCTCGGCCAGGGCACCGCAGAACAGAGCGGCGGCGCGCATGGGCCCGACGGTGTGCGAACTGGACGGACCGATACCGATCTTGAATAGATCAAACACGCTGATAGCCACGACTCTCTCCTGCACCATTGCTACATTCCGGCCATGATCGGGATTTCCCCACAGCGCGGCCGTCCCACACCGACTCGTCCATGCCTAAATCCGTCAGCGACCCCAGCCAAGTGGCGAATGGTCGCTGCGGCGCTTTCCGCAGTCCGGGTGCAATCCGCCCCCCTGCACAGCCGCGCAGGGGTTGCATTCGGGACAGGGCTGCCGCAGCCAATCACGACAGCAGCATTCCAGTTGCGACGCTGCGCATAGGCAGCCGAGGAAATCTGTCTGCATGATCGCAGCGCCCATGGACCGGCCAGCCGTTGTTTGCCCTGCCGCCCCGTGGCCCGACTGCGCGCCTGCGAGGCGCGCCCTGGCATCGCAACTGGAGAGGCTTGATGAAACTGGATAAATGTTGGCTGCTGGCCGCTGCGCTCAGCACACCCCTGCTTGCTCAGGCTGCAGAACCGGCGCAATGCGAGCTGGTGCGCTTTGCCGATGTGGGCTGGACCGACATCACCGTGACCACTGCCGTGACCCGCCACCTGCTCAGCGAGCTGGGCTACCGCACCCAGGTCAAGCGCCTGTCGGTGCCAGACACCTACAAGGCCCTGCAGGACAACAGGATCGATGTGTTTCTCGGCACCTGGATGCCGACCTCGGAGCCCCACATCAGGCCCTACCTGGACAGCGGTGCGGTGGAAACCGTCACTGCCAACCTTGAGGGAGCCAAGTACACCCTCGCGATCAACCAGGCTGCCCATGAGGGTGGCGTGAAGAACTTCGCCGATCTTGCGCGCTTCAGCAAGGAATTCGGCGGCAAGCTGTACGGTATCGAGCCCGGCAACGACGGCAATAAACTGATCCAGCAGATGATCGACAAGAATGCCTTCGGCCTGGGCGGTTTTACCCTGGTGGAGTCCAGCGAGAGCGGCATGCTGGCTCAGGTCAAACGCGCCGACCACCTCAAGCAGTGGGCCGTGTTTCTCGGCTGGGCACCGCACCCGATGAATAACCAGCTGCAGATGCACTACCTGGCTGGCGGCGACGACTACTTCGGCCCCAACTATGGTGGTGCCACGGTCTACACCAGCGTGCGCAAGGGCTATAGAGAGCAATGCGCGAATGTCGCCCGACTGTTGCAAAACCTGCGCTTCAGCCTGGAGATGGAAAACCACCTGATGGGCGCGATCCTCAATAAAAACACCAACCCGCGGCGCGAGGCCAAGGCCTGGTTGCAAGCCAATCCCGAGACCGTCGCGGTCTGGCTGCAGGGCGTCAATCGCTACGATGGCACAGCGGCAATTCCGTAATTGAGCCGCGGCGTAACAGCCTGAAGTCGATTTTTTTCGATTGCGCCACAGCCCCCGGGTCATCCCGCCTGCGGCCGCCTCGGCGGCTGCAAACCACGGCCGGCGTGGCTTGCAGCCTTGGCCAAGGGGCGGAAAAGTCTGTTATGGTTTTTTCGGCAGGTGCGGTTTGGCCCCGCAGCAGAACAACCAACAGCGTCTCGACAAGCGCAATGTCGCCGCCCACTACGTCAGAGTCGTAAACCGACAATTGCGACGGTTTGAAGACTATATCGTTGAGTCAGCCGATTTCGTCGCTGCCACCTCAAAACCGGGGAGGCAGACCGGGGCCCACAACCCCGGACCGAAGAATATATAGCGCTGGCCCATCACCATCGGGTGCCAGCCCAACAAGAAATTTCGGATGTACGCGCGCCTCGGTATGGGGCGTGTAATTCCCAGGGATTGGGCTTCGTAACACTGCCAGAGGATTTGGAAAGCACGTTGCACCACGGCATAGCACGGTTCACTCGACAGCACCAACCAGCAGCCTCCATTGCCCTCGCGGCAACTGGAGCGTTCCCCCGGTTGTGTCTGTCGGGCCCTGGCCTGTCATGTGGCAAAGCGCTGCCCAGCACTCAGAACCCAGTAAACCCACACAGGCAAGAACAGTCGGCATCACCGGACGAACGCCCGTTGGCGTGCGCTCGGTTGCGCAACACTGATCTGGATGTCTACTGAAGGGGAATCATCCCATGCAGTCTGGAAAAATCGTGGTCAAGAACCTCTACAAGGTTTTCGGCCCAGAACCACAAGAAGCCATCGACCTGCTCAAACAGGGCTGGAGCAAGGACAGGATCCTTGCCGAGAAAGGCGCGGTAATCGGCGTCAGCGACGTCTCGTTCAGCGTCGAGGAAGGCGAGATATTTGTCCTGATGGGCCTGTCCGGCTCGGGCAAATCGACCCTGATTCGCCTGATCAACCGGCTGATCGAACCCACCGCCGGCGACGTGTTTATCGACGGGCAGAACGTCGCCAAGCTGCCCAAGGCGCAACTGATCGACCTGCGCCGTCGCGACATGAGCATGGTCTTCCAGTCCTTCGCCCTGATGCCTTCGCGCACAGTGCTGGACAACGCCGCCTTCGGCCTGGAAGTGGCCGGCAAGGGCCGCAAGGAGCGCGAGAAGCGCGCCATGGAAGTGCTCAAGCAGGTCGGCCTGGACACCTTCGCCCACAAGCACCCGCACGAACTCTCAGGTGGTATGCAGCAACGCGTCGGCCTGGCCCGCGCCCTGGCCGTAGACCCCTCGATGATCATCATGGACGAGGCCTTTTCCGCCCTCGACCCGCTCAAGCGCCGCGAGATGCAGGACGTGCTGCTGGAGCTGCAGAAGACCGATCGGCGCACCATCATCTTCGTCTCCCACGACATCGAGGAGGCCATGCGCATCGGCACCCGCATCGGCATCATGGAAGGCGGCAAGCTGGTTCAGGTCGGCACCCCCCAGGAGCTGATCGACAACCCGGCCAACGATTACGTACGCAACTTCTTCAACACCGTCGACACCAACCGCTACCTCACCGCCGGCCAGCTCAAGGCCGACAGCGTGCCGATCTATGTGCACAACGGCAAAGCGCCGGATGCGCAAAAGGTCTGCCAGGAACTGCAGGCGCTGGACAAGCACTACGCCTTTGTCGTCGACGAGCAGAACAACTTCCAGGGTTCCATCAGCCTGGAGAAGATCGCCCTGCTGGTCGAAGGCGGCACCACCTGCGGCCTCGACGGCCAGGTGCTGAAGACAATCAAGCCGATCCCCGAAGACATGCCGCTGGATCAGGTGATCGAACGCCTGGTGGACAACGAAGGGCCGATTCCGGTGATCGACTGCAACGGCCACTACTCTGGTGCCATCAGCAAGGGCCGCCTGTTGACCCGCCTGCAGGGAGAATCCCATGAGTGAGAAACAACTCGACCTGGGCAGCTGGGTCAACGATGTGGTGCAACACCTGCTGGACAATTACAGCGAAGGGTTCGACAACCTGGGCGGCATGGTCAACGGTTTCTCCGAAGGCATCGAGTGGCTGCTGATGCTGCCGCCGGCCTGGTTGCTGATTGCCATCTTCGTCGGCCTGGGGCTGTGGCGGATCAGCTACAAGTTCGCCATCTTCACCGCCATCTCCTTCGTCCTGATCGTGCTCACCGGCTTCTGGGAACAGACGGTGGTGACCCTCGGCCTGACCTTCTCCGCCACCCTGATCAGCCTGCTCCTCGGCGTGCCCCTGGGCATCTGGGCGGCGCGTAGCGAACGGGTATCAGCCACCATCCGGCCGATTCTCGATTTCATGCAGACCATGCCGGCGTTCGTCTACCTGATCCCGGCGGCCATGCTGTTCGGCCTCGGCCGCGTGCCGGGGATCATCGCCACGGTGATCTTCGCCATGCCGCCGGCGGTGCGCCTGACCAACCTGGGTATTCGCCAGGTCAACAAGGAAATCGTCGAAGCCGGCCAGTCGTTTGGCTGCAACGCCCGCCAACTGCTGTTCAAAGTGCAACTACCGAACGCCATGCCGTCGATCATGGCCGGGGTCAACCAGACCATCATGATGGCCCTGTCGATGGTGATCATCGCCTCCATGGTCGGTGCCGGCGGTCTGGGCAACGACGTGCTGGCGAGCATCCAGCGCCTGGATATCGGTCTAGGCTTCGAAAGCGGCATGGCCGTGGTGCTGCTGGCGATCATTCTCGACCGCATCACCGAAAGCTTCGGTACACCGCAGCGGAAAAAGTCCAGCAGCCTGGTTGCCTGGTTCAGCGGCAAACTGCAACGTCAATAAGCCTCAACTTTGCTCAACACAGGGAGTCGCAGATGAAAAGCATAAAAACCCTCGCAGGTGTCGGTCTGTTATCGGCGGCGCTGCTGCAGAACGCCTGGGCGCAGGAGCCGGAAAGTTGCCAGATGGTGCGTTTCGCCGAAATCGGCTGGGCCGATATCGCCGCCACCACCGGCGTGGCCATGACCCTCAGCGAGGGCCTGGGCTACAAGACCCGCAAGATCATGGCCTCGGTGCCCATCGCCTTTACCGGGGTGAAGAACAAGCAGATCGACGTGTTTCTCGGCTACTGGGCCCCCTCGATGGACGCCGTAATCGAGCCGTTCACCAAGGATGGCGGGGTCAAGGTGCTGCCCAAGGCCAACCTGGAAGGGGCCAAGTACACCCTGGCCGTACCGACCTACGCCGCCGAAGCCGGACTGAAGAGCTTTGCCGATATCGCCAAGTTCAAGGATCAGCTGGACGGCAAGATCTTCGGTATCGAGCCAGGCAATGACGGCAACCTGCTGATTGACGGCATGATCAAGAGCAACCAGTTCGGCCTCGGCGAGTTCAAGATGGTCGAGTCCAGCGAAGCCGGCATGCTGGTGCAACTGCAGCGCGCGGTGCGCAAGAACGAGCCGGCGGTATTCCTCGGCTGGGCCCCGCACCCGATGAACACCCAGTTCGACATCACCTACCTGGAAGGCGGCGATGACGTCTTCGGCCCCGACTACGGCGCAGCCAAGGTCTACACCGTGGTACCGCCGGATTACGAAGCGCGCTGCGCCAACGTCGGCAAGATGCTGAACAACCTGCAGTTCACCGTGGAAATCGAAAGCCAGCTGATGGAAAAGGTTCTGGAAAAACAGAACCCGACCACAGTGGCCGCCGAGTGGATCAAGGCCAACCCGGCGATCCTCGAGCAGTGGCTGGACGGCGTGACCACCTTCGACGGCCAGGACGGCATCGCCGCGGTGAAGAAGCACGTCGGTCTGTAACACCAGCTCCCGCCCTCAGTATCTGAGGGCGGGGCGGTTAACCGATCCACCTTTTTAAAACCCTCGCCAGCGAGGCCAAACGGCCATCGCCTGGTTAGTTGCATCCCGTTTTCAGGGCCTAAGGGCTACAACAGGTCCTGTTTACCCAGCAAGGCCCGCAAGAAGAACGCGCCAGTAACGCAACAGAACTGCCACTCTCACTGACGGAGTACACCTATGCGTAATTTGAAGAATCTGTGTCTGCAAGGCCTCGGCGTTGCTGCCCTGGCCCTGGGCATGAGCACCGCCATGGCGGCGGACAAACCCAGCCTGAAGATCGGCTATGTAAACGGCTGGGACGACAGCGTCGCCGCCACCCATGTCGCCGGCGAAATCCTGCGCAGCAAGCTTGGCTATACGGTCGAGCTGAAACCGGTGGAGCCGGCCATCATGTGGCAAGGCGTGGCTCGCGGCGACCTCGACGTCACCCTCTCCGCCTGGCTGCCCGCCACCCATGGCGAATACTTTGAGAAGCTCAAGGACAAGGTCACGGTGCTCGGCACCAACTACGAGGGTGCGAAAATCGGCCTGGTGGTACCCGACTATGTCGAAGCCAAGAGCATCGCCGACCTTAACGACCACACCAAAGCCTTCGACGGCAAGATCACCGGTATCGACGCCGGGGCCGGGGTGATGCGCCGCGCCGAAGAATCCATCACCGCCTACAAGCTCGACTACAAACTGATGCCCAGCTCCGGCCCGGCCATGGCCATCGCCCTGACCCGCGCCGAAAGCGCCAAGAAGCCAATCGTGGTGACCAGCTGGATTCCGCACTGGATGTTCGCCAAGTGGAAACTGCGCTTCCTTGAAGACCCGCAGAACATCTTCGGCGCAGCCGAGCATGTCGACACCGTTGCCCACCCAAGCCTGGAAACCAAGGCCGCCGATGCTGCCGCCTTCCTGAAGAAGTTCTCCTGGAGCGGCGAAGAAGTCGGTGCCGTGATGCTGGCTATCACCGAAGGTGCCAAACCCGAGCAGGCCGCCAAGGACTGGATCGCCGCCAACCCGGAGCGCGTAGCCGGCTGGCTCAACTAAGAGCCCTTAGCACGCATGACAAAAACGGGCTTCGGCCCGTTTTTTTATGGCTATCTACCCGTCAACCACCGCGCCACCGGTAGGGTGCGCCGCGCGCACCAAGACAGGCTGTTTGCTGCAAGCGGCGGGCACCCACGCGTTACGGTGCTGCCCGCCGCCTTTTCAGGCCGCCACCGTGGGCTGCCCGGGCGGTTCGGTGAGCAGATAGGCCTCGAAACCCAGCTGATTGAGCAGGTGCACCGCCAGTTCACTGCGGATCCCACCTTCCGGCGTTACCGCATAAAGGGTGTTCGGCTCCAGGCTGCTGGCATGGGTACGCAGATTGGCCACCGGCAGGCTGATGCTGCCCGGCTGGTGACCCTGGCGGTACTCGAAGGGCAGACGCACATCCAGCAGCAGACAGGCGCGCTGGCCGAGTCGGGTCATCTGCTGCAGCTGCTCGGGGCTGATCTGCGGAATCAGCGCGGGATGAACCAGTTCGACAAACAGTTCGCGCTCCAGGCTCGCCAGCACACCGTCCTCGAGCATGGTCACGGTGGCCGAGCGCACTGCGCCACTGACCAGAGCCTCCTCACCGAAGAAATCTCCCGCCTGAAGAATCTGCTGCGGCCCCTCCTCATAGGCCGATGGCAGGGTTACCGCGGCGCGACCGCGCTTGAGCACATAGAAGTGCTCGCCGGGCTCGCCATAACGCACCACGGCCTGCCCGGCCTTTACCTCGGTAAATTCAAAGCGCCCCAGCAAGGTATGCAGGTGGGCCGGCGGCAGCCGGCCGAACAGCGGCGAGCGCAGCAGCTTGGCCAGCCAGTCATCCTGGCCGGGCTCCTCATCGCTCGCCCCATCCAGGCTGATCACCCCGTAGTCGGCGCTCTGGCTCCAGTTCAGCAGGCGTTCGAGCAGGCCGCGCTCCAGGGCGAACAGGGTCACGTCGCTCTGCGCCACCACCGTTTGCAACTGCGGCTGGGCTTCGTTGAGGGCGTGGCTGGCCTCCAGGCTGCCGGCCAGCAGCGGCTGACGCGCGCCCTCTTCGCCCAGGCCGACCTGGCCATGCAGCAGGTAATACAGCGCCAGGGACTTATCGCCCCGTTTGAACAGCTGGGTGCCGGCCTTGCGCTGCACATACTGCAGGCTGTCCAGTGCCTGCTGCTGATATTGCGGGCTGAGAAAATCGAACGGGCTGAAGCCCAGCAGCTGCTCCAGCGTCAGGCGAGGCGTAGCATTGCTCATGGTAAAGACCTCCGCTCAGGCGGCTGGCGCAGGCTGGGTCGTCGATCAGGCGCAGCAAGCGAGCCACTTATTTACCCTAGTTCAGCGGCCGTTATCAGGACGGGCATTTCGTCCGATGGCACAAGGCCATATTTGTCCCAGCGCACCCTGCCGGCTTTGCCCCCGCCCCTACTGCGGCCTTGTGATCGTAAGGCGGCCTGAGTAACGTGTGCGGCCTTACTCAGGAGAGTCCGCATGCGTTTCAGCCCCTACCTTTGCGCCGCCCTGGTGCCCCTGCTCGCCAGCTGCCAGGTGTTTACCCCGCAGCCCGCCCCCCAAAACGCAGCGGCCACTCGCCTGCAGGGCGAACTCAGCCTGCAGGACGGCCAGCTGCTGTTGCGTCCCTGCCAGGAGCAACGCCGCTTCGTGATTGGCGATGACGGCAGCACAGGCATCAGCCGCGAAGCCGCCGGATTACTGGGCGACGGCGCAAGCAGCCTGTTCGTCGACCTGCGTGGCCAACTGAGCGCCACTCCCGAGGCCGGCCTCGATGGCAAGTTCGTACCCAGCCAGGTCTACCGCCTGCAGGCCGAAGGCCCGGGCTGCGAAGACCTCAACTTCAAGCGCAGCAGCCTGCGCGCCAGCGGCCAGGAGCCGGGCTGGAGCGTACTGGTCAGCAACCGCGGCCTGGTCCTCGACCGCCCTGGCCAGGAACCCCTGGCCCTGCCCTATCTGGAGGAGCAACTGCCCGAGGGCCGCTTCAACCTTAGCAGCGAAGCCAATGGCGAGCGGCTGGAGCTGTGGGTCGCCCCGCAACGCTGCGTCGACAGCATGAGCGGCACCGTGCAGCACCTGAGCGCCGAATTGCGCCTGAACGGTAAAGTGCTGCGCGGCTGCGCCTCCTTCGGCGGCGCACGCAACGACTGACAAGCCCAGCCGGGGCAGACGCCGTCTGCCCCGAGCTTTGGTCCTGCACGGCGCGCGCCCTGACCTAAGCTGAAAAGGAACTCAGCCCAAGGGATACCGCCATGTTGCGCATTGCCATCAACGGATATGGACGCATCGGCCGCTGCCTGGTGCGCGCGCTCTTCGAGCGTGACCTGCAGCAGAAGATCCACCTCTGCGCGATCAACGACCTCGGCGACCCGGCCACCCTCGCCCACCTGACCCGCTTCGACTCCACCTTCGGCCGCTTTGCCGGGCAGGTCGACCTGCAGGGTGATCTGTTGCTGATCAATGGTCAGCCCATCCAGCTGCTGCGCGAACGCGAGGTGATCAACCTGCCCTGGCAGCAGCACGGCATCGACCTGGTGCTGGAGTGCACCGGCAAGCTGAAAAAACGCGCCCAGGTCGAGCAGCACCTGACCGCCGGCAGCCCCCGGGTACTGCTTTCCCACCCATTGGAGAGCGCCGACCTGACCGTGGTCTATGGCGTCAACCATGAGCTGCTGGGCAGCCAGCAGATCGTCTCCAACGCCTCCTGCACCACCAACTGCCTGGCTCCCCTGGCCCAGGCGCTACATCGGGCGGCGGGCATTCGCCAGGGTCTGGTCAATACCATCCACGCCTACACCAACGACCAGAACCTGCTGGACAAGGCCCACAGCGACCTCTACCGCGCCCGCGCCGCCGCGCTGTCGATGATCCCCACCAGCACCGGTGCGGCCAAGACCATCGGCCTGGTCCTGCCGGAACTGGCCGGCCGCCTGGACGGCCTCTCGGTACGGGTGCCGACGCCCAATGTGTCGTTGCTCGACCTGACCTTCACCTGCGAGCGCCCGAGCAGCCGCGAGGCGATCAATGCCGCCCTGCAACAGGCGGCGCAACAGTTGCCGCCCGGAGTGATGGAGTGCAGCGAGCTGCCGCTGGTATCCAGCGACTTCAATGGCCATCCGCTGTCCTGCGTGGTCGACCTCAACCACACCCGGGTGCAGGGCGACCTGGTCAAGGTGCTGGCCTGGTACGACAACGAATGGGCCTTCGCCAATCGCATGCTGGATGTGCTGCTGGCCTGGACCCATCCCTGAGATCCCGCCCGTAGGCCGAACAGGTTTATAATCGCCGCCTTTACAAGCTGCCGGGTTGCCTCCGGCCCTGATTCTGGAATTGCCCCATGCTCCGCATCACCGAACTCAAGCTGCCCCTCGACCACCCCGACGAGGCCCTGCGCCCGGCCATCGTCCAGCGCCTGGGGATCGAAGACAGCGAGTTGCTCGACTTCAGCCTGTTCAAGCGCAGCTACGATGCGCGCAAGAAATCCACTGAGATGCACTTTATCTACACCATCGACTGCGAGCTGCGCGATGAAGCGGCGCAGCTGACCAAGTTCAGTGATGACCGGCATATCAGCGTCACCCCGGACACCGCCTACAAACCAGTCGGCATGGCACCCGAGAACCTCGCAGAGCGGCCCCTGGTGGTCGGCTTCGGCCCCTGCGGCATCTTCGCCGCGCTGATCCTCGCCCAGGCCGGCCTCAAGCCCATCGTGCTGGAACGCGGCACCGAAGTGCGCCAGCGCACCAAGGACACCTGGGGCCTGTGGCGCAAGAACGTGCTCAACCCCGAGTCCAACGTGCAGTTCGGCGAGGGCGGTGCCGGCACCTTCTCCGACGGCAAGCTGTACAGCCAGATCAAAGACCCCAAGCATCTGGGGCGCAAGGTGCTGCAGGAGTTCGTCAAGGCCGGCGCGCCGGACGAGATTCTCTACGTCAGCAAGCCACATATCGGCACCTTCCGCCTCACCGGCGTGGTCGCCACCATGCGCGAGGAGATCAAGGCCCTGGGCGGCGAAGTGCGCTTCCAGCAGCGGGTCAGTGATGTACTGATCGAAGATGGCCAGCTCAAGGGCGTGGTGCTCGACAGTGGCGAGCAGATTCTCAGCCGCCAGGTGATCCTGGCCCTGGGCCACAGCTCGCGTGACACCTTCCGCATGCTGCACAAGCGCGAGGTCTTTATGGAGGCCAAGCCGTTCTCAGTGGGCTTTCGTATCGAGCACCCGCAAGGCCTGATCGACCGCGCGCGCCTGGGCAAATACGCCGGCCACCCCAAGCTCGGTGCCGCGGATTACAAACTGGTGCACCACGCCAAGAACGGCCGCTCGGTCTACAGCTTCTGCATGTGCCCAGGCGGCACCGTGGTCGCCGCCACCTCGGAGCCGAACCGCGTGGTGACCAACGGCATGAGCCAGTACTCACGCAACGAGCGCAATGCCAACGCCGGCATCGTCGTCGGCATCACCCCGGAGCAGGATTACCCGGGCGGCCCGCTGGCCGGCGTTGAGCTGCAGGAGCGCCTGGAGTCCCAGGCCTACCTGCTCGGCGGCAGCACCTACGAAGCGCCCGGGCAACTGGTCGGCGACTTTATCGCCGGCAAGCCGTCCACTGAACTGGGCAGCGTCGAGCCGTCGTATAAACCAGGCATCAAACTGGGCGACCTGGCCCTGGCGCTGCCGGACTTTGCCATCGAGGCGATCCGCGAAGCGCTGCCGGCCTTCGGCAAACAGATCAAGGGTTTCGATCTGCATGACGCGGTGCTGACCGGCATCGAAACCCGCACCTCCTCGCCGCTGCGCATCACTCGTGGCGCGGATATGCAGAGCCTCAACGTTCGGGGACTGTACCCGGCCGGCGAAGGCGCGGGTTATGCCGGCGGCATTCTCTCCGCTGGGGTCGATGGTATTCGGGTGGCCGAGGCGCTGATTCGCGACATGCTGGGTATTGCTGAACCAGCCTAAGCAACCAGCCGCACGCTGCCTGCACCCAGGCAGCGTGCGGACTACAGCTTGACCAACTCGACCCGACGATTCTTCGCCCGCCTTTCCTCGCTGCGATTGTCCGCCACCGGCCGTTCCTGGCCGAAACCTGCTGCAGTCAGCCGCTGCGCCTCGATACCGGCGGCGACTATGGCGTTCATCACGCTTTGCGCGCGCTGTTCGGACAACAGCTTGTTGGCCTCGGCTTGCCCCTGGCTATCGGTATGGCCTTCGATGGCCAGGCGCAGAGCCGGCGCGGCTTTCAGCATGCTGACAATCTCCGCCACCGTAGCCTGGCCATCGGCCTTGAGCTCGGCTTTGCCGGTATCGAAGTTGATATACAGAGCGATAAAGCCGTTGCGGTTGAGTTCATCGAGCAACTGGTTGGCGCTGACTACTTGCTGCATGGCCGCCACTTCGACGATCACCAGCTTGTAGCTCTGGGTCGGTGCACTGAAAATTTCCGGTTCGAGACGCACCCACACCTCCTTACCACCGGTCGTGACCTTCAGCGTGGTTTCGCCGCCATCGCCATCCTGCGGCAGGCGCTCGTAAATCACTTCGCCGCCGATCGACTTGATCGCGTTCTGGTAGTTGCGCAGCAGCTGCAGCGGGCTCGGCTGGTTATCTACCGCGTTGTGGAAATAGCGAATCTGTGTGGCATCACCTTCCACGGTCTGGCGCTGTGGCACGCCGTCCTGAGTGCCGGTGGCGAACTGCGCAGCGTTGTAGTTCTGCTCGTACTCGACGATATGCGAGTTCGGGTAGCGTGACAGCAGCGGATGATCCTTCGACCCCGCCGTATCATCGGCAGCCAGCGCCGGTACGCTTAAAACTGCTGACCACAGCAGCATGTGCAAGCAGCTGCGCAACGTTCCCATGGCATTTCTCCTGCTGCATTCGGGGCGCGGGGTACGCCCACTCACAGCAGTGACTCTAGACCAGCACGGCTTGCCCGGCGGCTAGCAAGCAGCCGACTAAACGTCGAAACGCAGACAACAGACGGTGGTGCGCCGCGAGCCATTGGGGCGACGCTCGGGATCGGCGTAGGTTTCGATCTCGACAAACCCCACCTTGCGCATCATCCCGGCCGAGGCGGCGTTTTCTTCGTGGCGGTCTATATAGATATCGGCCACGCCCTGCTCGGCCAGGGCGACAACCACCTGCTTGAGCAGACGTGAACCCAGGCCTTGCCCGGCAACTGCGCGATGAGTGACCGCCTCGCAGATATAGGCATGCTCTTGATCGCGCCGCGTCGGCGGTTGGTAGCGGGCAAAATGCCGCGAGCGTTGATAGCTGACAAACCCCAACAGCTCACCACCGCGCTCGGCCAGCAATGCCGACACCGAGCCGTCGGCAATCTGCTGTAGATGGGTCGTCACCTCGGCAGGAGGCAAATGATTCCAGGGATTCGGCCCATGCTCGAAAATCAGCACGCAGAGGTTGTCGATATCGGCAGCCAGAGCCTGGCGAATCCACAGGTTATCCATCTACAGCCCGGCCGTGGGCAAGTCAGCCGGCAAGGTGCCGCCGCGCTCGGCGCAATCCGCTACCGCTGCGA
Organism: uncultured Pseudomonas sp.; assembly: GCA_964578635.1. GTDB lineage: Bacteria > Pseudomonadota > Gammaproteobacteria > Pseudomonadales > Pseudomonadaceae > Aquipseudomonas. Next base: position 13,911 of record CAZOEC010000097.1, read on the forward strand.
TTAACCCAGTCAGGTCAAAACCCTGGGCGCTAAGCCAGGCCTGATCGTAGTAGGTGTCGGCATAGCGCTCGCCGCCATCGCAGAGAATCGCCACCACAGAACCGGAGTCCCCCGCCGCGACCATACGCTGCGCCACCAGTAACGCGCCGATCAGATTGGTCCCGCTGGAACCGCCCACTTTCCGGCCCAGACGCTGCGCCAGGTAATGCATGGCGGCCAACGACAAGGCATCCGGCACCTTGCACATGGCGTCGATCACCGACGGCAGAAAGGACGCCTCGACCCGTGGCCGGCCGATGCCTTCGATACGCGAGCCATGGTTCAGGCACAGGCTGGCGTCGCCCGTGCGGTAGTAATCGAAGAACACCGAACGCTCGGCATCGGCGCAGAGCACCCGGGTGCTGTGGCGGCGGTAGCGCACATAGCGCCCCAGCGTCGCCAGGGTACCGCCGGTGCCGGGGCTGGAGACCAGCCAGCTCGGCTCGGGGAAACGCTCGCTGCGCAGCTGCTGGAAGATCGACTCGGCGATATTGTTGTTGGCGCGCCAGTCGGTGGCGCGCTCGGCATAGGTGAACTGATCCATAAAGTGGCCGCCGCTCTCGCGGGCCAGGCGTTCAGATTCGGCGTAGATCTGCGTCGGGTCCTGTACCAGATGGCTCTGGCCGCCGTAGAAGGCGATCTGCGCGATCTTCTCCTTCGAGGTGCTGGCCGGCATCACCGCGATAAAGGGCAGGCCCAGCAAGCGGGCGAAATAGGCTTCGGAAATCGCCGTGGAACCGCTGGACGCCTCGATCACCGGTGCCCCGGGCTTGAGCCAGCCATTGCAAAGTGCATAGAGAAACAGCGAGCGAGCCAGGCGATGCTTGAGGCTGCCGGTGGGGTGGCTGGATTCGTCCTTGAAATACAGCTCGACGCCGGGCAAGCCCGGCAGCGGCAGGGGAATCAGGTGGGTATCGGCACTGCGCTGAAAATCCGCCTCGATAATGCGGATCGCCTCGCGCGCCCATTGCCGTGCTGTGCTCATCTCAATTCCTCAATCCAGTACGCCCGCAGGCTGAGGCGCGGCGCTGCGCCATTGGCTCAGCGCCACTCCGGCAAACACCAGCAGGGCGGCGTACAACTGCATGCTGTTCAGGCGCTCGCCGAGCAAAAGCATGGCGAACACCAGGGTGAATACCGGTATCAGGTTAGTAAAGCCCGAGGCCTGGCTGGCCGGCAGGCGGCTGACGCCAAAGTTGTAGAGCCCATAGGCCCCCACGGTCACCAGCACGCCCAGATAAGCCACCGCGCCCAGGCCCAACGGACTGACGGTCTGCGGCAGCGGTGCCGCCAGCAGGGCCAGAGGCAGAAAGAACAGGGTGCCGACAAAGGCCACCATGGCCGTCAGCAGAAAGGGCGAATAACGCGCCGACAGGTGCTTGAGCAGCAGGGTGTAGCCCGTGGCGCAGAGCATGGCCAGCAACTCGTAGAAATTGCCCAGCAAGGGGTTGGGCGCATGCTCATCGGCGCTGCCGGCCAGGCTCAGCCACAGGGCACCGCTGACGGCGAGGAGAAAACCGCCCAGGGTGGTGCGGCTCACCCGTTCCTTGAGAAAGACAAAAGCCCCCATGGCCACCAGCAGCGGCAGCAACGCGGTGACCATGCCCGCCTGGGCGGCGCTGGTGTTCTGCAATGCCAGGGCCTCGAACAGGAAATACAGGCAGGGTTCGCAGGCCGCCAGGCCGAGCAGGTATTTCCAGTCGCCGGGGCGATACTGCATACGTCCGCGCCAGCGCCAGGCCAGCAGAAACACCAGGCTGCCCAGGGCCATACGGCCGAAGATCACCCACATCGCCGGCAATTCGGCGAAGGCCACTTTCAGGGCAATAAAGGAACTGCCCCACAGCGCCATGGCCACCATCAGGCAGATCATCGCCACACCCCTGCCCTGCCCGGCCATCGCCACCTCCGTCTAAAAGCTGGAGTCTAGAGGGGCTTGCCCGGGGCAGACAGATACAGTCAGGCGCGCGAACTGTGTGGCAGGTAAGGGTACGCCGCGCCAGCCGCTCCCGGATTGCACCCGGGCGACGGAAAGCGGATACGGCGCTCTACTGGTCCCAGGGCCGACCGCTGGTCTTGTCGCTCAGGCGCAGTTTCTGCTGCAGGGCGGCCTTGGCCAGCATATGGGCGCTGACCGGGGCGGTGATAAACAGGAACAGGGTGATCAGCAGTTCATGCAGGCTGATGCCATTGCCCTGGCTGCTGAAATAGACCATCGAAGCCACCACCATGCCGCCTACCCCGAGGGTGGTGGCCTTGGTCGGACCGTGCAGGCGCATATAGAAATCCGGCAGCCGGTACAGCCCCAGGGCTCCAATCAGGGCGAACAGGCTGCCGATCAGCAGACTGATCGCCACCAGGCCTTCAAGCCAAATATTCATGCCAACCTCACTCAATGATGTCGCCGCGCAGCAAGTACTTGGCCACCGCCACGGTACCGACAAAGCCCATGACGGCGATCAGCAGCGCCGCCTCGAAATACAGGTCCGAACCCAGCCAGATGCCGAACAGCACGATCAGAGCGATGGCGTTGATATACAGGGTGTCCAGGGCGAGGATCCGATCCGGCAGATCGGGGCCCTTGATCAGGCGCAGCAGGGTCAGCACCAGGGCTGCCGTCATGATCGCCAGGCACAGGGGAATCACGTAGTAGAGCATGTGAACACCTCCTTCAGGGGAGCCTCGTAACGTTGCTTGATCTGCGCGATCAGCTCGGCTTCGTCGGCCACATCCAGGCCGTGCACCAACAGGGTCTTGCGGTCGTCGCTGAGGTCGGCGGAAACGGTGCCGGGGGTCAGGGAGACAATGCTGGCGAGCATGGTCAGCGCCAGGTCGTCTTCCAGTTCCACCGGCACCTCGACAAAGGCCGGACGCAGTTTGGCGCTGGAACCGAGGATCAGCTTGGCCACCTGCAGGTTGGCGAAGACGATATCGCCGAGAATGCGCAGGAAGAACAGACACAGCTTGACCGGCTTGTACAGCCGTGGCGGACGCACCCAGAACACCTGGGTCAGCTGCGGAATCGCCCAGCCGAGCAAGGCTCCGAGCAGCCAGTGCCCGAGACCGAGGTCGTTCATCAGCAGCAGCCAGATGGCCAGCAGAAACAGGCTGAGCAGCGGCTGCGGCAGCCAGCGATTGGTAAACGCCGTGATCATGATGGCTCTCCTGCGGAGACCAGTTGCATATAGGGGCCAAGGTCGAACAGCTGCGCCGCCGTGGCATCCATATAGCTCAGCAGCGGCGCGGCAAAGGGCAGCAACAGCACGACCATCAGCAGCAGACCGGCGGCAGCCAATGTGCGCCCGCTATCGCCTTCGGCACTGCCCAGCACATCCCGCCCGGTGCGCCAGAGCACCGTGCTGCCGGCGCGGCTCAGGGCTACCAGGGTCAGCAGACCGCCGAGCAGCAGCACCGGCCATAACAGCAGCGCCTGCAGCCCAGGCTCCACCGCGCGCAGCAGCAGCAGTTTGCCGAGAAAGCCGGAAAATGGCGGCAGGCCGGCAATGGCAATGGCCCCGATAAAGAACAGCGCGCTAAGCCTTAGCGGTTGCAGCAAGGCCGGGCCCTGTATCAGCCTGCCGGCCTTCTCGCCGCGCTGGCGGCTGATCAGGTCGACGATGAGAAACAGAGCGCCGGTGATCCAGGTGCTGTGCACCAGATAGAACAGCGCCGCGCTCAGGGCCTCGGGGGTGCCCAAGGCAATACCCGCCAGCAGGGTACCCACCGAGACCACCACCAGATAGGCCAGCAGCCCCTGCAGGGTCACCGCCGCCAGCGCGCCGAGCACGCCGCAGACTATCGTCAGCAGGGCCAGCGGCCAGAGCCAGTCGGCGGCCAGATTGGCGATGCTACCGGCCTGTTCGCCGTAGATCAGGATATACACGCGCATGATCGAGTACAGACCGATCTTGGTCATGATCGCGAACAGCGCCGCCACCGGCGCACTGGCCGCGGCATAGGCCCGCGGCAACCAGAAGTACATCGGCAGGAACGCCGCCTTGAGGCCGAACACCACCAGCAGCAGCAACCCGGCCGCGCCCATCAGCGCCGCATCGTCGGGGCTGGCGGCC
>CAZOEC010000098.1:0-17470 GCA_964578635.1 uncultured Pseudomonas sp.
CGCACCCAGCAGTCCACCACGGAAATCGAAGGGCTGATCGCCACCCTGCGTGAGGGCACCCGCCGTTCGGTGGAGGATATGCGCCAGAGTGGCGTGCTGGTGACGCAGACCGTACAGGATGCCAACCAGACCGAAGGGGCGTTGGCGGAAATCGCCATTGCGGTCAGTCAGATCTTCGAGATGAACCAGCAGATTGCCGCCGCGGCCGAACAGCAGACGGCGGTGGCGGAGGAGATCAGCCGCAGCGTCACCTCGATTCGCGATATCGCCGACCAGTCCGCCCTGGCCATGGATGAGTCCGCCAATTCCAGCATTCAACTGGCCGACCTGGGCCGTGAGCTGCAGGACATGGCCGGGCACTTTCGCTTGTAAAACCGCCTGCGACCTGCGCGGCCGTTGCGCGGCGCTGCTAGCGGGCCTTGAACCGGCGTAACAGGTACTTCTCCAGCTCCACCAGCGCGCATACCGCCGCCGCCAGCAGCAGACACAGACCCCAGGCTGCCAGGGGCAGGGCGCTGGTGGCGAACAGGCCCTGCAAGGCCGGCGCGTAGCTGAACAGCAGCTGCAGGGCGACAATCAGCAGGACCATGCTCCAGATCATCGGGTTATCGCGCCAGCCAAAGCATGCCGGGCCCTCCAGGCGGCGGCTGCTGAACAGGTAGCCCACTTCGCAGGCGATGATCGCGTTGACCGCCAGGGTACGGCTGGCTTCCAGGCTCCAGCCCTGTTGCTGGGTCAGGTGAAACAGGCCGACGCTGGCCAGGGTCATCAGCACGGCGATAAACAGCACGCGCCAGAGCAGTTGCGCACTGAGCAGCGGGGCCGCCGGATCCCGTGCCGGGCGGCGCATCAGGTCGTCTTCGGCGGGCTCGAATGCCAGGGCCAGGGCCAGGGTCACGGCGCTGATCATATTGACCCAGAGAATCTGCAGCGGGGTGATCGGCAGGGTCATGCCCAGGGCGATGGCGGCCAGCAGGGTCATGGACTGCCCGCCATTGGTGGGGAGGATAAACAGAATGGATTTTTTCAGGTTGTCGTAGACCACCCGGCCTTCTTCAATGGCGTGGGTGATGGTGGCAAAGTTGTCGTCGGCCAGCACCATCTGCGCCGCCTCCTTGGCCGCCTCGGTGCCCTTGATGCCCATGGCCACGCCGATGTCGGCGCGTTTCAGCGCCGGCGCATCGTTGACCCCGTCGCCGGTCATGGCCACCCGCGCACCGCCGGCCTGCAGGCGCTCAACCAGACGCAGCTTGTGCGCCGGGCTGGTGCGGGCAAAGACACTGGTGTCGGCCAGCCGCCGGTCCAGTTCGGCATCGTCGAGCTGGTCCAGCTCGGCCCCGGTCAGGGCCGTTGTGCCCTTCAGGCCCAGACGCGCGGCAATCGCGCTGGCGGTGCCGACATGGTCGCCGGTGATCATCTTTACCGCGATGCCGGCATTGTGGCACTCGGCGATGGCGGCAATGGCTTCCTCGCGGGGCGGGTCAAGCATGCCGACCAGGCCGAGCAGCACGTAGTCGCCGTCGAGGTCCTGGTAATCGAGGCTCTGCTGCGGCTGGCCCAGCGGGCGGATGGCCAGGCCGAGCATGCGCAGGCCCTGGCTGGCACCACTGTCCAGCGCCTGATGCCAGTGGCGTGGGTTCAGCGGTTCGGGGCGGCCGTCGCGCCACTGGCGGTTACAGGCTTCGAGCAGGCGCTCGGGAGCGCCGATCATATAGATCAGGCCGTGGTGGGCGTGGTCATGGTGCAGGCTGGCGGTGCAGCGCTGTTCGGAGCTGAAGGGGATGGCGTCGACTTGCGGCAGGTTGCGCGCTTCATGCTGCAGCTCCAGGCCGACCTTGCCGGCCAGGGTCAGCAGGGCGGCTTCGGTGGGGTCGCCGGTTATGCTCCAGCCCTGCTCGCTGCTGCGTAGGCTGGCGTTATTGGCCAGCAGGCCGGCGCGGGCCAGTTCGCGCAGGTCATCGGCGGCGTCCAGCTGGCAGAGCTGGCCGTCATCGCAGTGAATGCTGCCCTGGGGCGCATAGCCGACGCCGTCGACGCTGTAGTGGTGGGCGGCGGTAAACACCTGCTGCACGGTCATTTCGTTGCGGGTCAGGGTGCCGGTCTTGTCCGAACAGATCACTGTGACCGCACCGAGGCTTTCCACCGCCGGCAGATGGCGGATGATCGCCCGGCGTTTGGCCATGCGCTGCACGCCCAGGGCGAGAATGATCGTCAGCACCGCCGGCAGGCCTTCGGGAATAGCGGCGACGGCCAGGCCGACGGCGGCCATCAGCATCGCCTCGGGGCTGTAACCGCGCAGCAGCACGCCGAAGGCGAAGGTAAGCAGAGACAGGCCGAGGATCAGCAAGGTCAGGTGCCGGGCAAAGCGCGCCATATCCGCCAGCAGAGGCGTTTGCAGGCTGACCACCGCACCGAGCATATGGCTGATCTTGCCCAGCTCGGTGTGCCCGGCGGTGGCCACCACCACGCCGCTGCCGCTGCCGGCGCTGACCAGGGTGCCGGAGTAGGCCATGCAGATTCTGTCGCCCAGGCTGGCAGCGTGATCCACCGCGGCGCGGCCCTTGTCCACCGGCAGGGATTCGCCGGTCAGGGCGGCCTCGTCGATGCGCAGGTCACGGGTGTCGAGCAGGCGCAGGTCGGCGGGCACGCGGTCGCCGGCCTCCAGCAGCACCAGGTCACCGGGTACCAGCTGTTCGGCGGGGATGCTGTGGACAGTGCCGTCGCGGCGCACTCGGCTGTCCAGGCTGAGCATCCGCTGGATCGCCTGCATGGCCTGTTGCGCCTTGCCCTCCTGGACAAAGCCGACGGTGGCGTTGATCAGCACCACGGCGAAGATCACCGCGCTGTCCAGCCATTGGCCGAGCACCAGGGTGACCAGGCTGGCCCCCAGCAGCACATAGATCAGGGTGTTATGAAACTGTTGGGCGAAGCGGCGCAGCGGGCCGGCCGCGCGCTGGCGGGGCAGCTGGTTGGGGCCGTGGCGGCTCAGGCGCTGTTCGGCCTCGGTGCTGCTCAGGCCCTGCTCGGAGCTGGCGAGCTGGTCCAGGCTGTGTTGCGCGGGTTGGGCGTGCCAGTCATTGGCCGATGGGGCTTGCATACGCTGCTCCAGAATTGTCCAACCCCCAGCCTACACAACCCGGCAGGCTGGGAAGTGGCCTGGATCAATACAGGGCTCACAAGTTCGTCAGTAAAGATTTCCAGCGGCTATGCCGTGACTGCGCGGCGCAGTAGCATCCGATCTCGAACTGGAAGGAGTGATAGATGCGCACCCAATTGGAAGCAGTGCTGCAGGCGGTCAACCAGGTATTGCTGGGCAAGGAGGCGCAGGTGCGACTGGCCCTGACCTGTCTGTTGGCCGAGGGCCACCTGCTGATCGAGGACCTGCCCGGCATGGGCAAAACCACCCTCAGCCAGGCCCTGGCGCGGGTGCTGGGCCTGAGCTTTCAGCGTATCCAGTTCACCTCCGATCTGCTCCCCGGAGATATTCTCGGCACTTCGGTGTTCGACAAGGACACCGGGCAGTTCGTCTTTCATCCGGGGCCGATCTTCGCCGAGCTGGTGCTGGCCGACGAGATCAACCGGGCCACGCCGAAGAGCCAGAGTGCGCTGCTCGAAGCCATGGAGGAGGGCCAGGTGACCATCGAGGGCGCGACTCGGCCGCTGCCCGAGCCCTTCTTCGTGATCGCCACGCAGAACCCGGTGAGCCAGGGCGGCACCTTCGCCTTGCCCGAGTCGCAGCTGGATCGTTTTCTGATGCGCCTGTCCCTGGGTTATCCGGGCAAGGCGGCGGAGAAGGCGCTGTTGCTGGGCGATTCGCGGCGCTCACTGTTGCCGCGCCTGGAGCCGATTCTCGATCATCGCGAGCTGGCCCTGATCCAGGCCGAAGTGCCCAAGGTGCGCGCCAGCGATGCTTTGGTCGATTATGTGCTGCGTCTGGTCGAGGCCACCCGCAGCCAGCCGCAGTTCGCCTGGGGCCTGTCGCCGCGGGCCAGCCTGGCCCTGCTGGCGGCAGCGCGGGCCTGGGCCTTCCTCGCCGGGCGCGACTATGTGATCCCAGAAGATGTCCAGGCGGTGTTGCCCTCGGTGGTCGGTCACCGTTTGCGCGAGCGCGCCGACCCTGCCGGCCATGGCGGCGGCAGCCTGGTGCAATGGCTGCTGCGTGAGGTGCCGGCGCTTTGAGCGGTCTGCTCAAACCCCACTGGCAGCGCTGGCTGGCCCGGCGCATTCCGGCGGCCGCCAGCGTGCGCCTGAACCAGCGGCGAATCTTTATCATCCCCAGCCTGGTCGGCGGCGCTTTTCTCCTGGCGCTGGTGTTGATGCTGCTGGCCGCGATCAATTACCAGAACAGCCTGGCCTATGGCCTGACCTTTATGCTCGCCGCGGTGTTCGTGGTGGCGATTCTGCATACCTACCGCAACCTGGCTGGTCTGATCCTCAAGGCGGGCAGCGCGCCGGCGGTGTTTGTCGGCGAACATGCCAGCTTCCGCGTGCGCCTGGAGAGCAGTGCGCGGGCCCATCAGGCGGTCAGCCTGGGCTGGCCGCCGGCCGAACTGCAGACCCTGGATGTCGCCGCCCTGGGCCTCAGCGAATGCCAGTTGAGCCTGCCGGCGCTGCGTCGCGGCTGGTTGCGCCCAGGGCGGCTGCGGGTGGAGAGCCGCTTTCCGCTGGGGATTCTGGTGGCCTGGAGCTGGGTCGATCTGGACCTGGCGTTATTGGTCTACCCGCGCCCCATCGAAGGCGATCTGCCGCTGGCGGCCGGAGCCAGCGAGGATCAGGAGGAGGGCAGCCGCGCCCATGGCCAGGGTGTGGACGACTACCAGGGCCTGAAGACTTACCAGCCAGGCGACTCCAAACGCCGCCTGCACTGGAAGGCCTATTCCCGTGGCCAGGGTTTGCTGGTCAAGGACTTCGCTTCCCTCAGCGGCCGCGATCCGCTGCTGGATTTCACCGCCCTGGGCGGCGATGTCGAGGCGCGGCTGTCGCTGCTCTGCCATTGGGTGCTGCAGTTGTCCGCACGGCAGCAGCCCTTTGCCCTGAGCCTGCCGGGCTGCATGCTGGCCGCCGACAGCGGCGAGCAGCACCGCGAGGCTTGCCTGCGCGCCCTGGCGCTGTTCGGTGAGCCGGCATGAGTCGGGGCGGCGGTATTCCGCGGATCAGCCTGACCTGGCTGCTGGTGGCCCAGGTGCTGGTCATCCTTCCCCATCTTGGCCATCTGCCGCTCTGGATCGTGGCCCTGTGGCTGGGCTGCGCCGGCTGGCGCATCCAGATCTTCCGCATGCGCGCCGGCTACCCCAATGGCTGGGCCAAGGCCGGGCTGATGCTGGCGGCGGTGCTGGGAGTATTGATGTCCCGCGGCAGCCTGATCGGTCTGGACGCCGGGGTGGTGCTGCTGATTGCCGCCTTTGTCCTCAAACTGGTGGAAATGCGCACGCGGCGCGATGCCCTGGTGCTGATCTTTCTCGGCTTCTTTACCGTGGTTACCGCCTACCTGTTCGACGACAGCATGCTGATGGCGCTGTTCAGCCTGCTGCCGGTTACCGCCTTGCTGGCCGCGATGATCGGTCTGCAGCAGAGCAGCCTGGCCACCCAGCCCTGGCCCACCCTGCGCCTGGCCGGCGGCTTGCTGTTGCAGGCGTTGCCGCTGATGCTGTTGTTGTTCGTGTTCTTTCCGCGCCTGGGTCCACTGTGGGCATTGCCGGTGCCCAGCGACAAGAGCGTCAGCGGCCTGGCCGACAGCATGACCCCGGCGGATATCGCCGAGTTGAGCCGGTCGCCGGAGCTGGCCTTCCGCGCCAGTTTCGCCGGCCCCACCCCGGAGCGCAGCGAGCTCTATTGGCGCGCCCTGACCCTGGAGCACTTCGACGGTCGGCGCTGGTCGCAGTCCAGCTTTACCCAGCAGGCTGCCGCGCCAAGCTGGAGCAAGCGCGGCGAGGCCCTAAGCTACAGCGTGGTGATGCAGCCCAGCTCGCAGCGCTGGCTGTTTGCCCTGGACGTGGCCGAAACCGGCCTGGAACAGACCCGGCAGATGAGTGATTTTCGCCTGCAGCGGCGTTTGCCGGTGGAGCGCTCGCTGATCTATCAGGTGAGCTCCTGGCCCGAGGCGCTGCGCGAACCGGAACAGGTGGCCGGCGGCCTCAATCGCACCCTGCAGCTGCCGGAGCAGGGCGAGCCGCGCAGTCGCGCCTGGGCGGCCGAGCTCAAGCGCCAGCATGCTCAGCCCGAGCAGCTGGTGCAGGCCCTGCTCGAGCATTTCAACCGCGAACCGTTTCACTACACCCTGCGGCCGCCGCCGCTGGGGCAGAACAATATCGACGACTTCCTGTTCGACACGCGCAGCGGCTTCTGCGCCCATTACGCCGGGGCCATGACCTTTGTGTTGCGCGCGGCGGGGATTCCGGCGCGGGTGGTGGCCGGTTATCAGGGCGGCGAGTACAACCCGGCGGGCAACTACGTGCAGGTGCGCCAGTTCGATGCCCATGCCTGGGTCGAATACTGGCAGGCGGGGCGCGGCTGGGTCAGCGTCGATCCAACCTTTCAGGTGGCTCCGGAGCGTATCGAAATGGGCCTGGAAGAGGCCCTGGCCGGGGAGCAGAGCTTTCTCGAGGGCTCGCCGCTGTCGCCGCTGCGCTATCGCCAGCTGAGTTGGCTGAACCAGCTGCGCATGGGCTGGGACAACCTCAATTACGGCTGGCAGCGGTGGGTGTTGGGCTATCAGAGTGCGCAGCAGCTGGCCTTTCTGCAGCGCTGGCTGGGCCGTATCGATGGGCAAAGCCTGGCGCTGAGCCTGGTCGGCGGTGGTGCGCTGCTGCTCGGCCTGCTGGCGCTCTGGCTATTCAAGCCCTGGCAGCGGGAGCGGGATGTGCAGCGGCGCATCTTCCGCCGTTTCGAACGATTGCTGGCGCGCCACGGCCTCAGCCGTCTGCCGGGGGAAGGCCCGCGCGCCTATGCCGAGCGCGCCGCCCAGGCCTTGCCCGCCCAGGCCCAGGCCATAGACGCGTTTGCCGCGGCCTTCGAGGCGCAGCGCTATGCCGGTCAAGCGCATTCGCTGGCGCAGCTGCGCGGCCACCTGAAAACCCTGCGGCGCGCCTTGCCCTGGCGTTTGACGCGTGTGCAGCCCTAGCGACCATTGGCCACTTGCGGCCGGTCAATGAGGGCATATGCTGGGGCGATTTCACAGGAGTGATGCGATGCACGGCTTGGTCGACGAAGTACAGCAACACGTACTGCGCATACAGGTCAGGCTGTTCGCCTGCCGTGAACGGCTCGTGGCGGCAACCGATAATGAGGCGCTGCATGATCTGCGCATCGCCTTGCGTCAGCTGCGCAGTCTGCTGCGCCCGCTTTCCTCTATCGCGGCCTGTGCGGATCTGCAGCAGCGCGCGGCGCAGCTGGGCCGCCTGACCGGCCCGCTACGCGATCTCGAGGTGTTGCAGGCTTATCTGCGGCAGCAGGGGCTTGATAGCGCCGTGCAGTTGCGTCAGCCGCGGCTGGAGCAGGGCTATGCCGAGCTGCTGGCCAGCGCGCCACTGGCCCAGTTGCTGCGCGCCCTGGATGTCTGGCCGCAGCAGTGGCGCGAGGCAGCCAGTAGCGGGCAACTACATGGCCTGGACAAGCTGATTCGAAAGCGCCTGCGCAAGGATCGCAAACGTCTGGCGCAGGCCCTGCTTGATCCCGCCCATGACCGTCATCGTCTGCGCTTGCTGGTCAAGCGCCTGCGCTACGCCGCCGAGGCCTATCCGCAATTGGCCGAGTTGCCCGGGCGCGCCCGCCAGCAGCTTAAACAGGCGCAGTCGGCGCTGGGCGACTGGCACGACCACTGGCAGTGGCTGCTGCGCGCCGAAGCCGAGGCGGATTTGCAGCCGTGCGTGCCCGCCTGGCGCGCGGCGCTGCAGCGTGGCGAGCAGCAAGCCGATCTGGCCTTGCAGGCATTGGCAAGCGAGTTTGCGCGTAACCACGACAGATCTGGCTGAAAAGTCGTTAAACCTTCGTCTGGTTTGACCGAAATGTCGTGTCATCCATGGCCGCCTTTGCCCTAAGATCACCCGGGTATTCGATGCCGAGGTGGTTATGGTTTTTTCCGAGTTACTCCAGGCGGTGCGTCAGTGCCCGCAAGCCGTGGTGATCCCTGCTACCTGGGGCCAGGGCCGGGCCAGTTTTGGCGGGCTGATGGCGGCCATGGTCTATGAGGCCATGCGCGCCCGGGTTGCGCCTGGGCGGCCGCCGCGTTCCCTGGCCATTACCTTTGTCGGCCCGGCCGAGCCGGATGTGCCGGTGAGCTTCGAGGTCGAAGTGCTGCGCGAAGGCAAGGCGGTCAGCCAGGTGCTGGGCCGCGCGGTGCAGAACGGCCAGGTGGTGACCCTGATCCAGGGCAGTTTCGGCAGCGGCCGCGATTCGCGTATCCAGGTGGCGGCCGAACCCGCGCCCCAGGCCCGCGCGGTGGAGGATTGCCAGGAGCTGCCCTATATCGCCAAGGTCACCCCGGAGTTCACTCGCTTTCTGGCGATGCGCTGGGCCTTTGGCGGTATGCCGTTCACCAATAACAGTTCGCGGGAAATGGGCGGCTGGGTGCGCCTGCGCGGCGAGAGCGAGGCGCAGGCGGTCAGCGAGGCTCACCTGCTGGCGCTGGTGGATGCCTGGCCGCCAGCCGTGCTGCCACACCTGAGTGCGCCGGCACCGGGCAGTTCGCTGACCTGGACCATCGAGTTCGTCCAGCCGGTGGCAGACCTGACCACCCTCGACTGGTGCCTGTACCGGGCGCAGATCGAACATGCCCGCGACGGCTACGGCCATGTGGCGGCGGCGCTGTGGACCGCCGAGGGCGAGTTGCTGGCGATCAGCCGGCAGACCGTGGCGGTCTTTGGTTAAGCCGCCTTGATGATTGACTGATGTAGGGTGCGCCGTGCGCACCACGCCTTCTCAATAGGCGGGCGCGCACGGGTTTAGAGCCTGAGCTGGCGAATCGCCTTGTTCAGCTCCCCGGCCAGGCCAGCCAGTTCGCTGCTGGTGGCGGCGGATTGGCCGGTCTGGCCCACGGTCAGTTCGGTCACGTCGCGGATGCGGATTACCGCGCGGTTCATTTCCTCGGCAACCTGGCTCTGCTGCTCGGCCGCCACGGCAATCTGGGTATTGCTCTCGCGCATATGCGCTACCGAACCGGTGATGGCGGTCAGGGCCTGACCGGCTTCATCGGCCTGCTTGACGCATTCGTCGGCCTTGATCGAGCTGTCCTGCATAAACTCCACGGCATCGCGGGTGCCGCTCTGCAGGGTGTTGATCATCTGGGTGATCTCGTCGGTGGAGTCCTGCACGCGCTTGGCCAGGTTGCGCACCTCGTCGGCCACCACGGCGAAGCCGCGGCCCATTTCCCCGGCCCGGGCCGCTTCGATGGCGGCGTTCAGGGCCAGCAGGTTGGTCTGCTCGGCGATGCCGTGAATCTCGCTGACCACGCCGCTGATCTTCTGGCTGTCGGCGGCCAGCTGCTCGATCATCTGTGCGGTCTGTTGCACGCCGCTGGATAGCCCGGCGATCGACAGGGCGACCTTGTTGACCACCTGCTGACCGCTGCGGGCCAGCTGTTCGGCGGTTTTCGACTGGTCGCGGGTGTCGGCGGTGTGTTGCGCGATATGGTGCACGGTGGCCGACATTTCATTGATCGCGGTGGCCGCCTGTTCGGTTTCGCTCTGCTGCGCGAGCATGCCCTGGCGCACTTCGCGCATGCTCACGGCGAGGCGTTCGGAGCCTTCATCCAGACTCGCGGCGGACTGCGCGACGATGCCGACAATGCGCTGATAGCCGGCCTGCATGGCGTTGAAGGCACTGGCCATCTGGCCAACTTCGTCGCGGCTTTCGAGGGGCACGCGGGCGCTCAGGTCACCACTGCGCTCCACCTGCAGCATCACGTCCTTGAGGGTGTTGAGGTGGCTCAGCAGAAAGCGGATCAGCAACTGCGATGCACCCAGCAGAATCAGCATCAGCAGGGCGACCACCAGGGCGTAGCCGGGGGCACGCTCGAACAACAGCTGGATCAGGCTCGGAGCATGGGCCAGGACGGCGAGACGCTGGCCGTCGGCGCGCTCGATCACCTCGGCACCGATCAGGTCGTCGCTGCCGGTCACAGAAGCTGCATCGAGCTCGACCCAGCCGCGGGCCCGGCTTAGCAGCGCCCCCTGGTTGTTGGCCAGACGGGGCGGCGAGTCCTGGGTAAAGCTCAGCAGGTTGGCGGCTTTGGGCAGCGCCTGCTCCGCGGGCCACTGGCTGAGGAACTGGGCCTGCTGCTGCGCGCCCTGCCTGGCCTGCTCGACGCGCACCTGCTGTTCCAGGTGCACGGCATAGAGCACCAGCAGCAGGGTGGTGAGAAAGGCCACCGCGTTGACGGCCCAGAATTTGTACTTGAGGGAGAGATCGCTAACCCAGTTGCCCATGGTGATTTCTTCTGTCGGTGGCGAGAGTGGGGGATGGCAAAGTGCCGCATTATCGGTTCGGGCCGTTGCGCCCCCGTTGATCTCCATCAACGGGACCGTCACTCGCTATAGCGACGCGTCAGGCCAAGACTTTAGGGTCCGTCAGCAACGGCAGGTCGAAAAAGGCCCGGGCACAGGCACTGGTGTGCGCCGCCAGCTCGGCCTCGCTCTCGCCGCGATGCAGGGCCACCTCGCGCAATACTTCAAGCAGCAGGGCCGGCTCGTTGCGCCCGCTCTTCGGCTTGGGCCGCAGGCTGCGCGGCAGCAGAAAGGGCGAGTCACTTTCCAGCATCAGGCGGCCCACGGGGATCTCCCTGACCAGCGCATGCAGGTGGGTGCCGCGGCGCTCATCGCAGATCCAGCCGGTGATGCCGATATGCAGGTCCAGGTCGAGGTAGTTGAACAGCGCCCGTTTCTCCCCGGTAAAGCAGTGCACCACGGCGGCCGGCAGATGGTCGCGGTACTCGCGCAGAATCGCCAGCAGGCGCTCATCGGCATCGCGCTCATGGAGAAACACCGGCAGGCGCAGCTCCGCGGCCAGGGCCAGTTGCTGCTCGAGGGCATGTTCCTGCTGCGGCCGTGGCGAGAAGTCGCGGTTGAAGTCCAGGCCGCATTCGCCCACCGCGCGTACCCGCGGCTCACTCAACAGGGCCTTGAGCTGGCTGTGGCTGTCATGGTTCCAGCTGCTGGCATCGTGGGGGTGGACGCCGGCGGTGCTGAACAGCTGCTGGCCCTCGCTATCGAGCTGCAGGCAGAGCTCCAGGGCCTGTTGGCTTTCCGCCAGACTGGTGCCGATGACCAGCATTTGGGTGACGCCCGCGGCGTAGGCACGGGCGAGCAGGGCTTCGCGTTGCTCGGCAAAGCTTGGGTGAGTCAGATTGACGCCGATGTCGATGAGTTGCATGGTGCTACCTGTTGATTTGATCGAGCAGCATAGCAGAGCTTTTTAGTCGAAAATAAATCCATAAATTACAGTTAGTTAGCTCTTCTAGTTAATCCTTTACGCCAGCATGGGCTGGCATCGGCAGGGCGTCTGTGCCAACCTCCGCGCCCCGCACGCGTCGGGAACCTGCCACTACCACCGCACTCTTAGTGATCGTTTTATCGATTGGCTGACCTTGCCCTGGAGTCTCGATGTCCCGAGCCGTGCTTATGCTCTGTCTGTTACTGCTGCCCTGGGCCGCAGTGGCGCGCGTGGCCGGCCCCCTGCAGAGCACGCCGGCCAGTGCGGTACGGGACCTGGCGAGCATTCGCAGCAGCGGTGAGCTGAGGGTGCTGGTCAACCAGAGCCGCAACAGTTCCGGAGCGGTCAAGGGGCAGAGCATCGGCGTCGAATATCAACGCCTGCGTGCCTTCGAGCAGTACCTCAATCGCAATGCCGCGGATGGCAAGAAGCTCAGGCTCAAGCTGATTCCCCGGGCCAAGGACCAGCTGCTGGGCGCGCTGCAGCGCGGCGAAGGCGATCTGGTCGCTCCGGGCGAGCTGCTCAACAAGCCCCCGGGTGGCAGCCTCAGGGCCAGCGTTGCATTGCGCAGCAAGGTGCCGCTGATCATCGTGGCGCGCCAGGGCGACCGACGCTATCAGAGCCTGGAGCAGATGTCCGGGCGGAGCCTGGCACTACCGGCCGGCAGCGTGGCGGGTGAGGCGATACGCAAGCTCAACCAGCGCCTGATCGCCAGCCAGCGCTCGCCAGTGGCGGTGGAGTGGGTCGACCCCAGCCTGGCCGTCGAGGATGTGCTGGAAATGGTCCAGGCGGGAATCTTCAGCATGACCGCGGTAGAGCTGCCCATCGCCCAGCGCTGGGCCAAGGTGATGCCCAAGCTGCGCCTGGACACCCAGCTGGTCCTGGCCAGCGATGGCGACATGCGCTGGTACCTGCGCCGCGAAGCCACCATGCTGGGTGCCAGCCTCGATGCCTTTCTCAAGGGCTACCGTGACCCCTCGGATCAGGACGCCGCCTTTCAGCGGGTCTATCGCCGCCTGTACCGGGTGCAGTATCCCCTGGGGCGTCTCGAGCGCCAGCGTCTGGAGAAGGTTCGGCCGGTGTTGCAGCGCTATGCCGCGCAGCATGATTTCGACTGGCTGGCGCTGGCGGCGCTGGCGTTCAAGGAATCGACCCTCAATCCGGCGGCGCGCGGTGCCGGCGGTGCCACCGGGCTGATGCAGATCACCCCGGCGGCGGCCCGCAGTGTCGGGGTCGGCAATATCGGCGTGCTGGATAACAATGTGCAGGCCGCTAGCAAGTACCTGGCCTCGATCCGGCGCAACTTCTTCAGCAGCCCCCAGCTCAACGAGCGCGAGCGCATGGCATTCGTCCTGGCCGGCTACAACCTGGGTCCGCAGCGGGTGCAGAGCCTGCGCGCCGAAGCCCGGCGGCGCGGCCTGAATCCCAACCAGTGGTTCTTCCAGGTCGAGCGGGTGGCCATGGAGCAGCTGGGCATGGGGGTGGTCAGTTATGTCAACAGCGTCAACAAGTACTACCTTGCTTATGAGCGAGAGCGCTATCTGCTGGAACCCTGAGGGTGAAAGTCGGATAGATGATTAATTCATTAATTTGATGCGTTTTAGCGATTTAATCGGCTTTTATTATCTGTTAATTAATCTAATCTCTGCTCCATCACTTCCCCCATACAAGGACCGCTGCATATGAACGCCCTGATCAAATCCCTGGCAAGCACCCAAGCAGGCTATGGCCTGACCGTTTTGCGCATTATTGCCGGCCTGACCTTTGCCGCCCATGGCGCGCAGAAGCTGTTCGGCTGGTTTGGCGGCTACGGCCTGGAAGGCGTTGGCCAGTGGATGGAAAGCATCGGCCTGGCTCCGGGTTACCTGATGGCCTTGATGGCGGGCAGTGCCGAGTTCTTCGGCGGCCTGGCACTGATCGTCGGGCTGCTCGCACGCCCTGCAGCGGCGGTATTGGCGGTCACCATGCTGGTGGCGATCTTTACCGTGCACCTGGCCAATGGCTTCTTTATGAGCAACAACGGTTACGAGTTTGCCCTGGCCCTGCTGGCGATCAGCCTGGCCGTGATGCTTGAAGGCGCGGGCAAGCTGTCCCTGGACAAGCGCATCGCCGGCTAACCAGCCCTCTCAGCTACACCAATGCCGCTCACCCAGGCCGGGTGAGCGGCATTTTTTGTTCATCAATTACCTGTCGTATGGGGTGCCTGGGGCGCGTGACACTGCTTGTAGCGCCCGTAATGGGTAGAGGTGCGGCCGCCCAGGCCGTGCGCCCCAAAAGTCACTGTGTTGCGTTCAGGCACCGGCGCTTGAGTGTGAAGGTGCCTGATTTCGTAGGGTGCGCTGTGCGCACCAGGGCTGGCTGCAGATTTTGTATCGAGTGGTTTCAGGGCGTGCTGGCGGTGCTTCTGGAGGCTGCCAGTTGCTCGGCGGCGTCCAGGCGCAGGCGCTCGCGTTCGTCGAAGTTGTCTGCGGCCAACTGGGCAATCGCCGCGCTGCGCTCGCTCGCGCTCAGGCCCTGGTTGGCCTGGAGGGCGGCTTTGGCCTGGCGGTACTGCTCGATCCGCTGACTCCAGCCGAGGCGCTGTTGGTCGAGGGCTTCGAGGCGTTCGGTGGCCTCGGCCCCAACCAGTTGCTGGCGCAACTGGCGGATCTGGCCCGCACTGGCTCCGGCGGCCTGTAACTGGACGGTTTGCTGGCGCAGCTGGTTCTGCAGTTGCGGCAATACGCTGTCCTGCATCTCGGCCGGCAGGCTATTGCGCAACTGGTCGACCGCGGCGGCCTTGGCGGCATCGTCGAGGCGGCTGTCGTGGACGATCGCCAGGCGCTGCAGGCTGAACTGGTTGTAGGCTTCCTCGCGGGCAAAGAAGGCCAGGTGGGTCTGGCTGTCGAAGATCCGCGCACGCAAGGCCTGTACCGCCGCCTCGCGTTGGCGCAGGGCCTGCAGGTCGGCCATCTGCGGCAGGTCGCGTTCGAGCAGAACCAGTTGGCGTTTGTAGTCGAGGTACTGCTCGAGCAGCAGCAGGGCCTGGTCGCGGGCGGGTGCCGGCAGCTGGCTGGCGATATAGGCCTGCAGGCGTTCAACGCTGCTGCGCAGCGGCTCTTCGCCAACGGCGGCGAGAAAGTAGTCGAATATCCGCCGGATATCCTCGCTGATCAGCAGGTTGCCATTGCCGTCGAGGCGAAACACCCCGTCGACCTGGGTGCCGGCGAAGGACGCTGGTAGCGCCGGAACCCGTTCGGGCAGGGCGCTCGGCTGGGCGTCGGCAGCAGGAATGGGTTGTTGCGCCGCTACCTGCGCGGGCGTCGCCGGGTTTGCCGTCGGAGGTGGGGCGGCCAACCGCTCGTGGGGTTGCAGGTGGAGCAGCAGGGCGAGGCTAACGGCGAATAGCGATAGCGCCAGCAGCAGAAGTTTCTTCACGGGGCTCTTGGCTCCAGGGGCGGGGCTGGAAAGGGGGCGCAGGGCCCCCGATGCAGAGGTTACAGGCCGTCGTTCTTCAGGCGATTGGCATGCTGGCGGTAGACCGTGACCGGGTCGGTCTCGAACAGGCTGGTGAGGCCGAAGGTCTGGTTGACCTCGTCGAGGTGGTTCATCCGGTAGTTGTCGCGGATCACCTTGCCCATATGCGAGCTGCAGCGGCCCACCAGACCATCATTTTCTTCGCCATTGAAGGTCAGGGCGCTGGCCCCGAGCATCAGGTCGCTGGGGTCGAGGATATTGGTCACCGGGCTGGTGCCGCTCCAGGAGTAGTAGCGCACGCCGCCTACCTTGTAGGCCCCTTCGCCGCAGGCCGTGGTCGGAATGCCCTGGGGGAACTTGGCATTGAATACGGCGGCACCCTCGCTGTTCAGTGACTCCAGGGAGCCCAGGGCGTTCTGTGGCGAGGTACTGGAGCTGCCGGAGAGGAAGTTGATCAGCGCGCCGAGGCCGTTGACGATGCCGGCCAGCAGGGTTTCGCCGGCAGAGCCCGGGGGCACCTGGCGGATAAAGTCGGCGGTGGCCGAGCCCTTGTGCGGGGCACCGACGCTGGTCGCCGAGGCCACCAGCTCGGGGCTGACAGCCGCGACATAGCGAATGGTCGGACCGCCATGGCTGTGGCCGATCAGGTTGACCTTGGCCTTGCCGCTGATGGCGACGATCTCCTCGACCTGTTCCAGCAGCTGTTCGCCGCGGGCTTCCGAGGTGTCCAGCTGGCTGACTTCGGTGACATAGACACTGGCACCGTCGCGGCGCAGCGCCGAGGGAATCCCGTACCAGTAGTCGACGCCGAGAATGCTGTCGAAACCGAGCATGCCGTGGGCCAGCACGACCGGGTATTTGGTCTGGGTGTAGCCCGAGGAGCCGAACCAGAAGGCATGTGTCTGACCGGAGGCCAGCAGGCCGGCTCCGAGGCAAAGGGCGAGCAGGGTCTTATTGTTGTTCATGGGTGCTCTCGCAAGGGGATTGGGTCAGGCGATAACAGCATTCCTTGCAGCCGTCACGCCCATCCGGTGGCGAGTACTGCGGCGCAAGGGATAGCGCAGGAACCATGCCATTTTTCGCGACTAACCCGCGCGGCGCTCTGCCATGGGCCTTGGCGGGCTCAGGCGAGCAACTGGCGGCGCTGTGCGCGGCCGCCGCCTGTTACGTGGCGACACCGCTACAGCGGTCGTTTTGCCACAAAGGCCAGTGCTCCAGGCAGCGATAATGGCGGCCGCCAGCCTCGGCTTCGGAGGCAAAAAGGGCAAAATGGTCGACCGGCCAATCGAAGGATGGGGTGACGTCAGCGGGGAGTCCGGGGCAGCGCCGCATCAGGCTCAGGTGGGCGTGGAAGGTTCTGTCCTGCAGGTTGAAGCCGGCTTCGCGTAGCCCCGTCTGCAGGTTGCCGGCCAGCTCCAGCAGGGCATCTGGCGGCTGGCTGGGGGCCAGGTAGAGCAGGCCATTGGCAAAGCGTCCGAGCCGATCCAGGCGCAGCTCGAAGGCCGCAACGCGCAGGTTCGCGGCAAGCGCTTGGGCGGCCGCCACGCGCGACAACGGCACCTGGCCGAGAAACGCCAGGGTCAGGTGTAGCTTGCTCGCGGCGACGGCCCTGCCGGGCAGCTGCAGGCCGGCGCGCCAGGCGGCAATGGCTGCTGCCTGTTGCGGTGGGCAGTCCAGGGCGAAGAACAGGCGCAGGCTTTCGTGTGGCATAGGTAGGCTCGGCTGTACAGGGGCCGTCTTGACAGTATTGCGCACACCTCTCTAGGATGCCGACCCATGCGCCGATTTAAACAGCTACTTGCGGGGCGCCGGGTTACTTGCTGTATGCAAGGCCCTGAGAAGCACTCTACTGAGGCTTCGAAATACCGCTAAAGCGCTGGTTCGGTGTCGCCTCTCACCGCTGCCCAGCGGGATTAATGAGGCGGAGACACACCGATGCACAGCCCCCAACCGCAGATACGCCTGGCCCCGATCACCTCTGGGCCGCTGCAGCGCAATCCGAAAATTCTACTTGGCGGCAGCCATCAGCCCACCTTGCTGCGCTACCTCGACGGCTGGCCCAGGCGTTGGGCCGGGCCGCGGACCTTTCTGATCCACTTCGTGCATGACGGTGAATCGCTGGCGCGTTTTGCCAGCGACAGTTTCGACCTGGCCGTGCTGCAGGCCCCCAGCGCCGAGCATCTGGAGGAGAGCGTAAGGCAGCTGACGCGGGTGGCCAGGCAGGGCCTGATTACCCGGCGTTAGCTGGGTAGTCGATGGCCACGATATACCAGGTCTTCTCGCCGGTTGGGGTCTGCACCCGCACTTCGGCGTCCAGCGGTTTGCCGACCAGGGCGCGGGCCAGGGGCGAGTCGATGCTGATCAGGTTGAGCTTCAGGTCCAGTTCGTCCGGGCCGACGATGCGATAGCGCGACTCCACGCCGTCCTCATCCTCCAGGGTGACCCAGGCGCTGAAATAGACCTTGTTGGGATCGCTGGGGCGGGCGCTGACCACCTTGAGGCTTTCCAGGCGCTTGGTCAGAAAGCGCACGCGGCTGTCGATCTCGCGCAGCATCTTCTTGCCATAGGTGTACTCGGCGTTCTCCGAGCG
>CAZOEC010000099.1:0-17395 GCA_964578635.1 uncultured Pseudomonas sp.
GGTCCTGACCGGCCTGATTGCGGCCTTGTTGCAAATCGTCAGTGTGCTGAGCCTGATTGTCGGGCGCTACTGGCAGGCGTTGTTGTACAACCCGGGTGGTTTTGGTCGCGAGTTTCGCGCCATCCGATTCCCGCTTTTACCAGCGATGTTGCTGCTGGCGTTCATGCTTCTGGGACCGAACATCGGTTCACAGATGGCCATGTTGACGCCGTTGTGCAGCGTACCGCTGGTGTTCGCCGGGCTGGCCCTGATTCACGGGTTGGTGGCTGAAAAGCGTCTGGCCAGGTTCTGGCTGGTGGGGTTGTACGTGACACTGCTGTTGTTCATGCAGCTGATTTATCCGTTGCTCGTGGTGTTGGCCATTGTCGACAGCCTGATTGATTTTCGCGGTCGCAAGGTACCCCCGAAAGGTGCCGATAACGATTCCGCGAACGGTGAAGGTTAAAAGTTAAGAGGTTATTACCAAATGGAACTGATCCTGCTGGAAAAAATCGCCAACCTGGGCAACCTGGGCGATAAAGTGAATGTTAAGTCCGGTTACGGTCGTAACTTCCTGCTGCCGCAAGGCAAAGCCACTGCCGCTACCCCGGCCAACGTTGCGGCTTTCGAAGCCCGTCGCGCCGAGCTGGAAAAGCTGGCTGCCGAGAAGAAGGCTTACGCCGAATCCCGCGCTGCCCAGCTGGCTGAACTGGAAGTCACCATCACCGCTACCGCGGGCGATGAGGGCAAACTGTTCGGCTCCATCGGTACTCACGACATCGCCGAAGCCCTGACCGCCTCCGGCGTTGAAGTGGCCAAAGCTGAAGTGCGTCTGCCGAACGGCACCATTCGTCAAATCGGCGAATACGACGTAGCCGTGCACCTGCACAGCGACGTTGAAGCAACCGTACGGGTTGTCGTAGTAGCAGCCTAATAAGCTTGCGACTAAGTGGGCTTGCACTTGAGTGCAGGCCCGCTAACATCGGGCACGGCATTGCGAAAGCGATGCCGTGCCCTTTGTTTTTCAAACACAGATTTTATTTCCCAGAGCCTTATGAACGACATCAGCCTGCCCGAACAGTACGACCTGCAAACCTCCGCCCTGAAGGTGCCGCCGCACTCGATCGAGGCCGAGCAAGCCGTACTGGGCGGCCTGATGCTCGACAACAATGCCTGGGAACGGGTGCTCGATGCGGTGTCCGATGGCGACTTCTATCGGCATGACCACCGCCTGATCTTCCGCGCCGTCTTCAAGCTGGCCGAGCGTAACCACCCCTTCGACGTGGTCACCGTGTCCGAGCAACTGGACCAGGAGGGGCAGCTGTCGCAGGTCGGCGGCCTGGCCTATCTCGGCGAGCTGGCGAAGAACATTCCGTCGGTGGCCAACATCAAGGCCTATGCGCAGATCATTCGCGAGCGTGCCACGCTGCGCCAGTTGATCGGCATCAGCGGTGAGATCGCTGACAGCGCCTATATGCCGCAAGGCCGCACCGGGGCCGAGATTCTTGACGAGGCCGAACGGCTGATCTTCCAGATTGCCGAGGCGCGGCCGAAGACCGGCGGCCCGGTGGGGATCAACGATATTCTGGTCAAGGCCATCGACCGCATCGACACCCTGTTCAATGCCGGCGACGCGATCACCGGTCTGTCCACTGGTTTTACCGACCTGGACAACCTGACCAGCGGCTTGCAGCCGGCTGACCTGATCATCGTCGCCGGTCGTCCGTCGATGGGTAAGACCACCTTCGCCATGAACCTGGTGGAAAACGCGCTGATGCGCAGTGACAAGGTGGTGATGGTCTACTCGCTGGAGATGCCTTCCGACTCCATCGTGATGCGTATGCTCGCCTCGCTTGGGCGCATCGACCAGACCAAGGTGCGGGCCGGTCGCCTGGATGACGACGATTGGCCGCGCCTGACCTCGGCGGTCAACCTGCTCAACGACCGCAAGCTGTTTATCGACGACACCGCCGGCATCTCTCCTTCGGAGATGCGTGCGCGGACCCGCCGCTTGGCTCGCGAGCACGGCGAGATCGGTCTGATCATGGTCGACTACCTGCAGCTGATGCAGATTCCCGGCTCCAGCGGCGACAGCCGAGTCAACGAGATTTCCGAAATCTCCCGCTCGCTGAAGGCCCTGGCCAAGGAATTCAACTGCCCGGTTATCGCTCTGTCACAGCTTAACCGTGGCCTCGAACAACGGCCGAACAAGCGCCCGATCAACTCCGACTTGCGTGAATCCGGGGCAATCGAGCAGGACGCCGACATCATCATGTTCGTTTACCGCGACGAGGTGTATCACCCCGAGACCGAGTACAAGGGCGTGGCCGAAATCATCATCGGCAAGCAGCGTAACGGCCCGCTGGGTACGGCGCGGCTGGCGTTTCTCGGTAAGTTCTCGCGCTTCGAGAACCTCGCGCCGGGTAGCTATCAGTTCGACGACGAGTGATCCGGCGGGCTCTAAGTATTCAGGCGTTTAGCTTTTGTACAGCGGCGCGGTGGCGTGCTCGCCCAGATAGGGTTTGAGGTAGTCCTCCAGGCGTTGGCCCTCCACCGCTGCAAAGGTCTCGGCGCGGTCCTGCAGCTGTTCGACGCGGTCGATGCGGAAGTTGCGAAAGTCGTTGCGCAGCTCACACCAGCTGCACAGGGTCCAGGTTTGCCCCCAGAAGAACAGCCCAAGCGGCCAGACGCTGCGTTGGCTGGTTTCGCCGCGTTCATCGCGGTAGCTGATCAGCAGTTTGTGGCGCTGGCGTATGGCCTGGCGTAGCTGGCCGAGCCAGTGCACGGGGTACGGATTGGTTTCGGGAGCAAACAGCTGGTTGCGATTGAGCTCATCGCGCAGCTCGTTGGGCAACACGCTGTGGATCTTCGCCAGCGCCGATTCGGCGGCCCGTTGCAGTTGTGGGTCCGCCCAGGCTTTGACCATGCGCGCGCCCACGAGCAAGGCCTCTATCTCCTCGCGCTCGAACATCAGGGGTGGCAAATCCATCGGTTGGCGCAGCACGTAGCCAACACCGGCTTCACCTTCCAGGGGAACTCCGGAAAGTGACAGGTCCTGGATATCGCGATAAATAGTGCGCACCGATACTTGCAGGCGTTCGGCCAGCCACTGGGCGGTGGTCAGGCGACGGCTGCGCAGGAACTGCACGATTTGAAATAGACGGTCGGCGCGTCTCATGTTGTCTCAGCTGTTCTTGCTCTGGATTACCGGGCGCGCTGGCGCGCGCCCGGAATGCTGGGTTTAGGACATGCTGTGCAGGCCCACTTCATTGCCTTCGCTGTCTTTTATCACAGCGATAAAGCCATGGGGTGCGATGGACATCTTGCTCTGGATGATCACGCCACCTGCCGAGGGAACTCGGTTCACCACGGCATCCAGCTGGCCCTCGACGTTCAGGTAGATGCGGGTGCCGCCAATACCACTCTGTTGCTCGGCTGACTCGCTCAGGCAGCCACCGACACCGCTTTCCTGGGCATGGGGGAACAGGGCCATGCGCCCGCCCATGCCTTCCATTACCTCCAGCGGCGTTGCCAGGGCGCGTTCATAGAAGCCGCGGGCGCGCTCGAAGTTGCTGACAAATAGTTCGAACCAGTTGATCGCATTCATGTTCTCTCTCCTTGAAGGTTATGGGCGACAGGCAACGGCAGTATCTGACGGCGCGTTTTGGCCTGTGGAGCCCACTCTAGGGCAGTGCTACTGACAGCTTATTGTCAGTAGCTTTCGCCGCGGTGCGATTAAATTTAAGCCGCCAGCGGCGCTGCCGCGGATATGTGGGGTGTGGTGGGCAGCCCGGCGACTGAGGTTTAAGATGCTCGGCTTTAGTCTGCCGTGGAGCCCCGTCATGCGCCCTCTTGTTGCCAGCATCGATCTGACCGCCATTCGCCACAATCACGCGCTGGCCAAACGCTGTGCGCCGGGGCGGCAGGCGTTTGCGGTGGTCAAGGCCAATGCCTACGGGCATGGTGTGCGCGAGGTGGTAACGGCGCTGCACGATGAGGCCGAGGGCTTCGCCGTGGCCAGCCTGGAGGAGGCCGCCGAGGTGCGCGCGCTGCACGGTACGGCGCGGATTCTGCTGCTTGAAGGCTGCTTCGAGGCGGACGAATACCAGTTTGCCGCGCAGCTGGGCCTGGATGTGGTGCTGCACAGCGAGCAGCAGGCGCAACAGCTGCTCGCCGCCAGCCTGACGCGGCCGCTGAATGTCTGGCTGAAGCTGGACAGCGGCATGCACCGCCTCGGCTTCAGCGCTGCCGCTGTGCGTGAGTGGCACGGCCGCCTGCAGGGCGCAGCGCAGGTGACCGAGCTCAACCTGCTCAGCCACTTTGCCTGCGCCGATGAGCGCGGCAGCGAAACCACCGAACTGCAGCTCGAGCAGTTTCTCGAGCTGCTGGACCTGGATTTTGCCCAGCGCTCGCTGGCCAACTCGGCGGCGATCCTGACCATTCCCGCTGCGCATATGGATTGGCTGCGCCCGGGCATCATGCTCTACGGCGCGACGCCCTTTGCCGACCTGGGCGCGGCCGAACTGGGCCTGCGCCCGGCCATGAGCCTGACGGCGCAGCTGATTGCCTGTCGCGATGTCGAGGTGGGTGAGGCGGTTGGCTATGGTGGCACCTGGCGCGCCGAGCGGCCGTCGCGTATCGGCACGGTGAGTTGTGGCTATGCCGATGGCTACCCGCGCCATGCGCCGGCCGGCACGCCTGTGGTCATCCAGGGCCAGCGGGTGGCGCTGGTCGGGCGGGTTTCCATGGATATGCTGACGGTCGACCTGACTGACTTGCCCGATGCCGCCGTGGGCGATGCGGTCGAGCTGTGGGGCGCGCAGTTGCCGGTGGATGAGGTGGCGCAGGCCGCCGGTACCATTGGTTACGAGCTGCTGAGCAAGGTCACCGCGCGGGTGCCGCGGCGTTATCGCAACTGAGCTAGCTCAGGCCGCTGGGGACATTCAGCACATCCAGGTGCAGGCGTGCGCTGCTGCTCAGCTCGCCGTCTTCACCGCATACCGCCGAGCCTGAGCGGCCGCGGCCCTTGACCTTGTAGAGCATCTCGTCGGCGGCCTTGTACAGGCTGGTGAAGGTGTGGGCATGTTGCGGGTAGAGGGCCACGCCAATGCTGATGGTCACGGTCAGGCGGTCGGCCCCGTAGCTGACCGGCTGCGCCAGCTCGGCGAGCAGCCGGCGGGCGATATCGCGGGCAT
Source organism: uncultured Pseudomonas sp. (assembly GCA_964578635.1). GTDB lineage: Bacteria > Pseudomonadota > Gammaproteobacteria > Pseudomonadales > Pseudomonadaceae > Aquipseudomonas. Next base: position 5,175 of record CAZOEC010000099.1, read on the forward strand.
GCTCCTCGGCATCCGCGCCGCAGATCAGCACGGCGAATTCGTCGCCGCCCAGGCGCGCTACGGCGTCGCCTGCGCGCACATGGTCGCGCAGACGCTGGGCGATGGCCCGAAGCATCTGGTCGCCGGCGTCGTGGCCATAGCGGTCATTGATCGGCTTGAAGTGGTCGAGGTCGATCAGCAGCAGGGCGACCGTCTGGCTATGGCGTTTGGCGTTGGCCAGGGCGGCTTCGCAGCGCTCGACCAGGCAGCGACGGTTGGGCAGCTCGGTCAGCGGGTCGTGGAAGGCGGCGTGCTGCAGTTCGTGTTCACGCTCGCGCAGGCGCTCGTTGGTGGCGGCCAGCTCGGCGGTGCGCAGCTCCACCGAGCGCTGCAGGTCGGCGGCGCTGGCCTGGGCCAGGGCCAGGCGTGCGGTTTTCTCGCGGTCGGCCTGGAGGATGGCCTCGGCCTTCTCCTGTTTGAGCATCTGGATGCGGTAGGCCAGGGCGAAGGAGAACAGGATCGCTTCGGCCGCCACGGCCAGTGGGAACAGGTAGGCGGTGGACTCACCCGGCTGCACCACGCCGGCGGCGCGCAGCACCAGAATCACGAAGCTCAGCAGCACGCTGCCATAACCCAGCAGATAGAACAGCGCCGGGGTGAAGCCCTGCTTCCAGCGGATGGCGGCGCTGAGCAGCAGGGTGGGCACGGTAATAACCGGGACCAGGCCGATCAGCAGGCCCGTTTCGCTGCGATAGCCGGCCAGGTTGACCGCCAGGGCCAGTAGGTAGACCGCGATACAGCCGTTGAGGAGGTAATGGGCGATACGCAGGGTGGTACGGGTGGAGAGCAGCTCCTGGGCAAAACGCAGGATGCCCAGACTGACCAGGATGGGCAGGGTGATGCGATCCAGCCAGACCGGTACCGGGCCGTCGGGCCAGAGGTACTGGAAGCCATGGCCGCTCATGCTGGCGATAAACACCAGGGAAGCCGCCATGGTCAGCACATACCAGAGGTAGGCGCGGTCACGCAGGGCCAGCAGGATAAACAGGTTGTACAGCAGCAGGGCGAGGATCACCCCGTAGATCAGGCCGAGGATCAGGTGTTCGCGCTTGGCCAGTTGTTCGAGGTCATGCAGCTGCCAGATGCGCAGCGGGAAGGAGTTGCCGGCCGGGTCATAGGTGCGCAGGTAGAAGGTCTGCGGCTGCTCGCCCAGGGGCGGCAGGCTGAACACCGCGCGGCGGTAATCGTGGTCGCGGCCTTCGGCAAAGCCGACACGCTCGCCGGCCTGGCGTGTTTGCCAACCGCCCTGGTCGTCGGGCAGGAAGAGTTGCAGGTCGAGCAGGGTGACCGCACCGACTTCCAGCCACCACTGCGCGGGGGCGTCACTGGCGCGTTGCAGGCTGAGCTTGAGCCACCAGGGGTTGCTGCTCTGGCCGACGCTGGTACGCCCGGCGGCCGGCTGAAAGCGGCCTTGCACGGCGGGGTCGGCCATATCGGCAATGCTCAGCTCACCGCCGATATCTTCCAGCAGTTCGATCTGGCCATTGAGCATGCTGCCGCTGCTCGGCGCGCTCAGCAGCACCGGGCTGGCACAGGCCAGGCCGCTAAACAGGCTCAGTAGTAGGAGGATTGCGAGGGCTCGGCGCTGCACTGCGGACTTCCTGATGTCGAGTAGCGTTTGGCGCGAGTATAGGCACAGCTGCGTGATCGGTTACAGAAGTTGCCTGGGCGGTGCCGATCTGGCGATAAGTGGGGCGCTGCCAGCGACTCGGCGTTCGAGCAATCAGCCCAGCCCGCTGGGGACATTCAGCACGTCCACCTGCAGACGGGCGCTGCTGCTCAGTTCGCCGTCTTCGCCGCATACCGCCGAGCCGGAGCGGCCGCGGGCCTTGACCTTGTAGAGCATCTCATCGGCGGCCTTGTACAGGCTGGTGAAGTTGCGGGCATGTTGCGGATAGAGCGCGGCCCCGATGCTGATGGTCACGGTCAGGCGTTCGGCACCGTAGTGAACCGGTTGCGCCAGCTCGGCGAGCAGCCGGCTGGCGATATCACGGGCGTGGTCCTCGGCATCCGCACCGCAGATCAATACGGCAAATTCGTCGCCACCCAGGCGCGCCACGGCATCGCCTGCACGCACATGCTCGCGCAGGCGCTGGGCGATGGCCTGAAGCATCTGGTCGCCGGCGTCATGGCCATGCTGGTCGTTGATTGGCTTGAAGTGGTCGAGGTCGATCAACAGCAGGGCGACCGCCTGGTTGTGACGTTTGGCCTCGGCCAGGGCGGCTTCGCAACGCTCGACCAGGTAGCGGCGGTTGGGCAGCTCGGTCAGCGGGTCGTGGAAGGCGGCGTGCTGCAGCTCGCGTTCGCGCTCGCGCAGGCGTTCGTTGGTGGCGGCCAGTTCGGCGGTGCGCAGCGCCACCGAGTGCTGCAGTTCGGCGGCATTGGCCTGGGCCTGGGCCAGGCGTGCGGTTTTTTCCCGGTCGACCTGCTGCAGGGCCTGGGCCTTCTCCTGTTTGAGCATCTGGATGCGATAGGCCAGGGCGAAGGAGAACAGAATGGTTTCGGCGGCTACCGAGAGCGGGAACAGGTAGGCGGTGAAGTTGCTCGGCTCGATCAGGCCGGCCGCGCGCATCACCAGCACTATGGTGCTGCCTAGCACCGCGCCGTAACCGAGCAGGTAGAAGCGCGCCGGGAAGAAGCCCTGATAGCAGCGCACGCCGGCGCTGAACAGCGCGGTGGGCACGGTGACGACCGGGGTCAGGGCGATCAGCAAGGCACCCTCGGCGCGGTAGCCGAAGGCGTTGATCAGGATGGCGATGACATACAGTACGCAGCCGGCATTCAGCAGGCGATGCGGCCAGAGCAGGCCGCGTTTGGTGTAGAGCAGCTCCTGGGTGAAGCGCATGACGAAGATGCCCCAGAGCGAGGGCAGGGTGATGCGGTCCAGCCAGAAGGGCACGGCGCTGCCGGGCCACAGGTACTGGAAGCCATGGCCGGTCATGCTGAGAATAAACACCAGCACGCAGGCGGTGGCCAGCACGTACCAGAGGTAGGCCTTGTCGCGCAGGGCGATCAGGATAAACAGGTTGTACAGCAGCAGGGCCAGAATCACCCCGTAGATCAGGCCGAAGCCGATATTCTCGTTGCTGGCCAGTTGTTCGAGGTCGGACAGCTGCCAGATCTTCAGGGGGAAGGAGTTGCCGGCCGGGTCGAGGCTGCGGAAGTACAGAGTAAGGGGCTCATCGCCCAGCTCCGGCAGCTTGAACAGCATGCGTCGGTAGGGGTAGTCGCGGCCTTCGGCGTAGGGCACCGCGGTGCCGGTTGCGCGCTCATGCCAGCCGCCCTGGCCATCGGGCAGGTAGAGCTGCAGGTTGAAGATGGTGATGCCGGCGTTTTCCAGCCACCACTGGCTGGGAGCACCGGCGGCGCGTTGCAGACTGACCTTGACCCACCAGGGGTTGCGGCTCTGGCCGACGGTGGCGCGCCCGGCGGCGGGCTGGAAACGGCTCTGTACCGCCGGATCGGCCATATCGGTAATGCTCAGCTGGCCGCCGACATCTTCCAGCAGTTCGATATCCTGATTCAGCAGCATGCCGCTGCTGTCGCTTTCCAGCAGGGCGGGAGCGGCGCACACACCGGCTGCCAGGCCGAGCAGCAGGACGATCGAGGAGACAAATCGCTGCACTACACGCACTCCGTGAACCCGGCTATCGATGCCGATGCTTTGACCTGGTCGAGTATAGCCACAAGCACGACTGTGATCACAAGCTCAGCGGTCGGTTTAGCCCATCCGTACGGTCGCAATTGCCGTGGTTACGCATGCCACGAACGCTTTGCTTCAGTGCACCTCTCCAGGTTTCAGGCCGGGCGGCAGGCGGCGGGTGAACAGCATCGCCAGCACGCTGATCACCAGCGCGCAGCCCATGATATGGAAGGCCTCGTTGTAGGCAAGGATCGAGGCCTGCTCGCGGGTTTCCTGGCTGAGCACGGCGAGGGCGCGCTGGCTGCTGCCGAGCTTCTCCGTGAGCCATTCGAGCCGGGCCAGGGCCTCGGGGTTGAGGTTGCTGACCGACTCACTGAGGTAATGGTAATTACGGCTGGTGTCGTTCTGCAGCATGGTCATCAGCAGGGCAATAAAGATCGCGCCGCTGAGATTGCGCAGGATATTGAACAGCGCCGAGGCGGCCCCGGCATCCTTGTGTTCGATATAGCTGGTGGCGATCAGCGACGAGGTGATCAGGATCAGCGGCTGGCCGATAGCGCGGATCAGCTGGATATGCAGCAGCTGTGGCCCCGACAGGTCGGGATTGAGCGAGCCGCTGATAAAGCTGGCATAGCCGAACAGCATAAAACCAATGGCGCACAACAGGCGTGGGTCGATAACCCGCATCAGCAGTGGTACGAAAGGGATCAGCGCCAATTGCGGCAGACCCATCCACATGATCAGCTCGCCGATCTGCAGCGGGCTGTAGTGCTGGATCTGCGACAGGTAGAGCGGCAGCGCGTAGATCGAGCCATACAGGCCGATGCCCAGGCCCACGGCGGCGATGCAGCTGAGGGCGAAGTTGCGGTTCTTGAGAATGCGCAGGTTGAGCAGCGGATGCTGGCGCGACAGCTGGATGATGACAAAGCAGCCAAGGCTGACGAAGGCGATCAGGGCCAGCACCACGATCATCCGCGAGCTGAACCAGTCGTTGCGGTAACCCTCCTCGAGAAACACCTGCAGGCAGCCCAGGCCGATGGCCATGCTGCAGATCCCTGCGTAGTCGGCGCGGCGTATCTGCCGCCAGTCGATGGCGCGTTTCTCCAGGCCGTAGAGCAGCCCGCAGAGCATCAGCAGGCCCGGCGGCAGGTTGATGTAGAACAGGTATTGCCAACCCAGGTGTTCCGTCAGCCAACCGCCGATGGACGGGCCGATGGCCGGGGCGAAGGTGGCGGTGACGGCGAACAGTGCCATGCCGATTGGGCGGCGGTGGGGCGGCAGACGCGTCAGCACCATGCTGAAGGCCAGCGGAATAAAGGCCCCCCCGCACAGCCCTTGCAGGGCGCGAAAGGTGATCATGCTGTACAGCGACCAGGCCATCGAGCAGAGCAGCGAGGAGCCGATAAAGCCGATCGTCAGCCAGACAGTCAGGCGGCGCGCGCCGAGCAAGTCGACCAGTCAGACGGTCAGCGGGATGACGATGATCTCCGCGACCAGATAGGAGGTGGAGATCCACGAGCCTTCGCTGAGGGTGGCCCCGAGGGCGGCCTGGATCTCCTTGAGCGAGGCGTTGGTGATCAGGATGTCGATGACCGCCATAAAGGCCCCGAGCATCGCGCTGAGGACCGCTATCCAGTCGCGCAGGCTGGGTTCACGTTGTGCTATTTGCTGCTCAGTCACGGCTGTCCACCGTCGCTACTACCGACATGCCGGGGCGAATGCGCTCCAGTTCGGGGATGTTCTCCGGCAGGCGGATTTTCACCGGCACGCGCTGGATCACCTTGGTGAAGTTGCCGGTGGCATTGTCCGGCGGCAGCAGGCTGAATTCGGCTCCGGTGGCGGGGTACAGGCTGTCGAGGGTGCCTTGCAGGCGCAGCTCGGGGAGGGCATCGAAGCGCAGCTCGACCTTCTGCTGCGGATGCATGCGCGCGACCTGGGTTTCCTTGAAGTTGGCCTGCACCCAGACGCTGCGCGGCACCAGGGCGAGCAGTGCCTCGCCTGGACGCACGTACTGCCCTTCACGCAGCGAGCGGTTGCCGACGCGCCCGGCTATCGGTGCGACTATCTGCGTACGGGCCAGGTTCAGGCGTGCCTGGGCCAGGTCGTTGCGGGCACCGTCAAGCTGGTTCTGCAGTTGCTGACGGCGGTTATCCAGCTGGCTGAGCTCCAGGTGGTGGCCCTTTAGCCCGGCCTTGGTCTTGTCGACGCTGGCGCGGGCCACCGCGACATTGGCACCGAGGCTGGAGAACTGCTGCTCCGAGGCGAAGCCGCCCCGGCGCAGGGTGCGGATGCGTTCGAGGTTGCCCTGCTGGCGGCCGAGTTCGGCACTGCTGGCCTGGACCTCGGCGGCCTGCGCCTCGATCCGCGCCTGCTGCTGCGCGTGCTGATTGATCAGGCTGTGCAGCTGAACCTGCAGGTCGTCGATCTGGGTCTGGATGCGCTGCTCCTGATAGACGAAGTCGGCGTCATCCAGGCTGGCCAGGGTGTCGCCGGCCTCGACCCATTGGTTGTCCTCCACCTGCACGCGGGTGATGCGCGCGGCCAGCTGGCTGGAGACCACCACGATATCGGCGCGGACATAGGCGTTGTCGGTGCTTTCGAGAAAGCGCGCGTGGAGCATCCAGTACGCCCCGAAAGCCAGGGCGATGCAGAGCAGCACGGCGGCGAAGAGGGACAGGCGGCGCAGGGTCTTGGCATCCATGGCGTAGCCTGGGTCTAGGTCGACCACTGTGGTTGCGAGGGGGCGGGCAGGTTCGGCGTGGGTCATGATCGGGCGAGTCTCACAGGCGGGCGATTTCGACATGGCGCGGGCCGCGCGCCTGTGCCGGGCGCGGATCGTGGTCGTAGCTGAGCAGGAAGTGACGGCTGTGCAGGGTCTGACGCCGGTAAGAACGTACGACTTGCGCCAGTGGGTCATCGTCGAAGAAGCCGCACACCAGGCTTTGTTGGGGCTGTACCTGGTGGGCCAGAACATGCTCGAGCAGCGCCTGGAAAATCAGCGGATCGTCGTTCAGCACGCTCAGCCCGTGCAGGTTCAGGTAGCTGAAGGTGTTGCCGACGGCGGGCAGGTGCAAGCCGCCGAACAACTGGCTGTAGAGGTTGTAGGGCCTGCGCAGGGCGGCCAGCCAGGGGCTGTAGCGGGCCACGCGGGTCTGCTTGAAGGCCTTCTGGTTCCACACCCCGACCACGCCGACCGCACGCTGGCCGATACAGGCCAGCCAGTAGTCCTCGATCCGCAGCCCCTGGTAGTACGGGCTGCCCTCCAGCAGGTCGCGGACCCGATAGACGGGGAAGCCCTGACGGCTGCCAGCCTGCTGCCACAGCTGTTGCAACTGCTGCGCATCCGCGGTGGTCGCGGCGCGGATCTGCAGGCCGCTGTCGGCTCGGCTGCGGGACTGGCGGCCGGGCAGCAGGCTGGTGGTGATGCGCCCGTTCGGATAGAAATTGGGCAGGCCCGTGCGGCCGCGACCGACGATACCCAGAGGCACTAGGTTGTCTTCGAGAATCACGGCCTCCATCCAGCTGCCGGGTGCCTGCATGGCCGTGGCGATGGCGCGAAACAGTGCGGCCAGCACGCGGCCGCCGCGCCCTTCGGCAGCGATGCGTAGGTCATGCAGGTAGCTGACCGTGCATGGCTGGCCGTTGAGGTACTGCTGGCGTTGGCCGATATCCACCATGCCGAGCAACCGGCCTGGGTGCTCGCGCCGCTCGGCGACCAGTACCCGCGGCACTTCGCAGGCCACCCGCGCACCGCTGAAAAAATCCGCCTCGCGCTCGAAGGTCAGGGTAACGCTGCCCATCTGCGGCGTGCGCCGCAGCAGGTCGAGCAGCGCCGGATTGTCTTCGGGGCGGGCCGGGCGTACCAGGATCTCGTGAGTGTCCGGCATCAGCTCACCTGCAACAGGTGGCGCAGGCTGGCGGGCAGTTCGCCGGGCCAGTGGCGCAGGGCTTCGAGCTTGATATTGCCCTCCAGCATGCCGCGCGCCCGTGCCTGCTCCAGGTACAGCTGGCGCATCTGCGGCTGGGCGATACAACGCGCGGGGGCGAGCTGGCCGAGGTCACGGGCCAGGCGGTAGTGGAAGTTGTCGAGCAAACCGGTTTCCAGCTGCTGGGCCAGGCTCTGCAGGGCGGGAAAGCTCTGCTCGGCGCTGCTTTCGAGCAGCAACACATAGCCGGGGCGGCCGCCGCTACTGTCGTCCAGGGCCAGCAGGGTGATCGGCAGGCGGCCGGCATAGTCGAGGCGGTCGAGCACGGCTTGCGCCAGGGTTGCGCTGATCTTCTCGCCGACCAGGTCGACGCCATCGTTGCGCCCGAGAAAGCGGAAGCAGGGCAGCGTGCGCCAGTGGCTGCTGACCTCGAGGACATCGTTCATCCGGTAGCGGGCGAAGCCGCTGCCGGTGGTCAGCAGCGGCATCACCTGCTGGCCCTGGCGCAGGGCCCAGGGCGGCAGAATCCGGCCGCTGTCGAGGTCTTCGAATTCGTAGACATGGCTGCGGTAGGCCAGTGGGTAGCGGCCGCGAAACGGCACGCTGACCACGCCTTCGGTGGCCCACAGGCCCTTGCCTTGAAAGCGTGCCTGCGGCAGTAGCTGTTGCAGGCGTTGGGCCCAGGGCGCGGCGGCGGCGGTGTCCCAGGCGCTGACCAGCGCCAGTTGCGGCCAGAGTTCGGCGAAGAATGCCGGGTCGGCTATGCCATTCCAGGCGCGCAGGCGTTGGGCGGCGGCCGTTGAGCGCGGGCAACGCAGCGTGGTCATGGCGGCGCTACGCTGGCCCCAATGGCCACGGCTGAGCACCTCGGCCAGCTCTTCACGGCAGTGGCCCAGTTGCTCCAGCAGGCCGAGGCCGAAAGTCGGGCTCCAGATCGACATCACGCTCAGGCGTGCATCCGCGGCGAGGAAGGCCAGCGTGGCAAATAGCGAGTCGTCGGCGCTGCCGGCCAGGGCGATGCCCGGCGGCGCGGTCTGGGTCAGGCCGGCGATCAGGCGTTTGCCCAGCGACATCAATTGCATGTCGTCGTTGAGGTCGGCGCTGCTGGTGTCGCGCAGTGCGCTGGGAATCCATGACAACGACCAGTAGTGGCTGCCTTGGGCGATCTGCGGGTATTGCCGATAGAGGTCGCCGATCCAGGGGCTGATCGCCCGGTCAAGTTCGGCGAGAAAGGTTCGGGTGTAGGGAATCCACTTGATCGCCGAGGTCGAGCCGCTGGTCGGTTGGTAGCGGCTGACCGGGCTGTCGATCAGGCGTTGGCTGTTCTCCTGGCGTTGCCGTTCGAGGTCGTCCTGGTAGTCGCTGTAGTGACTGCTGGGCAGGCGTGCGGTCACCTGCTCCCAGCTGTCTTCGGGGCGGATGCCGCTGTTGCGGCCACGCGGGGAGCGTACGAAACGTTGGCTCCAGTCGCGCAGCAGGCGGCGCTGCACGGCTTCGAGGTCGTGGGCCTGACGTTCGAAACGCTGCAGCCCACTGTGCATAAATACCTTGAGCAGGCGGTGGCCGCCACGGCTGGCAATCGCTGCGATCATCGGCTCAGCTCGGTCGAGCCGTCCCTGGTGGGGTTGGCCTGTGCCTGATTCTGCGCGGCAGTCGCGGCCGCGCGCCATTTCAGGTTGCGGCGCAACAGCTTGAGGCTCAGGCGGGAGCAATAGCGCAGCAGGGCGGAATAGGACACTTCACCGGCGCAGGGCAGCTCGGTGCCACGCCGCCAGGACGGATTGCACTGTTCGAAATAGGCGATGTCGGCGTCCTCTGCGCACATCTCGGGGGTAATGCCGGCGACTTCTTCCTTCAGGTGCTGCGCACCTTCGCCGAAGTCCAGGAGCATGCGCTGCGGGTCGAAGGCCTTGGGGAAGAGCTGCTGGCTGTAGGCCGAGACGACCTGCTGCAGAGGGCTGTTGGGCGTGTTGCGGTCGGGGTAGTAGGCGTAGAAATTGCGGGTCAGCAGCAGATAGGTCTTGTAGCCCTTGGAAATCAACAACCAGTAGAGCGGCGTCAGTGGGTGGCGCATCCGTACGCGCATCAGTTGCAGGTAGAACGCCACGTGCAGGCAACGCACGCCCCAGTAGGCCGGCTCGACTATGGTGTCGCCGCTGAACAGGCCCCTGGCGCGTTTGCCGTCGACACTGATGTCGAAGTCGGTGAGGGTCGAGAAGCCGACGATGCGTTTGCTCTTGCGGGTACGCGCGAGGATCACGCCGCTCTTGCGTGACAGGTCGTCGAGGAAGGTCTGCTGCGTGGTGTTCTGGTAGTACTGCGCAAGGATGGCGTACATCTGCTGGGTATCGGCAGGCGTCAAGCGCTGCAAGGGTACATAGCGGCTGCTCAGTTTTTCCGCAGGTTCAAGCATGAAGGATGCCCTCAATGGCCTCGTTGTTCTTATTGTCTAGGGCAGGTGCCGCCGCAAATTGCGGGGGGCTGCATACCGCGACGGGTCGCCAAACACGAGTCGTCGGGGGCACCGGTCTTGTCGAAATGTGCACGATGGGGAGTGTTCAATTGGCGGCCGGGCGGGGCCATTGATCCAAAGTTCGGCGGCGGCGAACTTGTGCGCTGGGGTGTTTCCCGCCTTGGGCGGTGTGCTGCCAAACGACCCAATAACTGCGGTGCCTGGCCGCGCCCGCCCATTTTTGGATAGGGGCGCAGGCGGGGGAGTGAGGGATGAGGGGCGGTAAAAGTCCGAGTGAATGGGTCGGGTTTGGTTAAAAATTGTGCTATATTCCGCGCCCGCGATTTTTCGTTCCTGTAGCCAGCGCCGGTCATCCCCATGCAAGCAGCCAAGCCGTTATTCGATTATCCAAAATACTGGGCCGAGTGCTTCGGGCCGGCACCTTTCCTGCCCATGAGCCGGGAAGAGATGGATCAGCTTGGCTGGGACAGCTGCGACATCATCATCGTTACCGGCGATGCCTACGTCGACCATCCGTCGTTCGGCATGGCGATCATCGGCCGGCTGCTCGAGTCCCAGGGTTTTCGCGTGGGCATCATTGCCCAGCCGGACTGGACCAGCAAAGACGACTTTATGAAGCTCGGCGAGCCGAACCTGTTCTTCGGTGTCGCCGCCGGCAACATGGACTCGATGATCAATCGCTACACCGCGGACAAGAAGATTCGCAGCGACGACGCCTATACCCCAGGCGGCCTGGCCGGCAAACGTCCGGATCGCGCCAGCCTGGTGTATAGCCAGCGCTGCAAGGAAGCCTACAAACATGTGCCGATCGTGCTGGGCGGCATCGAGGCCTCGCTGCGCCGCATTGCCCATTACGACTACTGGCAGGACAAGGTCCGCCATTCGATCCTGATCGACGCCTGCGCCGATATCCTGCTCTATGGCAACGCCGAGCGGGCCATCGTCGAAGTGGCCCAGCGCCTGTCCTATGGCCACAAGATCGAAGACATCACCGATGTGCGCGGCACCGCCTTTATCCGCCGCGACACGCCCGCCGGCTGGCTGGAAATCGACTCCAGCCGCATCGACCGTCCGGGCAAGATCGACAAGATCATCAACCCCTATGTGAATACCCAGGACACCCAGGCCTGCGCCATCGAGCAGGAAAAGGGACCTGTAGAAGATCCGAATGAAGCCAAGGTGGTGCAGCTGCTGCCGCACCCGCGCCTGGAGCGCGACAAGACGGTGATCCGCCTGCCCTCGTTCGAGAAGGTGCGTGCCGACTCGGTGCTCTACGCCCACGCCAACCGCGTGTTGCACCTGGAAACCAACCCAGGTAACGCCCGCGCCCTGGTGCAGAAGCATGGCGAGGTGGATGTGTGGTTCAACCCGCCACCCATCCCCATGACCACCGAGGAAATGGATTATGTGTTCGGCATGCCCTACGCGCGGGTGCCGCACCCGGCCTATGGCAAGGAGAAGATCCCGGCCTACGAGATGATCCGCTTCTCGGTGAATATCATGCGCGGCTGCTTCGGCGGCTGTACCTTCTGCTCGATCACCGAGCACGAAGGGCGGATTATCCAGAACCGTTCGGAAGAGTCGATCATCCGTGAGATCGAAGAGATCCGCGACAAGGTGCCGGGCTTTACCGGGGTGATTTCCGACCTCGGCGGGCCGACCGCGAATATGTACCGCATCGCCTGCAAGAGTCCGGAGATCGAGTCCGCCTGCCGCAAGCCATCCTGCGTGTTCCCCGGCATCTGCGAAAACCTCAACACCGATCACTCGGCGCTGATCCAGCTGTATCGCTCGGCCCGCGCCCTGCCGGGGGTGAAGAAGATCCTGATCGCCTCGGGGCTGCGTTATGACCTCGCCGTCGAGTCGCCTGAGTACGTCAAGGAGCTGGTCACCCACCATGTCGGTGGCTACCTGAAGATCGCCCCGGAGCACACCGAGGAAGGTCCGCTCAATCAGATGATGAAGCCGGGCATTGGCAGCTATGACAAGTTCAAGCGCATGTTCGAGAAGTACTCGAAAGAGGCGGGTAAAGAGCAGTACCTGATCCCCTACTTTATCGCCGCGCACCCGGGCACCACCGATGAGGACATGATGAACCTCGCTCTGTGGCTCAAGGGCAATGGCTTCCGCGCCGACCAGG
>CAZOEC010000100.1:0-17277 GCA_964578635.1 uncultured Pseudomonas sp.
GGTCGTTCTGCTGGAAGTGCTGCGGGCGCAGCAGCATGCCTTCCTGCCAGACCACTTTATGCATGGCCATGGCTTATTCCTCTTCCTTGCTGGCGTCATCCTGGGCCTTGATGCCCAGGGCATCGAGGGTCAGCACGCTGCTATTGCGTTCCTGCTCCTTCAGCGGAATCACCACGCGCCAGTTGCTTTCCGGCAGGTCGCGGTAGGCCGCCAGCACGCCGACATAGCGGCTGCCCGGTTGCAGCGAAAGCTTCATTTCGCGCTGCTCGCCCGGGCGCAGCTCCAGCTCTTCGAGCACCACCATATCCGGCGACAGGGCTTCTTTCGGGCGCTGATAGAGCGAGAAGAAATCGGCGGTTTCAAAGGCCACCGGGTGCTTCAGCTCGATCAGACGCAGGACGATCGGTGAAGGGCGGCCATTGAGGTCCGGGTTGAGCTCATCGCTGCCGTTGAGGGTCAGGTCGAGCTTGGTCATATCCGAATAGGGCGAAAGCGCCGCGCAGCCAGTCAGGCTGAGCAGGGCGGCCAACAGGGCCAGGCAGGTGAAACGGTGCATGGAGATCATCCTTGAACGTCGTTGTTGAGGGTGGCGATCAGGCGAACCTGTTCTTCGTAGGTGTTGGCGAAGTCGCGGGCGAACAGGCGGTCGCTCCAGTCGTCGTTCTGCTCGAGAGCGCTGTGCAGACGACGGTAGGCGCGCCAGCGGCTGCCGGCGGTGGCGATCAGCGGCTTGCGGCCTTCGCGCTCGAAACGCAGGCTCAGCTGCTCCGGCGACATTTGCTCGAACATGCCTTTGACTGCCGCGCGGCTGGCAGCGAGCATCGCCACCTGGTGCGCCTGCAGGTCGCGGAAGCTGCGGCTGATGGTCTGCTCGGCGCTCAGTTGCCCGGCCTTGCCGCCCCGCAGCAGGGCGCTCAGCGCTTCACTGCTGTCGGCGGTGTGCTTGAGCGGGTTGTTGCCGGCGCTCTGCACGGTGGTCAGGGCCAGGCGTAGCTCGTTCTTCAGCTCGCTGCGGGTACGCAGGCTTTGCTGCAGGCTGCCGATGCTCTGCTTGAGCAGCTTGGCGCTGTGGATGGCCAGGGCTTCGCGGGCATCGTCATCAAGGTCATCGAGTTTGACCCCGAGGGCCTCGCCGAATTTTTCCCAGAAAGTCGGCGGCAGACGTACCGGCTCCGGAGCACGCTTGGGTTGCGGCTCGGGCGTCGGCATCACCAGTTCGGGCACCAGCAGGTTTTCTTCATCGATCTGCGCATAGTCGCGCTGCTGCGCCTGCACGTTATGCGGGTGCAGAATCGCGGTCAGATCATCGACCTGGGCGTAGACGCGCTCCTGCTGGTCGAGGGCGGTCAGCGGGTCGAGGTCGAGAAAGGCGTCATCCGGGATAATGCTGCCGGCCGGCTGCGCACGGCCGATATCGCCGGCAAACATCGCCGGGTCCTGAATCAACCGCGCACGAATCTCGAAATCACCAAAGCAATACACGCTGCCATGCTCGATACGCTGCGCCTGACCCTTACGCAGGCTGGCACCGCTGTCTTTCAGCTGAATGCCGTTGCTGCTGGTGTCGGTCAAAAAGAAGGAGCCATCGCGATAGCTCACCTCGGCATGCCGACTGGACAGCACGCGCTTGCGATCCGGAATCACCCAGTCGCATTCCTCCGCCCGACCAATAATGCCGCCGGCCTGCTTGAAGGTTTTGGTGGTCAATAGACCTGGCACGAACTGCTGTGCACTGACCACATCGAAGACCAGTTCCATGGTTGTTAACTCCTTGCGGTCAGTTGCCGCGTTTCACTGCTTGCGGTTCGCCGAGGGGGCGATATTCGTCATCGTTGAACTTGTAATTGCCGGTGCAGGCGGAGAGGCATAGAGCCAGGGCGAGCAGGGCGAGGGTGTAATAGCGGTTTTGCATGCGATTTCCTCCTTGAAAGTGTGAGTGGAAGCGAAGGCCACGCAGGGTGGTGGCGAAGCGGTATTTAAGGCCGGGTATTGAAGTGCAATGCGTGGCCTGGCTCGATTGTTCTGGTTCATAAAACAGACTGATGGCTGATAGAAAATGAGAGCTGCCACCGCGGTTTTCGTGTTGTCCTTTACTGTTGGTTTTGCTGAGCGTGCAAGGCAGCTGTTCATCAGCCGTCTTGCCCCGCCGCTCGCTCTAAATCAATCAGCCGATTGCTCGGCCCGTCCGGGCGCAGGCGCTCTTTTACCCGCGTTGGCCATTGGCTACGGGCACGACGCTTGGCGATGGCGTAGGTGAAGTTTTGTAGGGCATTGATAGGCGCAAAAAGCACGCCGCCCAGTAGCAGCATAAAATCGGAATAACTGAGAAAGTTACGTCCCTTGTTGGTCTTGTAGTCTTTTACGATTTGCCGCCACTGCAAACGCGTCCATTGACCTTTGCGTTGGCGTGAAGCCAGCAAGCTCTGAATAAAGGTATCCGATTCACTGTGATTGCCCTGCTCGTCAAACCAGGGGCCTTTGTCCATATAGGTGCGCAGGTATTCCCAGAAACCCAGCTGCATTTCCAGACTTTTGCTAATAGGGCTGCCCAGGTTTATCAGCACCTGTTCCTGGGGATGGCCATAGCGGTGCAGCAGTGCCTCCAAAGAAGCGTGGCGCATGCCTGCGGTATAGGGGCCAACGGTGCTGAAGGTATAAGCGGCCGCGGCGATTCCATCCCAGGGACTGTGGTACAGCTCGCCGTCCTGTTCGAAATACAACTCGCGGGTGCGACGATTAAGCAGGATGGGCAGTGGCATGGGGCGCAAAACTTCCCAGAGGAAGGGAAGAGCGAAGGCCAGAGCCGTAATTACAAAATAGGTGAGAGCAGGCTCCAGCCGATTATCCAAATAAAAGGCCAAGGAGAAACTGCCAAATATTAATAAACACCCTCCTCCCAAGACACCGGTCAACATCCCCCGGTCCGCGCTATCGCCATGCTCGATGGCCAGGTAATGCTCGGTCTGCTCCTCGACCTCTGGGATGCATAGCAGCTCCGCGCCAGTGGCTTGGTCGGCATAGAGCAAGCGGCTCTCTGGGCTGCCTTGCAGGCGTTGGGCGAAGGGGTGTGGGGCGGTGGTTTCGGTCATGGTTTAACTCAGATCAATATCAATGGGCGGCAGGTAGAGGCCGTCAATGGGTTGATAGGTCAGGCTGCCCACGACACGTACCAGCGTGCTAAGGCCGTCGTCATGGTAAGCGCGGCGCAGGCGTACGCTGCCATCCGGCTCCGGGGCTATGCGAGTGCCGCTATCCAGGTCGAAGGGAATGGTGTCTTCCTCGTCCCAGACCAGGGGAATGCAACGGCTGGCCGAGCCGAACAGGCCGGTTTTGTGCTTCCATTCCTCGTGCCCCTCGAAGCTGACCATGCCCTGGCGATATACCTGTTGCCCGGGTAGGCGCAGGTATAAACGCCGTTCCTGGACGACATCCGCGTTGGAGCGCTGTTCGGTCCAGCTTTCCAGGCTTATGCGCACCGGCAGTACGATCTGGTAGAAGGCGCGCATGCTGCCGGCATAGCTGCTTGCCCAATCGGCGGGGCGAGTGCCGAAGCGGGTTCGCTTAAGCCACTGCTCCAGTGGGGTGTCCTGGGTATAGAACAGCGAGACCATGCCCAGAAAGATGGTGGCGGTTAAACCGAGCAGGCTCAGGCGTAGCGGCAGGCTGAGCACCCGCACGCCTGTGGCCAGGGCTTCGCCCTCGCCGGCCAGCACCGCAACGCGGGCGATACGCATGGCACGCACGGCCTGCACCGATATACGCGCATAGGCCATATTGGCTCCGGCCAGGCCGGTGTATACCCCGGCGGTATCGAGGTCGCCGGCGCGGTAGGCGTCCAGCGCCTGCCAGCCGTAATAGAACACATCGATACCGGCTGTGATGGACTGGAATAGCATGGCCGCCGAGCCCAGGCCTAGGGCCCGAGCCAGGAGATCTTGAGCTTCGGCGCTGATATGTCCAGCCCGAGCCACATGGCGTTCCCAATTGGTATCGGCCAATTGCTGCAAAACGGCGGCCGACGCAGTCAGCAGGGCAAATCCTGCACTTCCAGCCGACAATGAGTTTTTTACTGAAGAGTCGGCCCAAGTCTGGCTACCAACAACCCCAAAGTTCCACGCCGCCACCATCGCAATCAGCGTTTTCAGGGGGGCGTCATCGAATATATCGCCGATATTGCTCGGTAAGTCCGGGACCGCACCCGCTTTTATGGGTGGCAGCACCGGGGCGGGCTTATTCACTTTATTCGTTGTAGGCGGTTTTTCACTGCCATAACCAGGCTGGGGATGGGCTGGTACCGGTTGTGGCTTGGGCACCAGGCGCAGGTGCGGAATTTCCTTCTGTACCCCGGTGCTAACGGGGTGCTTTACCGGTGCCTGGGGTGTGCTGGTGCGCGTGCTGCGCTCTTCGGCACGTTCCAGTTGTTCAATGCGTTTGCGCAGGCTGCGGCGCTGGCCCTTGTTGTGGCCCTGGCCCATCTGCTCGCTAAGCCACAGCAGGCTTTGCTTCGGCGTCAGCGCTAGGGCATCCACCTGTTGTTGGCTGCGCGCCAGCATGGCAAGCATCAAGGTGTAAGTATGCTGGTGAATCTGCGTGCTCAAGCTCGGCAAGCGGCCACCTAGGATGGGTGCGAGCGCAGCAGGTAAGGGCTCGCTACTGGCAGCCAAAGACAGTTGGTCAAGACGCTGCGCACCGCTATTCAATGCACGGGTCAGTGCCACCACGCGGGTAAAGCTGGCCGCAGCCTTGCCCACGTCATCGGTCACCGTGGCCAGGTTCTCGGGCACCTGCAGCAGTTGCTTGAGTTGGCCAGGATCGATGCGCTGGCGCACGCCCAGTAGCGCCCAGAGTAACCAGGGTTTGCCGGTGGTACTGGCAGGGTCGAGGGCCAACTCGATGGCCTTGAGCCCGGTAGAGGTGGCTGCAGGCCCAAGGCAGGCGGCCGCGAAGCTGGCCTCCAAGGCGTCGCGGGCATCTGCTTGGGTAATGTCGAAATGGCCGCAAGCGGTTTCCAGGCTGGCGGGGGTATTACCGCCCAGGGTGGCGAACCACTGTGCCCAGATTTCGGCAATGCGTTGTCGATCGGCATCCAGGGTTTCTTGCTCACGCTCCTGTTCTTGCAGGGTGAACTGAAGCCGGGTCACGTCGAGTATTGAGCCGAGTTGTGCGCGTACTTCGCTGTCACTGTCGCTGATATTTTTAATCGTCGCGGCAATGGCCCAGTCGTCAGCACGATGTCGGCTAAGGCTGTCGAAGGCCTGATTGCGTGTGCGAAGCAAGCAGGCGAGGTCGAACAAAACGCCCCAGGGGTCATCGACCAGCGCGAAGTGCTGCTGCTCACACCGCTGCATGCGTTTGAGTGGCGGCTCTTGCAGCAGCCAATAGCCTGGCTTGGACGCGCTACTCCAGCGCAAGTTCTCGGGTTTAACATCCGCGATCTGCGGGTGCAGTGCTTGCAATGGGCCACTGTCGTTACCGGTGCCAGGGGTCAGTTCGCGGAGCACCCGTTGGCGGACATTAGGCTGCTGCTCGGCGGCGCTAAATTGCGCGTCACTCCAACGTACCGGCGACCAGGCCAAGCCCACCGGCACCCCCGCCTCAAGCATCAGGTATGCCAGTGCTTCCTGGCTTAGAGGTACACCTCCACGGTCAGTCGGCGTGAGTAGCGAGGCGTTGACCTGATATTCGCTCAGTGTCTGCAGCGATGGTTCCCACAGATACAACCAGCCGTCGCGAAGCATACGTGGTACGTAGCCTAGAGGTTGATCCTGCAATTGGGGGTGAGCGGAGCCAAGGTCGGGGAATGCGCCAGAAACTGCCGGCAAACCCAGGGCGGCGGCGTCCAGGCTGGATGGGTGGCGAGGATCGATAGGGCCAATGGCATAACGCACCGGCAGTACAGCTGTTAACAGTGGGCAGGCGGCCGGTTGTAGATTGGCGGGAGCGTTAACGGGGTGGTTCATACGGCAATCTCCTGCGTGCTGTCCTTATCGCGCGCCAATGCTTCCAGCAGTGGCCAATCCAGCGTTATCTGTGCATTGATGCCCTGGATGGCGGCGGTGCAGTCAATTTCAGGGGTGGCATTGCTCCAGGTCGGCAGAGGGCCGCCAGGGGTGGGTAACCAGACTTCTGTGATTCCGTGCCAGAAGCCTTGTGGCCATTGGCACTGTGCTTGCCATGCCATATGCAGTGGTTGTGCATCTGCCAGGCGTAGCCAGAACTCTCGACCATCAGGGGAGAGAATGCGCAGGCGCCGTTGCAGGCTGTTGAACAACTGATCCGACGGTAAGTCGGTGGCCAGCCATACGGCATGCTCCAGGCCGGCATCGCCCCGCGACCAGGCACTGTGCAAGTGGCTGCCAGGTGCGGCCTCCAGGAGGATCGGCCCGATATCGGCCAAGGGCTCGTATGGGGTGCCGTGAAGCAGCGGCCGCAACCCATGCTCGGGGTAGGTCTGGCTCAGCCACATGGCGGCTTGCTTACGTGAGGCACCATCAAACAACAGCGCGCCGTTGTCAGTCATAGTGTCTCCTCCGCTTTTTTGGCCGCTTCACAGACTTCGCAAATACCTGTACTGGCTTGCATAAACACGCGGCGCTGTTTGGCCAAGGCTTCCAGCGGAATACCTGCTACGTCCGTATCAGCTGGTTGTACCAAACCGGGCAATAGAATTTTCAGTCCAGAACCTTTACCCGGCGCACCACCCGAATTGATCTTGATGGTTGCGCCGCTGAGGGTGATGCCGCCGGGGTCGAGTTTGAGGAAGCTGCCGCCGCCGCTGGCGGTGAGTTCCATGCCGGCGTCGATGACTACTTTGTTGCCGGCGTAGTAGTGGATTTCGTTGCCGGCTTCGACGAACTGGCCGGTGCCGATTTTCACGTGCTGGGTCGTGTCGACCGTGAGGTGGTCGTTGCTGCGGGTTTCCACTTTGCGGTCGGCGTGGGTGGTGCGGTGTTCTTCGGCCTGGAATTCGCTGTAGCTGTTGGCCTCGACCGTGTCGTGACGCTGGTTGCCGACGCGGATCTTCTGCTCGTGCTCGATGTTTTCGTCCCAGTCGCGCTCGGCGTGCAGGTAGATCTGCTCCTCGCCTTTTTTATCCTCGATGCGCAGTTCGTTGTAACCGCCGCCACCGGGGCTGCTTAGGGTCTTGAATACCGAGCGGGTCTTGTTGGCCGGCAGCGCGTAGGGCACCACATGTTCCTTGTGGTACAGGCAACCGGTGACCAAAGGCTGATCGGGATCGCCTTCGAGGAAGGTCACCAGCACTTCCATGCCGACCCGCGGGATGGCGATGCCGCCGTAGCGGTCGCCGGCCCAGCTGGAGGCGACGCGCAGCCAGCAGCTGGTCTTGTCGTCAGCCTGGCCTTCACGGTCCCAGTGGAACTGCACCTTGACCCGGCCGTACTGGTCGCAGTGGATTTCTTCGCCCTGCGGGCCGGTGACCACGGCGGTCTGGCTGCCAAGGACCTTGGGTTTCGGGTGGTTGAGTGCTGGGCGATGCAGCACGTCCCAGGGGGTGGCGGTAAAGCGGTTGCGGTAGCCTTGCTGAAAGCCGTCGTCTGTTTTCCCCTCACCCCAGCCCTCTCCCCGGAGGGGCGAGGGAGTGCTGGTGATGGACTCTTCCAGCACCTGGGGTTGTTTGCCCTGGTGGAAGATTTCGTTCAGCAGCCACAGCTGGTTCCACTCCTCACGCGGGTGGGCGCTGAGGTTGAGGTAGTGGCCGCTGACCAGCAGCGGTTGGTCGCTTTCACCGCTGGCCAGTTCATAGTCGCTGCGGTGGCGTTCCAGGTTGCGTTTGCTCAGGTGTTTGCCGCGCTCGCGCTCGACGAAACGGCCGGGGTAGTCGTAGTCCTCGAGGTCGGGGCTGAACTCGCTGGTGAACGCCGCTTCCATCAACAGCTTGGGTTTTTCGAAGTCGTAATCGCGGCGGGTCACGCGGTTGCTGCGGGTTTCCAGGCGCAGGGCGAAGCGCTTGACCACCGGGTCCGTGGCGACCAGGCCGCTGTCCTGCTGGTAGGCAGTGGGTGCCAGCTTGGGGAACACCGTCTGGTCGTCGCCGAAGACCAGCACATGGCCCTGCTCGCTGTGCTGGAAGTGGTAGTGAATACCTTCTTCCTCGCACAGGCGCTGGATAAAGTGCAGGTCGGATTCGTCGTACTGCACGCAGTATTCGCGCTCCGGATAGACGCTCTGGCCGAACTGGAAGGCGTAGGCGTTGCTCTGGATGCCGTGTCCTTCGAGCACCTGGCTGATGATCTTTTCCACCGTCAGGTGCTGGAAAATCCGCTGATTCACGCGGTGCGCCAGGTAGGCCAGCTGCGGGCGCAGGGTGACGTGGTAGCGGGTCAGACGCGGCCCGGAGTCGCCTTGCGCAACGCGGTAGATCAACCCATGAATGCCGTTGCCGCCGGGGGCGAAGGCGAGAAAGGCCGGCTGGTGCAGCAGGCTTTCCAGGTCGAGATCCGGACGCTCGCTGATCAGTTCCAGCTCGAACAGGAACGGCTGGCTGATCGCCTCGCGACCGCTGAATTCGAGCACCTGCAGATCGTGGCTGAGGCCTTCGATGCTCAGGCTGAAATGGGTCTGGTTGGCTGCGTTGAACATGCTCTTCTCCTTAAGCCTTACACGTCAGCCGGGCTGATATTCAGCCGCTGCATGCGGTACAGCAGGGTGCGCCGGGGCAGGCCCAGTTCGCTGGCGGCGTTGGTCTGGTTGCCGCGGTTCTTGCGCAGGCAGTCGAGCAGCAGGCTCCGTTCGACCCGCTCCATGCGTTCGCGCAGGTTCATGCCGTTGTCGTCGGGGTTGCTGTCCTGGCGCAGGTTGAAATGCTCGGGCAACAGTTCGCCGCCTTCGCACAGCAGCACCGCGCGTTCCACCAAACCTTTGAGTTCGCGCACATTGCCGGGGAAGGCATAGCCGGCCAGGTGATCGAGGGTGCGATCGGCCCAGCGGCAAGGGTCGCGCTGCAGGAAGGCGCTGGCCTTGTCGGCGAAATGCCGGGCCAGGGTGAGGATGTCCTGCTCGCGTTCGCGCAGGGGCGGCAGTTCGATGGGGAACTGGGCCAGGCGATAGAACAGGTCTTCGCGAAAGCGCCCCTCTTCCACCAGGCTGCGCAGGTTGTGGTGGGTGGCCGCGACGATGCGTACATCGACCTTGTGGGTGGCGGTGGAGCCCAGCGGGCGCACTTCGCCTTCCTGCAATACGCGCAGCAGTTTGGCTTGCAGGCTGAGCGGCATATCGCCGATTTCATCGAGAAACAGGGTGCCGCCATTGGCCGCATCGAACAGGCCCTGGTGGTCGCGGTCGGCACCGGTAAAGGCCCCTTTGCGATAGCCGAACAGCTCACTTTCCAGCAGGTTTTCCGGCAGCGAAGCGCAGTTCTGCACGACAAAGGCTTTGCTGCGGCGTAGGCCGCAATCGTGGATGGCGCGGGCCACCAGCTCCTTGCCGGTGCCGGTTTCACCCGCCAGCAACACACTGACCGGGTTGTGCAGCACCTTGCCGATCATCTGATACAGCTCGCGCATCGGCGCGCTGTCGCCGAGTAGGCCATAGCCGCTGGCACAGGGCACGCTGGAGTAGAGCGTAGGTTGCTCGCTGCGCGGTGTGCGCAGACGCTGCAGCAGGTGCAGCTGGGCGATCACGAAGCTGCCGAGGTGGCCCAGGGAGCCGGCAAAACCGAGCAGGTCGCGGGGCGGCTGGCTGGCGAGCAGGAGCAGGCCGTTGACCCGCTTCTGCTCATCGAGCAGCGGCAGGCACAGCAGGCTGCGCCAGGGCTCGCTGGCCTCGGGCAGGAAGCCGATCTGGTGCAGGTTGCCGTCCAGTTCGTCGAGGCTCAGCACCTGGTTCTGGCACAGGCAATATTGCAGCAGCTGCTCGCCGTCGTAGTCGCTGGACAGGCTGGCACCGGCGCGCGGTTGCAGCACTCCGTCCTGCCATTCGGCGCTGAGGGTCAGACGGGTGTGGGTGTCGTCCAGCAGGTACAGCTGGCTCAGGCCGCAGTTGGCCAGCTGCGCGGCGGCTTCGACCAGGCCGCCGAGCAGGGCCTCGCCACTGGCGGTGCGCGCCAGGCCGGCGAAGCGCTCAAGCAGCGCCTCGGCATAGTGCAGCGGCTGCGGCACCTGATGGAACATCGGCGGCACCTTAAGCGAACTCACAGACCACCGTTCCTTCGCCGTCCAGGGTGGCGTGTACGCGTTGCAGGCTTTCGCCGCTGGCCATGGCATCGAGCAGGCGGTCGACCACCAGCGGCTGCAGGTGCTGATCGATCAGGTGGTCGATCAGGCGTGCGCCGCTGTCGCTGTGGCTGCAACGCTCGGCCAGGTTTGCCAGCAGCGCCGGGCAATGGCTGAACTGCAACTGGCGGCGGGCCAAGCGCTCGGCGAAACGTGCGAGCTTGAGGCCGACCAGCTCGTTGAGCACCTCGCCATCGATCGGGTAGTAGGGAACCACGCGCATGCGGCCGAGCAGCGCCGGCTTGAAGTGCTGCGACAGGGTCGGGCGGATTGCCTGTTCCAGATCGTCCGCCGCCGGCCGCTGGCCGCCCTGGCAGAGGCTGGCGATGCGCTCGCTAGCGAGGTTGCTGGTCATCAGGATCAGGCAGTTGCGGAAATTGATCTCGCGCCCTTCGCCGTCGTTGGCCACGCCTTTGTCGAAGATCTGATAGAAGACGTTCATCACGTCCGGGTCGGCTTTTTCCACCTCGTCGAGCAGCACCACCGAGTAGGGCTTCTGCCGCACCGCTTCGGTGAGCATGCCGCCCTCGCCGTAACCGACGTAGCCGGGCGGCGCGCCGATCAGCCGCGAGACGGTGTGCTTTTCCTGGAACTCGGACATGTTGATGGTGGTGAGGAAACGCTCGCCGCCGTACAGCAGGTCGGCCAGGGCCAGGGCGGTTTCGGTCTTGCCGACGCCGCTGGGGCCGACCAGCAGGAACACCCCGACCGGCGCATCGGCGCGATTGAGGCCGGCGGCGGTGGCGCGCATCGAGCGGTCCAGGGCCTCGATGGCCTGCTCCTGGCCACGCAGGCGCTGACGCAGGTCGCTGGCGAAGCTCAGCACCTTGCTGTTGTGCTCGCGAGCCAACTGGCTCAGCGGTACGCCGGTCCAGTGGCTGATCACTTCGGCGACCAGGCGCGGGCAGACTTCGAAGCTGACCAGGCGCTCATTGGCCTGGGCGCTGGCCAGTTCGACCTGCACCTCGCGCAGCTCGGCTTCCAGCTGGTGCAGGTCGGTCGCTTGCTCGGTGTTCTCTTCGGCGCTCGCCGAGCGCGCGCTGGCGCATTGCTTACGCAGTTCTAGCAGACGGGTGGCCAAGTCGCGCTGAATGGCCCAGCGGGTTTCGATTTGCTCCAGCTCGGCGCGTGCTTCGCTCAGGCGCTGTTCGAGTTGCTCGAGGGCGTCGCTATCGATATTCAGACCGGCTTCCATATCCCGGCCCATGGCCTCGCTCTGCCGTTCGCCTTCGGCGATCTCGCCGCGCAAGCGCTCCAGTGCTTCCGGGGCAGCGGCCAGGCTGATGCGCACGCGGGCGCAGGCGGTGTCGAGAACATCGACGGCTTTGTCCGGCAGTTGCCGGCCGGCCAGGTAGCGCGCGGACAGCTCGGCGGCGGCGACCACGGCGTCGTCGCGCAGGTAGATGCCATGGCTCTTCTCGTACACCGGGGCGAGGCCGCGGAGGATGGTCACGGCTTCGTCGACCGTGGGTTCGAGCAGCTGCACCGGCTGGAAACGGCGGGCCAGGGCCGGGTCCTTCTCGAAGTACTTCTTGTATTCGCTCCAGGTGGTGGCGGCGATGGTGCGCAGCTCGCCTCTAGCCAGGGCCGGCTTGAGCAGGTTGGCCGCGTCGCCGCCACCGGCCTGGCCGCCGGCACCGATCAGGGTGTGGGCTTCATCGATAAACAGGATGATCGGCTTGGGCGAGCCTTTGACTTCATCGATCACGCCCTGCAGGCGCCGTTCGAATTCGCCTTTGACGCTGGCACCGGCCTGCAGCAGACCGAGGTCCAGGCACAGCAGTTCGACGCCCTTGAGCGCGTCCGGCACTTCGCCGGCGGCGATGCGCAGGGCCAGGCCTTCGACTATGGCGGTCTTGCCGACACCGGCTTCGCCGACCACGATCGGGTTGCTCTTACGCCGACGGGCGAGGATGTCGATCATCTGGCGGATCGCGCCGTCGCGGCACAGCACCGGGTCGAGCTTGCCGTCGCGGGCCTGCTGGGTGAAGTTGTGGGTAAAGCGTGACAGGTTGGATTCGCCGCCCGCTACGGCTTTACCGGCGGCACCCTGGGGCTGCTGGGCCACGGCGAAATCGCGCAGGCGCTCGGGATTGAGCTTGGCCAGCAGCGCCTGGTAATGGCTGCCGGCATAACGCATGGGGTTGCGCAGCAGGGCGAGGATCAGCGCGGCCTGGTCGACCTGGCTCTGGCCGAGTTCCAGGTTGGCCACCAGCAGGGCGTCCTGCAGCCATTGCACCAGTTCGATGGAGAACACCGGGTTGCGCGACTCGCTGTGTTCGCCACGCGGTTGCAGCGCGCGGGCCAGCTCACCGGCATCGACTTCGGCGTCCTGCAGGGCGCGGCCGAGCAGGCCGTCCGGGCGCTCGAGCAGGCCGAGCAGCAGGTCTTCGACCAGTATCTTGCTGCCGCCACGTACCACGCAGCGCTCGGCGGCGGTTTCCAGGTCATGCTTGGTGGCGGCGTCGAGGGCCTGTACCAGCTGTTGCAGATCGACGTTGATCATTGCTCTCTCTTTCCCTAGTGAGTTTTGCTGCCGAGGGTGACCACGCCGTCGGCGTTGTCGCGCCCCAGCCAGGTGGTCCAGCCCAGCAGGCAAGGATTGTCCGCGCCGAGGCGCAATTCGCGTATTTCGTCCTGGCGCAGTTCCAGGCGGATGTCGTAGTCCAGCGGGTCGCGCAGGGTGAAGCGCACCAGCGCGCACAGCGGTTGGTAGCCGCTGCCGATGGGCAGAAATTCGTGGAAGCGCTGCCAGCCGAGCTGGCGCACATGGATGCGGAACTTGCCGCCGCGGTCACGCACGAACTCGCCGAGCACCAGGCTCTCGCCCAGCTGGCTGTTGGCCAGGCCGAGGCGGTTGCGTTGCTCGCCAAGGATCTCCACCTGGCGCTCCAGGCATTGTTCGATATGCAGCGCGGCGTGCTTGAAGTAGTAACGCAGCACCGACTCGATCAGCGCCGCGGAGTGGGCGCGCAGGCTGAGCAGACCGAGGTAGGGCAGCAGGCGTTTCCAGTTCAGCTCCGAGGCCTGGCGAATGGTCGCGCCGCCGAGACCGATCAGGGCGAACAGCTGCTCGGAAAATGGGTCCGCCGCGCCGCTCTGGAAGCGTGCGTGGTAGCGATACTTCTGCCAGGTGGGCAGCAGCAGACGTTGCAGGCGGTTGTTGAACAGGTCGAGAAAGGCCCGGGTCGGATTGCCGTCCTCGCTGTCGCCCAGGGCCTGCTCGCCATAGAAGGCCGGCAGCGGCGAGCCGGCCCCGAACAGGCTGACCAGGTTGATGCGCAGACGCGCGCGCAGCTCGCCGTGCTCTTCGAAGAACTGCACGCGATCGATATCGCTGCCGGGAAACCCCATGCTCGGGTTGGCCTGCAGTTCCAGGTGCTGATACAGCGCCTCCTCGTCCAGCTCCGGATGGGCGGCCTGCAAGCGCTCCAGCACCAGCTGCACACCCTGGAACAGGCTGTACTCGCGGATGCCGCGGCTGAGTCGGCTAAGCCCCGGCTCGGTCAAGGCCAGAGGTTGCTCAGGCGGCGTTGCTGCCGAGATCGCAGTGCTCATTTACACCTCGTAAAGTCGGGTGCGGCTCCAAGCCTGCCTGCGTTCGCCGGTGCCTTGCCTGCCACCCGCTCGTCTGTCTCTGTGCGCAGTCTCATAGCAGGGGCTGCTGCCCCATGCGTGGCGTCCATTGATACAACTCTCCCTGGGTGCTCTGCACGCGCAGCTCGTGGTACGAATTCAAACTGGCGTACAGGGCGAAAAACTCATTGAGCACGGTGGCGAACAGGAACAGATCGCCTTCACCGACATAGCCCTCGGGGTTGATCGTCAGCTGGGTGCGCACTCCGCGTACCGGCAGGCCACGGTGCAGGCGGTCGACGTGCTGGTGGCTGATGCTTTTCAGGCCGTCGAGCAGGCGCTTGCTGACCTTCTCCGCGTGCTGGTCGTAATAGCGCGGCAGGTCGTAGGTTTCGAGGATCACCTTGAGCGCTTCGACGTTGGCCAGCGACAGGTAGTTCAGCGACATATTGCTGATCAGTTTCCAGAGGAAATCGCGGTGCAGCGGCGGCGCGTAGCTGGGGGTAACCGCGCTGATATTGCGGAAGCTGAGGAACTCCGGGGTGTCCTCGCAGGGCAGGCAGATATCGCCCAGGCCGAGCTGACGCGGCAGGTTCTGGTTGGTGCAGGTCAGCTCGATGGACAGCGTCTCGTGCTGATCGAGGTTGCGCAGGCCGAAGCTCAGGTAGGTCTCCAGGCCGTCGCCGAGCATCGAGGGTTGCTGGCGCACGCTGTAATGCGGGCGGGCGTGGGGCACATCGAAGCTGGCATCGTGCTCGAAGGACTCGAACGGCACGTACTCCTCATAACCCTTGCCGCCGGGCTTCCAGCCGGTGACACGGTCCACCGAGAACACCCCGCAATGCTCGGAGTCGAGCTCCGAGGGCAGCAGCAGGTACTGATCCTGCTTGCCGTCGAGGCGGATCGGAATGGCGTCGTGGGCGAACAGGTTGACCACCGGCGTGCAGTACAGGCGCACGTTATCCAGGGTCGGGCGAATGCGCTGCACCCCGGCCTTGTGGATATCGAAGCGCAGCTCGATACCGCGAGCCTGTTTGAGCAGGTCGACTGGCAGACGCTTGAGCGCATCCAGGCCAAGCAGGTCGACAAACAGGAACTTGTCCTGGAAGGCGAAATATTCCTGCAGGTAGCGATAGCCGCGGAAGGTGTTGAGCGGGTAGGGGATCAGCGCCTGGTCTTCGTCGAAGCCCACCGGCTGCACATTGCTGGCGGGCAGCTGCAGGGTGGCGACGGGCTGCTGGAGCGCATCGACCAGGGGCTTGCCTGCGCCATCCAGCAGCACCAGCTGGATGCCACCGAGATGGCGCAGCAGGCCGAGGTAGAGCAACTGGCTGATATAACGCTCGCCGGCCAGGTGCAGGCGCAACTGCTTGAGGTCGAGATCGCCCAGGTGGCCATCGGCGCTCATCGCCAGGCGCAGGCTGAGCAACGCGCCGTCGCCCTTGACCGAATAGTCCAGGCCGTTGAGCGCCAGCGGCAGCACCTCGGTGGCGAAGGCGGTACGGAAACGGCAGGTCACGCCCTGGATCGGCTTGGACTCCACCGGCGTATGCCGCGGCACAGGCAAGGCCGGGCCCGGACGCTTGAGCGGGTCGAACTGCAACATGCTGAACGCCGGCAGCGGGCGCATATAGTTCGGCCACAGCAGGTGCATCAGCGAATGGGTCAGCTCCGGCAGCTCGTCATCGAGCTTCTGCCGCAGCCGCCCGGTAAGAAAGGCGAACCCCTCCAGCAGCCGCTCGACATCCGGGTCGCGCCCGCTCTGCCCAAGAAACGGTGCCAACGCCGGGCTGCGCTCGGCAAAGCGCTTGCCGAGTTGGCGCAGGGCGGTGAGTTCGCTCTGGTAGTAGTGGTTAAAAGACATCTCAGCGGTTCATCCTTGTGGCTGTATCGGGTCAACCGCCAATCAGCACGGTGCCGGAGCCCGCGACAACCACATTGCCATGGCTACCCACGGTGCCAACGGTGGTCGCGGGCTTGCCGTTGATCAGTACGGTGGGAATCACTGCGCTGGCCAGGGCTCCGCCGCAGGCCGAGGCGTCGCCCTGGCGGGCGGCGGGCAGGTTGTCGAACAGTACGTTGGGCGAGCCGGCGGCGATCGGGTTGGTGCCGTGGCCGGGAATCGGGCAGGCAGTGGGATCGCTGAGGCGGGCGGCGGGTTTACCGGACATGGGCTCTCCTTAATTGACCTTGACCTGTCCGCTGCCATCCAGGCGCGCGGAGAAACTGACTTGGCGTTTGCAGCCTTCGACCTGCAGCAGGCCTTCGATGGCAAAAGCCAGGCTCAGCGGGTCGTTGTCGCGGGGCAGGGAAATCACCCGCACATCGCGCAAACGAGGTTCGTACGCTTCGATAAAGCGTTCGATAGCGATACGCGCCTGCTGCAGCGAATCGTGCAGCGACAGGCGCATATCGTTGAGATCGGGCAACCCGTAGTCGGGCAGCGTTTGCACGCTGCCCGCCCGGGTGCTGAGCATTTTCGCCAGGTGGGTCGCCACCGACGCCATTACGGCGACCTCGCGGCTCCAGCCAGCGCGTTGGCTGGCTTCACCGCCGAGGCGTTCGAATAGACTTCCGTACCCGGCCACGGCTGCTTACTCCTTGTCCAGCTTACCAACCAAGGACAGGGTGAAATCGGCCCCCATGTACTTGAAGTGCGGGCGCACGTTGAGGCTGACGCGGTACCAGCCCGGCTCACCATCAACATCACTGACAATCACCTGAGCGGCGCGCAGCGGACGACGGCTGCGTACTTCGGAGCTCGGGTTTTCCTGGTCGGCGACGAACTGGCGGATCCACTTGTTGAGTTCCAGTTCCAGGTCGGTGCGCTCTTTCCACGCGCCGATCTGCTCGCGCTGCAGCACTTTCAGGTAGTGGGCCAGGCGGTTGATGATGAACATGTACGGCAGCTGGGTGCCGAGCTTGTAGTTCAGTTCCGCGGTCTTGCCTTCTTCGCTGATGCCGAAGAACTTCGGCTTCTGCGCCGAGTTGGCGGAGAAGAATGCGGCGTTGTCGCTGCCCTTGCGCATGGTCAGGGCGATAAAGCCTTCTTCGGCCAGCTCGTATTCACGACGGTCGGAGACCAGCACTTCGGTCGGGATCTTGGTTTCGATCTCGCCCATGCTTTCGAAGTGGTGCAACGGCAGGTCTTCCACTGCGCCACCGCTCTGCGGGCCGATGATGTTCGGGCACCAGCGGAACTTGGCGAAGCTGTCGGTCAGACGGCTGGCGAAGGTGTAGGCGGTGTTGCCCCACAGGTAGTGCTCGTGGCTGTTGGCGACGTTCTCTTTGTAGACGAAGGTCTTTACCGGGTTGTCTTCCGGATCGTAGGGGTTGCGCAGGAGGAAGCGCGGCACGGTCAGGCCGACGTAGCGGGCATCTTCCTGCTCGCGGAAGCTCTGCCATTTGGCGAACTGCGGGCCTTCGAAGTGATCTTTCAGATCCTTCAGGTCCGGCAGGCCGGTGAAGC
>CAZOEC010000101.1:0-17253 GCA_964578635.1 uncultured Pseudomonas sp.
GACGCCATCGGCAAACTGGTGTTGCGCGACATGCTGGAACGCCAGCAGGAAGAGGAAGAAGGGGCCGAGGGCGTACAGATGATGACCCTGCACGCCTCCAAGGGCCTGGAATACCCCTCGGTTTACATCCTCGGCGTGGAGGAAGAAATCCTCCCCCACCGTTCCAGTATCGAGGCCGATACCGTTGAAGAAGAACGCCGCCTGGCCTATGTCGGCATCACCCGGGCCAAGCGCAACCTGACCATGACCTTCGCCGCCAAGCGCAAGCAGTACGGCGAAATCATGGACTGCTCGCCGAGCCGTTTTCTCGATGAGCTGCCGCCCGAGGACCTGGTCTGGGAAGGCCTGGGCGACGCGCCACCCGAGGTCAAGGCCGCCACCGGCAACTCGGCCCTGGCCAATATGCGCGCGATGCTGAAAAAATAGCCGGGAGCTATTTTTAACGTCGCTTGCGAGGCCCGAAGAATGCGCCGCCAAGGATGGCAGGCCATAAAAAATAGACTTGTTCAGTAGCCCGACGCAGAGCGGGCAGCACATCACTCAATGAGGGTAACCGCGTGGAAGCGCTAAAGCAGAAGATTCGCGATGAAGGCAGCGTGCTCTCGGAGCAGGTGCTCAAGGTCGATGCCTTTCTCAATCACCAGATCGACCCCAAGCTGATGCAGCAGATCGGTCATGAGTTCGCCCGCCGCTTCGCCGGCCAGGGCATCACCAAGATCGTCACCATCGAGGCCTCGGGCATTGCCCCGGCGGTGATGGCCGGCCTGGAGCTGGGCGTGCCGGTGATCTTCGCGCGCAAGTACCAGTCGCTGACGCTCAAGGACGACCTGTACATCTCCACGGTGTTTTCCTTCACCAAGCAGACCGAAAGCACCCTGGCCATCTCGACCAAGCACCTGAATGCCAATGATCATGTGCTGCTGATCGACGATTTTCTCGCCAACGGCCACGCCGCCCGCGCCCTGATCGACCTGATCGGCCAGGCCGGCGCAAGCATCGCCGGAATTGGCGTGGTGATCGAGAAATCCTTCCAGCGCGGCCGCGCCGAGCTGGATGCCCAGGGCTACCGGGTCGAATCCCTGGCGCGTATCGATTCGCTGAAAGACGGTCAGGTCAGCTTTCTCGATTAGCCTCTGCTGTTACCCGTAGCGCCGCCAACAGCAGACGCCGATAGAGCTTCTCGGCCAGGCCCCGCGGCTGGGCCAGGGCCATGCGCTGAAGATGTGCGGGATAGGCCGCCGGCGCAGGGGCGCGCAACAGCGCCGTGGCCAGTTCCAGGCCATGGGCGACTTTCACCCGGCTCTTCAGCCAGCTCAGCGCGGGCAGCAACTCGCGCTCGACCCGGGTGAAATCGCTGCCCAGGGGAAAGCTCGCGAACTGCGCCGGGTGCCGTGCCTGCACCGCCTGCAAACGCTCGGGGCGGTTGTCGGTGAAGCGCGCATCGAGGCGAAAATCCCTGGGCAGCTTGCCGGCCCGCTGGGCCTGGGCGATCAACCCGGGCTGGAAGCGCGAATCGCTGATCTTGAGCAGCGCCTCGATCACCTCGGCATCGGTCTTGCCGCGCAGGTCGGCGATACCGTACTCGGTCACCACCATATCGCGCAGATGCCGCGGAATGGTCACATGACCGTAGTCCCAGACCAGGTTCGAGCAGACCTTGCCGCCCGCCTCGCGCCAGCTGCGCAGCAGCAGAATCGAGCGCGCGCCCGGTAGCGCATGGCCCTGGACGACGAAGTTGTATTGCCCGCCGACGCCACTGAGCACCCGGCCGTCTTCCAGCTGATCGGCTACCCCGGCCCCCATCAGGGTCATGGTGAAGGCCGTGTTGATAAAGCGCGCATCGCGGCGCTGCAGGCGCTTGAGCGTGGCGTCGCCGTGCAGTTCGTTGATAAAGCCGATGCCGGTCATGGCGAAACGGGCCAGGTGCGCCGCGCTCAGCTCACGCAGGCGCTGGTAGAAGGCTTGCGGGCCGAGAAAGAAACCACCGTGCACCACCACACCGCCGCGCGCCGTACCGAGATAAGGCTGCAAAGCAGCCTGGCTGTGCGGCTCGCGCAGATCGGCCGCAAGCGACTCGCCACCAGGCAGCAACAAGCGTCCCTGATCCCAGCCGATCGACTCGGCCAGCACGCCGCAGTGCTGCAACCAGCGCAGTGTCGCGGGGTCGAGCTGCGGGTCCAGGCCGGCATCGAGCAGGGCCTGGACGCTGCGCGGTATGCCCTGCTGATCCAGCGCCCCGCCATCGGCCAACTGCTGCAGACGCAACTCGGGGTATACCGGGCGGCGCACGATGCCTGCATCGGCCAGGGCCAGCAGGCCGTTGACGAACATTTCGCTGCAGCCGTACAGGCCCTCGGCAAAGGACTGCAGACCGCCATCCTTGTCGATCTCGGCGGCCCAATGGCGAGTGCAGCGCAGCTCATCCAGTGCCGCCCGATAGGCCGGGTTATCCGCCTGGCGGGCGAGCAAGGCGGCGGTCAGCGCATCGCCCATGGAGCCAATGCCGATCTGCAGGGTGCCGCCGTCGCGCACCAGGGCACTGGCCTGCAGGCCGATGCAATGGTCCTGCAGGGTCACCGGCATATTCGGCGTGGAAAACAGCCTGCTGTGGTCTTCTTCCAGTAACTGCAGGTCGAAGGTGGTGCGCGGCACTTCGGCGCTGCCGACCATATAGGGCAGCGCACTGTGCACCTGGGCCAGGCACAGAATGGTTTCGCCGGCGGCGCGGCGGCACTCCAGCAGCGGCAGCAGATCCAGGGTGATATCCGGGTTGCAGCTGAGGCTGAAATGCTCCGGCCGCTGAGGGTCCTGGGCGACCAGCTGGGCGATCAGGTTCAGGCCCTTGTCATTCAGGTCACGGGCGACATGACTGTAATTGCTGCTGATGTAGTTCTGCTGCGTGGTGGTGCTGTCGAGCAGGCTGCCCGGCTGCAGGAAGAACTGCTCGATGCGCACATTGGCCGGCAAGCAGTCGCGACGCAGGTCGGCGAGAAAATCCAGCTCCGGGTAATCAGCGTATACACGCTCGACAAAGGGCTCGAGAAAGCGCCGCGACAGCCCCGAACCGGCCGGCGGACGACCCAGGCACAGGGCGGTGTAGATCACCAGCTGGCGCTCGGGCAGTTGCTTGATCCGCGCATAGAGCGCGTTCACCCACTGGTTGGGTTTGCCCAGGCCCAGGGGCAGACCGAGCCGAATGGAGCCCTCGAGTTTGGCGAGTACCTGGTCAACCGCTTGCTCGATGGTACAAGGCGTCTGCATCCGATTCCCTGCTGGGTGAGTGGCTGGCTCGGGACTGGCAGCGCGCACTATGTGCGCTGCCATTTTGCATAGCAGTGTGACCCACGGCGGCGAATGGAAGTGCCAACGCCACCGGAAAAACAAAAAACCGCCCGAAGGCGGTTTTTTAGGTAGCGATGTCGCTTACAGGCCGGACATCTTCTGGATTGCACCGCGCAGCTCTTCATCCGAGCAGTCGGCGCAGGTGCCTTTCGGCGGCATGGCATTGATGCCCGCGATAGCCGTCTTGAGGATGCCGTCGAGACCGCCTTCCTTGTCGGCGCGGGCTTTCCAGGCAGCGGTATCACCGATCATCGGCGCACCGAGGATACCCGGGGTATGGCAGGCACCGCAGTGCTTGGCCACGATGTCATCGGCAGTACGGGCGGCACCACCAGCGACAACCGCCACGGCACCGACGCCCTTGCATTCTTCGCCCATCACGCAGACTTCACCGACCGGCTTGAGGCGCTCGGCAATGGCTTCGTCGGTCGTGGCCTGAGCAGTCACTGCCCACAGGGCCAATACGGTAGCAGGTGCTACCAGGATCTTTTTAATCAGGTTCACGGTACACCCTCATCGTGGCTAGTCACGCCCGCGGCCACGGTTTCGCGAGCGGGCGTCAGTATAACGGCAAGCGCAGCAGGCCGAAACAACCCAGATTGTCGCAGGGTTATTTAGAAATTCGCCGGTGTGGTGGCGCTGATAAGCCGCGCCGGCTGTTCATAAGGGTTGCGGAAACGGTGCGGTTTGCTGCTCTCGAAGTAGTAGCTGTCGCCCGGCTCGAGGATAAATACCTCGTCGCCGACGGTCAGCTCCAGCTTGCCGGAAACCAGCATGCCGGCCTCTTCGCCCTCGTGGGCATACATCTCGTCGCCGGTATCGGAACCCACGGGATAGGTTTCATCGAGAAAGGCGATGGCCCGGCTCGGGTGCGCCTTGCCCACCAGCTTCATGGTGATGGCACCACTGCAGATATCGGTAAGTTCGGCGGCACGGTAGACCACCTGGGCCTGGTTGTCCGGCTCCACATCCAGGGAGAAAAACTCCACCAGCGACATGGGAATACCCGCCAGCACCTTTTTCAACGAACTGATCGAGGGGCTTACGCTGTTCTTCTCGATCATCGAAATGGTGCTGTTGGTCACGCCTGCCCGCTTGGCGAGTTCACGCTGGGATAGGCCTTTGAGTTTGCGAATGGATTGCAGTCGTACACCGACGTCCAATGCTGGAGTCCCCCTTGGGATAGATACGGAAAAGTCGCCGTATCATGGCATAGCGTTCAGAATTTACAACACTCGCATGCAAACTCGCCTACAGCGCTGCATTTAACCCCCGAGATAGAGCAGCGGTGCGCGGCGCAGGTTGCAAAACAGCTGATAGGGAATCGTGCCGGCATGGGTAGCCACGTCGCTGGCCAGCACCTGTTTACCCCAGAGTTCGACCCGGCTACCCAGCCCTGCGTGCGGCAAATCGGTCAGGTCGACGGTGAGCATGTCCATCGACACCCGGCCGATCAGGCGAGTCAGTTGGCCATCCACGGCCACGGGTGTGCCGGTGGGGGCATGGCGTGGATAACCATCGGCATAGCCCATGGCGACCACGCCGACCCGGGTCGGCCGCTCGCTGACAAAGCGTGCACCATAACCAACAGGCTCGCCGGCCGGCAGTTCGCGCACGCTGATGATCTTCGATTCCAGGGTCATCACCGGCTGCAGGCGCGCCGCCACGACCTGGGTCTGTTCGAACGGGGTTGCGCCATAGAGCATGATGCCGGGGCGCACCCAGTCGCTTGGCACGCTTGGCCAGCCCAATACGGCCGGGGAGTTGCGCAGGCTGACCTCGGCGACAATGCCCTGGCGCGCCTGCTGAAACACCGCCAACTGCTCCTCGCTGCGCGGGCAGTCCAGCTCGTCGGCGCGGGCGAAGTGGCTCATCAGCACCACCTTACCGACCTTGCCGCTGGCCAGCAGACGCTGGTAAGCCGCCTGGTAGTCGGCCGGATGCAGACCGACCCGGTGCATGCCGCTGTCCATCTTCAGCCAGACCGTCAGCGGGCCACGTACAGCGCTGCGTTCAATCGCCTCTAACTGCCACAACGAATGCACCACGCACCACAGCTCGTGCTGCTCGATCAGCGCCAGTTCGTCGGCTTCGAAAAAGCCCTCCAGCAGCAGGATCGGCCCACGGATACCGGCCTCGCGCAGCTGCAGCGCTTCCTCGATACAGGCCACGGCAAAGCCATCGGCCTGTTCCTGCAGGGCCTGGGCACAGCGCACCGCACCATGGCCGTAGGCGTCCGCCTTGATCACCGCCAAGGCGCGCGCGCCGGTCACTTCACGGGCCAGCTGGTAGTTGTTACGCAAGGCTTGCAGATCGATCAGGGCACGGGCAGGACGCATGGTGTTCTCGAATGGTCAGGCAGTCTTGGATCTAACAGGCCATTGGCCCTCACCGCGTAGGGCTACCGGTGCGCACGGCGCACCCTACAATCGGGCCAGCTTAGGCAAACTGCAGGCTTAAAAAAGCCCGGTGTGATGCCGGGCAAACACTTATCGCAATCGGGGCAGTGGCGACTTATATGGCCGCCACCACCATCATCTCTACCAGCACCTCGGGCTTGTACATCTTCGCCTCGACGCAGGCGCGGGCGGCGGCAGCACCCTCGGCGACCCAGGCGTCGTACTCGGCGTTGAGGCCGTCGTAGTGGGCGTCCATATCCTTGAGGTAGATGGTCACCGAGAGAATCTTGCTCTTGTCGCTGCCGGCCTCGGCCAGCATGCGGTCGATATTGGCCAGGGTCTCGCGGGTCTGCTGGCGAATATCGCCGCTGTAATCGTCGGCCAGCTGGCCGGCGAGGTAGACGGTGCCGTTGTGGATCACCACTTCGCTGTAGCGTTTTTCCACATGCAGGCGCTGGATGGACATGGTTCGAATCTCCTGAAGAACGGGGCGCGCAGCCTATCAGGTGCGCAGCGGCTGCGGCGCGACCTGAACCTCGGGACGCTTGCGCGACGAGTAGCGGGAAATATCCAGGCCCTCGGCGCTGATCTGCGGACGCTTGTTGCCGATCAGATCGGCCAGCAGGCGGCCGGAGCCGCAGGCCATGGTCCAGCCCAGGGTGCCGTGACCGGTGTTGAGGAACAGGTTGCGGAACGCGGTGGCACCGACGATCGGCGTGCCATCCGGGGTGGCCGGACGCAGGCCGGTCCAGAACTCGGCCTGAGCCAGGTCGCCGCCTTGCGGATAAAGGTCAGCGGTGATCATTTCCAGGGTGGCGCGGCGCTTGGGGTTGAGGGAGAGGTCAAAACCGGCGATCTCGGCCATGCCGCCCACCCGAATGCGGTTGTCGAAACGGGTGATCGCCACCTTGTAGGTTTCGTCGAGGATGGTCGAAGTCGGGGCCATCTCGGCATTGGTAATTGGCACAGTCAAGGAGTAGCCCTTGAGCGGATAGACCGGTGCCTTGATGCCGAGCGGCTTGAGCAGCTGCGGGCTGTAGCTACCCAGGGCGAGCACGTAGCGGTCGGCGGTTTCCAGCTTGCCGTCGATCCATACGCCATTGACCCGATCACCCACCGCGTCGATCCGCTGGATGTTCTGGCCGAAACGGAATTCCACGCCCAGGGCCTTGGCCATCTCGGCCAGCTTGCTGGTGAACACCTGGCAGTCGCCGGTCTGGTCGTTGGGCAAGCGCAGCGCGCCGGCCAGCTTGTCGGTGACCGCCGCCAGGGCCGGCTCAACGCGGGCGATGCCGGCGCGGTCGAGCACTTCATAAGGCACGCCGGACTGCTGCAGCACGGCGATGTCTTTCGCCGCGTTGTCCAGCTGGGCCTGGGTGCGGAACAGCTGGGTAGTGCCGAGGCTGCGGCCCTCGTAGGCGATGCCGGTCTCCAGACGCAGTTCGTCGAGGCAGTCGCGGCTGTACTCGGACAGACGCACCATGCGCTCCTTGTTCACCGCGTAACGGCTGGCGGTGCAGTTGCGCAGCATCTGCGCCATCCACAGGTACTGGTCGATATCGCCGGTGGCCTTGATCGCCAGCGGGGCGTGCTTCTGCAGCAGCCACTTGATGGCTTTCAGCGGGATGCCCGGTGCGGCCCAGGGCGAGGCATAGCCAGGAGAGACCTGGCCGGCATTGGCGAAACTGGTTTCCATGGCCGGGCCGTCCTGACGGTCGACCACCACCACCTCGAAACCCTGGCGCGCCAGGTAATACGCACTGGCCGTACCAATTACACCGCTACCCAGAACCAGAACCCGCATAACCTTCTCCTCGACGCGACCCAGCGCGACGGACAGTGCCCGAACCACAATTGGGCGCAGTATAAGAAGAGACGAGCAGTGCTATTCACTATATAAATAGCTATATTTGGCGAGAATTCTTGGCAAAAACGCCTTCAGCAGAGGGGGATCCACCATGCGAACCCAACATCAGAGCCGCCGCGAGCTGGACAAGATCGACCGCAATATCCTCCGTATCCTCCAGGAAGACGGGCGCATCAGCTTTACCGAGCTGGGCGAGCGGGTCGGCCTGTCCACCACCCCCTGCACCGAGCGGGTACGCCGCCTGGAGCGCGAAGGGATCATCATGGGCTACCACGCCCGGCTCAATCCGCAGCAGCTCAAGGCCAGCCTGCTGGTATTCGTCGAGATCAGCCTGGACTACAAGTCCGGCGACACCTTCGAGGAGTTCCGCCGCGCCGTACTCAAGCTGCCTCACGTGCTGGAGTGCCACCTGGTGTCCGGCGACTTCGACTACCTGGTCAAGGCGCGGATCAACGAGATGGCCAGCTACCGCAAACTGCTTGGCGACATCCTGCTCAAGCTGCCCCATGTGCGCGAGTCGAAGAGCTATATCGTGATGGAAGAGGTCAAGGAGTCGCTTAGCCTGCCGGTGCCGGACTGAACCACGCGACGAATACCCCCTTGGGGTGTCGCGGGTCCGCCCAGGCCATACACACCAAGGCCGTGCTTCGCCCGTAGGGTGCGCCGTGCGCACCAATGTTCGGACCTACACAAGCCGCTGTCGGGTCGTGGCGATCAGCTGGTGCACCTGCCTTTCCACCGCCGCCTCGATCGGCTGCTCGGGCCCTTGCCCGCGCGGGCACGGCAGGCTCGGGGTGGTGCCGAACAGGCGGCAGATCAGCGGACGCTGGTCATACACCTGGCAGCCCTGGGGGCCCAGGTGCACACAGTTGAACTCGGCCAGGGCGGCATCGTGTTCGGCATCGCTCTTGACCGGCAGCCGCGCCAGTTCCTCGGACGAGGCGGTCACCGGGCCGCAGCAATCGTGACAACCCGGCACGCAGGCGAACGCGGGGATCTGCAAACGCAGCTGGTCGATCTTGCGGCCGGTGCAACTCATGGGAGCGGTCCTGGGGGCGGATGCCCATGGTAACTGCACAGGCGGCGCGGGCGCGCCGGGGCCAGCGGCTTTACCGACGAAAAACGCGTTATTTGGCAATTGCCCCTTGGCGTATGGCGAAGCGCACGCTTATGCTTCGTAAAATTTTCCAAACACAATAATCAGGATTCCACACATGAACGCCCGCGTTCACCAGCCGGTTCACAGCAGCCAGCACGCCGCCTCCTACTACGCCGCCAGCGCCAACCGGCAACTGGCCTACCCGCCACTGCAAGGCGAACTGCGCGCCGATGTATGCATCGTCGGCGGTGGCTTCAGCGGCCTTAACACGGCGATCGAGCTGGCGCAGAAGGGGCTCTCGGTGATTCTCCTGGAAGCCCACAAGATCGGCTGGGGGGCCAGCGGGCGCAATGGCGGGCAACTGATCCGCGGGGTCGGCCACGGCGTCGAGCAGTTCGAGCCACAGATAGGTGCCGAGGGCGTGCGCCAGCTGAAACTGATGGGCCTGGAGGCGGTGGAAATCGTCCGCCGCCGGGTCGAGCAGTTCAGTATCGACTGCGACCTGACCTGGGGTTACTGCGACCTGGCCAACAAGCCCGGCCATCTGGAAGGCTTCGCCGAGGACATGGCCGAACTCAAGCAGCTGGGCTATCAGCACGAAATGCGCCTGCTGCAAGCCGAGCAGATGCACGAGGTGGTGGGCTCCAACCGCTATGTCGGCGGCCTGATCGATATGGGCTCCGGCCACCTGCACCCGCTCAACCTGGCCCTCGGCGAAGCCGCGGCGGCGCAGAGCCTGGGCGTGCAGCTGTTCGAGGATTCGGCAGTCAGCCACCTCGACTACGGCCCCGAGGTCCGGGTGCACACCGCCCAGGGCGTGGTGCGCGCGGGCAATCTGGTGCTCGGCTGCAACGCCTACCTGAATGGCCTGAACAACAATCTGGGCGGCAAGGTGCTGCCCGCCGGCAGCTATGTGATCGCCACCGAACCGCTGTCCGAAGCCGAAGCGCGGGCGATCATTCCGCAGAATATGGCCCTGTGCGACCAGCGCGTGGCCCTGGATTACTACCGCCTGTCCGCCGACCGTCGCCTGCTGTTCGGCGGTGCCTGCCATTACTCCGGGCGCGACCCGGCGGATATCGCCGGCTATATGCGACCGAAGATGCTGGCGGTGTTCCCGCACCTGCACGACGCGCGCATCGACTACCAGTGGGGCGGCATGATCGGCATCGGGGCCAACCGCCTGCCGCAGATCGGCCGGCTCAAGGAACAACCCAACGTGTATTACGCTCAGGCCTACTCGGGCCACGGGGTCAACGCCACCCACCTGGCCGGCAAACTGCTCGCCGAGGCCATCGCCGGCCAGGCCAGCAGCGGCTTCGACCTGTTCGCCAAGGTGCCGCATATGACCTTCCCCGGCGGCAAGCACCTGCGCTCGCCGCTGCTGGCCCTGGGCATGGCCTGGCACCGTCTGAAAGAGCTGCTTTAAACAGGCCGGGCACGCCCGGCCCATCCGGGTTGCCTAGCTCGCCAGCGCCTCGGCGCGCTGACTGTAGCGCCGGGCCACGCCGTTATGCGGTTTGGCCTGCAGGCGTTCGGCCGCCAGGGCTCGGCCCAGGGCCAGTTC
Organism: uncultured Pseudomonas sp.; assembly: GCA_964578635.1. Lineage (GTDB taxonomy): Bacteria > Pseudomonadota > Gammaproteobacteria > Pseudomonadales > Pseudomonadaceae > Aquipseudomonas. Next base: position 10,275 of record CAZOEC010000101.1, read on the forward strand.
GCCGCCGCGCAGGGCCGCTTCCAGCAGGGTCAGGTCGAGCAGATCGCGCTGCGCATGGCTGCCGCCGAAGCGCTGGGCGATGGAGCGGATCGGCCGCAACAGCTCCACGCAGCGCCGGTAATCGCCGTCACCGAAGGCCTGCAGGGCCAGGCACAGCGGCAGGCCCACCTCGGCGCTAAAGCGCTGGTTGTCGGCCGTGCCGCCCAGGGCCTGACGCTGCGCTTCGAGCACCGCCGCGGCGGCGTCGACCCGGCCAGCACCGACAAAGGCCATCATCGCGTGGGCATCGTTGAAGGCGTATTGCCCCACTGCGCCCAGCGCTGTCCAGTCGTCGGCCACCGCCTGCCAGCGCGCCCCCAGTTCGACGCCCTGCAGGTGCAGACGCCAGAGCAGCGCCGCGGCGTCCACCAGGTCTAGCGCCAGGCCCGAACGGGCCCCGAAGATCGGCCCGTCGAACAGCGCCAGCACCTCGTCGATCTCACCCAGATCCAGATGGTAGAGCGCCAGGTGCCACCAGTTGTGTACCTGGAAGAAGCTGTCGCCAGTCCAGTTCGGCTGGTTGCCGCGCATCCAGGCGATGCCCTCGCGCTGCCGGTTCTGCATCTCCAGCACATGGGCCACGGCGTGCTGCGCCCAGCCGTCACGCGGTTGCAGCTCCACCGCATTGCGCCCGCAGGCCTCGGCCGCGACGTAGTCGCCGTTCTCCTCCAGGCCGAAGGCGTACATGCCGAGCACCGCGTGGTAGCCGGGCATACCCGCCTGCCAGCGCGGCAGGGCGCGGGCGATGCGGTCGCGCAGCATGCGCGAGTGGCCGCTGAAGAAATCCACCTGATGCCCGGCCTGCAGGGCCAGGACGTCCTGCGGGTATTCGATGGCGACATCCTCGAGAATCAGCCCGCCCCGGCCCCACTGGCCGCCAAGCAAGGCTTCGATGGCGGCCAGATGGCCGCGCTCGCGGGTGTCGGCCGCCAGGGCCTGGGCCTGCTCCAGGCTGCTTCGCGCCACCGCCAGGCCCTCGGGTTCGGTGCCCAGCAGGTGCAGGTAGGCACGCAGGACATGGGCCATGACAAAGTCAGGTCGTAGCGCCAGGGCCGCATCGACCGCGGCCAGGGGGTCGCCGGCATAGCACTGGAACTGGCCCAGCCCCTGTTCGTAGTGTTCCAGACTGTCCGGATCGCTGCCGCTCAGGTGCAGGCCCAGGTTATCGCGCACGCTTATCATGGCTGTCCTCTTCTTGTTGTTTACCGGTTATCGCGGACGCCGCCGACTGCCGGGCTGCGGCGTCACACCAGTGCTACGGTAAGAAGGACAGGGCACGACGGATATAGCCCAGCCGCCGTCATTCTTGATCCAGCCGCCGCACGGAGGATCAATGGACGCACTCTCCCACGTACTTGCGGCCGTACGCCTGTCGGCCGGGGCCTTCCTGCATGCCGAATTCACCGCGCCCTGGTGCATCCGCGCCCAGGTCAGCGCCGAGGATTGTCGCCTCGCAGGCGCTCTGCCGCGGCACCTGATGGCCTATCACTATGTACTCGACGGCCGCCTGCTGCTGGGGGTCGACAACGCACCGCTGCTGCCCCTGGAGGCCGGCGAGATCGTCCTGCTGCCACGCAACGAACCGCACCTGCTGACCAGCGCCGCAGGCCTGCCGGCGCGGGTGATCGATCATCTGGTCCAGCCGCCCCAGGCGAGCGGCCTGGCCAGCCTGCGCCATGGCGGCGGCGGGGCGACGACCCACCTGATCTGTGGCTTTCTCGGCTGCGAGGTGCCGGACAACCCGCTGGTGCAGACCCTGCCCGCCGCGCTCAAGCTGCGGGTCGGCAACAGCCCCGGCGGGGCCTGGATCGAGCAGGCTTTCCGCCTCGCCGCCGAGGAAAGTGCCAGCCAGCGCCAGGGAGCCGGCACTGTGCTGAACAAGCTCGCCGAGCTGCTGTTTATCGAAGCGGTGCGCCGCTATCTGGAGGAATTACCCGGCGGTCAGCAGGGCTGGCTGGCCGGGCTGCGCGACCCGCAGGTGGGCAAGGCGCTGGCGCTGCTGCACCAGCACCCAAGCGAGCACTGGACCACCGAGGCCCTGGCGCGCGCGGTGGGGCTGTCGCGTTCGGCCTTTGCCGAGCACTTCAGAGACCTGATCGGCCAGCCGCCAATGCGCTATCTGGCGCACTGGCGACTGCAACTGGCCGCCGCGCAACTGTGCGAGGGCCGCAGCCTGGCGCAGATCGCCTACGATATCGGCTACGGTTCGGAGGCCGCCCTCAACCGCGCCTTCCGCCAGCACTACGGCCAGCCGCCCGGCATCTGGCGCAGGGAACATGCCACCACCTGAACGGCTGGCAGGCCGTTGAAAAGGTTCTGTACCCGTTATGCCAGCCCAGCAACGATTTGTAGGGTGGGTTAGGCGCATGATCAGGAGCTATCCGTCGACGCTTAATTCAGTTGCACCGTAACCCACCATCGGTGACCAAGCCGAAGACCGCTTGGTGGGTTACGTGGCGCACAAATCTCGCAGTTGCTTCGCCAACCCGGTTCCGCGCCACTAACCCACCCTACAAAAGCTGCCTGCAACACTTAATTGGGACATAGCCGCTGAAAAACCACCTGGCTTGCCGGTGCATCGTTAAACACAACCCGCTACAGCGTCCAGAACGGTCGCCGGGCCTCGCGCTCGGCTTCGGCGCGGCTCAGGCCGATATCGGCCAGCTGCCCGGGATTCAGACGCAGCAGAGCCCGCCGGGTCTGCAGTCGCCGCCAGAACGCCGGCCAGTCGCGGCCGAAATAACGGGGTTCGCCCCCGCCAACCTGCAACCGCGTACCGACCTGCCCCACCTTGAAGACACCCTCGCTGAAACCGTTCATCGCCCTCTCCTGCCACAGCGTCCATGAGCGCTCAGAATGGCCCGAAGAGAAAAAGCATGACAGATTCAAAAATCTCTTATTAACTCCATACAGATCTGACTTTTCAGCCACTGAATTGTCGTTTTATGGCGTATCTGTATCGCTTGCGCAGGCACAAGCAATCACGCAGGGAGGCTGTATGACCCTCTATGTAAACCTCGCCGAACTGCTCGGCGCACGGATCGAACAAGGCCTGTACCGCCCCGGCGACCGCCTGCCCTCGGTGCGCGCACTGAGCCTGGAACACGGCGTCAGCCTGAGCACGGTGCAACAGGCCTATCGCCACCTGGAAGACCAGGGCCTGGCCACACCACGGCCGAAGTCGGGCTACTTCGTGCCCCTGGGGCGGGAAAAACCGGCGCTGCCAATGGTCAGCCGCATGGCCCAGCGCCCCGTGGACGTCTCGCAGTGGGATCAGGTGCTGGAGCTGATCAGCCGCCCGCCCGGACAGGAGGGCCTGCTGCAACTCGGCCGTGGCCGACCGGATATCGACAGCCCGACGCTCAAGCCGCTGCTGCGCTCGCTGTCACGCCTGAGCCGCCGCCAGGACGCCAGCAGCCTGACCTACGGCTGCATTTACGGTCACCTGGGCATGCGTGAACAGATCTCGCGGCTGATGCTCGACTCCGGCTGCAGCCTGTCGCCCCAGGAGATCATCGTCACCACCGGCTGCCACGAGGCGCTGTCGGCGGCGATCCGCGCCATCTGCGAGCCGGGCGATATCGTCGCGGTGGACTCGCCGAGCTTTCACGGCGTGATGCAGGCCTTGAAAGGCTTCGGTATGAAGGCCCTGGAACTGCCCACCGACCCGATCAGCGGGATCAGCCTGGAGGCTCTGGAGCTGGCCCTGGAGCAATGGCCGATCAAGGCCATTCAGCTGACCCCGACCTGCAACAATCCGCAGGGCTATATCATGCCCGACGCCAACAAGCGCGCCCTGCTGGCCCTGGCCCAGCGCTATGACGTGGCGATCATTGAGGATGACGTTTACGGCGACCTGGCCTACAGCTACCCGCGCCCACGCACGATCAAATCCTATGACGAAGATGGTCGCGTGCTGCTCTGCAGCTCCTTCTCCAAGACCCTGGCCCCCGGCCTGCGCATCGGCTGGATCGCCCCGGGACGCTATCTGGATCGCGTCCTGCACATGAAATACATGGGCACCGGCAGCACCGCCCAGCTGCCGCAGCTGGCCATCACCGAATACCTGGAAGCCGGCCATTACGAGCCCCACCTACGGCGCATGCGCGCGCAGTACCAACGCGGACGCGACCTGATGATCGACTGGGTCAGCCGCTATTTCCCTGCCGGCACCCGGGTCAGCCGGCCCCAGGGCAGTTTTATGCTGTGGATCGAACTGCCGGCGGGTTTCGACAGCCAGCGCCTGAACCGCGAACTGCTGCCACACGCCATCCAGATCGCCCCCGGCAGCATCTTTTCCGCCGCCGGCAAATACCGCAATTGCCTGCGTATCAACTACGCCGGCAAACCCACTCCGGAGCTTGAAAAGGCGATTCGCCAGACCGGTGAATGCGTGGCCGCACTGCTGGCCGAGCAGCAGCTAGCGCCTGGGGAAGACTAAGCGCGCTACTCGGGGCGTTCGACCAGTTCGACCCGGCGGTTGAGCGCACGGCCCTCCTCGCTGCGATTGCTGGCCAGCGGGGCCGCCATGCCCACCCCCACGGCCGTCAGGCGTTCGCCGGCAATGCCGTGCTGCTCGACCAGCGCCTTGACGATGGACTGCGCGCGCCGCTGCGACAGCTCGCGGTTGTAGTCCAGCGCGCCTTTGGCGTCGCTGTGGCCGACCACCAGCACCTTGAGTGCCGGGCTGGCCTTGAGCAGCCTGGCAATTTCCTCCAGCTGCGGCGCGGAGTCGGCACGCATGCTGGCCTGATCGAAGTCGAAGAGGATGCCGTACAGCGCCACCCGCCCCTTGGCGTCGATATCCGCCTGCATGGCCGGGGCCTCGACCAGCACCATGCGCTGCTCCATGGCCTGCTGCTCAAGCACCTCGAGCTGGACCATGCTGCGGCCCTTGTTAGGCCCGCCGCCATCCTGGTTGAGCACCACATAGAGCGCGGCGTAAACATCGCCTTGCGGGCGCGCCAGCTTGGCGAACAGGTAGCGCTGCTGCTGGTGGTATTCGCGAAAGGGCGAGGTGGTGGTCACCGCATGGTTGAAATTGCGCCCGCCGCACTGCTCCCGCTCGCAGACAAAAAGCAGCTCGAAACCAGCGTCCTGCAGGGCCTGCTGATAGTTGCGCTGTACCTCCAGGGGCGTGCGCTCAGCCGGTCCGCGGTAGCTCAACTGGGTCAGCTTGCCCTCCAGCACCAGGGTCGCTTCGGCATTTTTCGCCAGGCCGCCATAGGCCTTGGCCGGGCCGCGCAGAAAGGCTTTATCGGTAAACGCCTGGGTGGCATAGGCGATGATTTCCGCCCCCTCGTAGCGCGGGATCAGCGGATGGTCGCTGCTGCCCGGCAGGTCGGCGGCCTGCACGCTCAGGGCCCAGACCGCACTCAGGCACAAACCGATAACCCTGTGCATAACCTGCCTCCAGTCCTGGCGCAGGCCACCGGTGGCGCGCGCCTGCCAGCAACGCTAGCCGGCAATGCCAGGCCGCGCCAGGAGCCCTGCCGAACGGTGCTCAGGCCTTGGCGGGCAGCGCCTCGCTAAAGGCTCCGCGACGAAACGCCAGCCAGACGAAGAAGGCCGCGCCCAGGGCCATCAGCACCGGCAGGGCATGACCGCTGACCCACTGGCTGGCGGCACCGGTGGACAGCGGCCCGAGCAGACACCCCGCGCCCCAGAGCAGGGCGATATGGGCATTGGCGCGCACTAGGGCATCGTCCCGGTAGCGCTGGCCGACCAGGATCAGCGACAGGGTGTAGAGCCCGCCAGCACTGGCCCCGAACAGCACCAGCACCGGCCAGATCAGCGGTGTATGCAGCAGCACGGGGATGCTCAGGCTGGAGCCCAACAGCACCACCCCGCAGCAGCGGAACAGGGTCTGCCGCGGCACCCGGTCGGCCAGCCAGCCGATGGGCAGCTGCAGGGCGGCGTCGCCCACCACCACGGTGCTGACCATGATCAACGCCAGTTGCTGAGGGAAGCCTTCGCGCAGCAGGTAGACCGGCAACAGGGTCAGGACCATGGCCTCGAAGGCGGCAAACAGCACCACCGCCCAGGCAATCGCTGGCGAGGTTCGGCAGAACGCCAACACGCCACGCCCGGACGCACTCTGCGCATCGACCCTGGGCGCGCCATCATGGCCCAGCAACAGCAGGCAACCCGCCACCAGCAGGCCCGCGGAAAACCAGAAACCGTGGTCGCTCTCGGTGCCTATCAGGGTCAGCAGCAGCGGCCCGCACAGCTGGCTAAGGGCGAAACCGGTGCCGTACAGGGCTACCAGGCGGCCGCGCAGGCGGTCCTCGACCAGCTGGTTGATCCAGCTTTCGCCGAGGACGAACACCACGGTCAGGGAAATACCGATCAGCAGGCGCAGCAGCAACCACAGCGGATAGCTCGGCATCACGCTGAGCAGCCCCACCGATACTGCACTGGCCAGCAGACACAGGCGCAACGTCTGCGGCGTGCCGAACCAGCCGGCCAGATGCCCGGTCAGGCGTGCCCCCAGCAGCACCCCGACCGCCGGCATCGCCGCCATCACGCCGATGGCAAAGGGGCCATAACCCCAGGCCTCGAGGCGAAAGGACACCAGCGGCAGGGTCACGCCCAGCGACAGCCCGACTATCACCACCGCCGCGCTGACGGCGAAATAGGTTGCCCACTTCATCTGCTCAACTCCATTCCTTGGGTGCCTCCGGCACCGCTCGCAAAGCCCGGCGCGCGAATGCAAGGCGGCCGGGTTCCTTGGGGGAACCCGGCCGCGGGTCTGGCTCTATGAGCCGATCCTCTGGAGGATCGACCTGACTGGCTGTCGAAGTATCGAGCAGCCGCGGGGATGCTGTTCAAGCCATCCCGATTGCTTACAGCTTGATCCAGGTTGCCTTGATTTCGGTGTACTTGTCGAAGGCGTGCAGCGACTTGTCACGGCCGTTGCCCGACTGCTTGAAGCCGCCGA
>CAZOEC010000102.1:0-17153 GCA_964578635.1 uncultured Pseudomonas sp.
CGTGTGGTTTGCCGGCTCGCGCGAAGGCGCGGCAGATGTGCAGGTGCGTGGCGCGCGTTTCGATGCGGCGACCGGCGAGTGGGGCGACGAGTTGGTCCTGGCCACCCGCGAGTCGACCCAGGGTTCGGTGCACAAATATATTCGCAAGCTGGGTAACCCGGTGATCGCCCTGGCCCCGGACCAGCGCCTGTGGTTGCTCTACGTCTCGGTTTCCGTCGGCGGCTGGGCGGGCAGTGCGATCAATGCCATGCATTCCGATGACCTGGGCAAGACCTGGTCTGCCCCCAGGCAGCTGGTGACCACGCCCTTTTTCAATATCAGCACCCTGGTGCGCAGTGCGCCGGTGTTCCATGCCGACGGCTCCATGGGCCTGCCGGTGTACCACGAGTTTCTCGGCAAGTTTGCCGAGTACCTGTACCTGAGCCCCGCAGGCGAGGTGCTGGACAAGATGCGCATCAGCAGTGGCAAGCACTCCCTGCAGCCCACGGTCGTGGCCCTGGATAAATGGAACGCCATCGCCCTGTTGCGCTATGCCGGCAGCACCCATCACCAGATTCTGGCCAGCCGCACCCAGGACGCGGGGCAGACCTGGAGTGAGCCTTATCCCGAGGATCCATCCAATCCGAATTCCTCGCTGGCTGCGGTGGTGACCCCGGGGCAGGGCATGCTGGTGGCGATGAACGATCTGGAAGACGGCCGTTTCCGCCTGAGCCTGATGGAAACCAACGAGGAGATGGATTTCTGGACGCCGGTGATCGAACTCGACGAGTCGCCGGATTTCGAGGGCAACCCGTTCGAGCCGGAGGTCTATCGGGAAATCATCGGCGACAAGTTCCGACTCTCCAGCGGCCCGCGCCGGCAGGGCCTGCTCGATGAGTTTCTGGGCAACCTCGATCAGCGCGTGTGCAAGAAGAATGGCTGCGACTTCGAGTACGAGTACCCCTATTTCATCAAGAGTACCGACGGCAATTACCACCTGGTGTATTCCTGGAACAACAGCTTTATCAAACACATCAGCTTCAACGATGCCTGGCTCAAGGGGCGCATGTAATGCTTGAACTCTGGCAAGCCCACCTGACCTTCGCCCTGCTGCTGTTTCTGCTGATTCCCGGTTTCGGCCTGTCATCCGGGCCCCGCTGCCTGGTTCTGCTGGGCTGCCTGCTGATCGGTTTTGTTCCCCTTGCCGGTCTGTCGCTGGCCGCTTACGTGCGCAGCTTTACCGACGACCTGGCCATCACCACATTGCTGGCGCTGCTGTTCGCCAGCCTGGTGCGCATCGGCCTGCTGGCCAGGCTGGAGGCCCCGCAGAGGCTGCAGCTGCTGCTGTTGTTCGGCCTGCTGGCGCTGTTCCTCTATCCGGCCACCCTGGGCCTGACCGCCTCCGACCCCTATCGCCTGGGTTACAGCCCGCGGCCCTTGCTGGTGGTGCTGGCCCTGGTGGCGCTGGCCTTGCTGCTGGCGCGCAACTGGCTCGGGGTCTGGATGCTCGGGCTGGCCACGCTGGCCTTCAGCCTTGGCCTCAAGTCCTCGGGCAACTACTGGGATTACCTGCTCGACCCGCTGCTTGCGCTTTACTGCTGGGGCGCGCTGATCTGGCATGCGGCCCGGCTCGGCTTGAGGTCGCGTAAGACCCTGTTACCTATGCGTCTCTAAGCGGCGCGGCCCCCTGACTCCACAGACGATTTGCTGATTGAGGTTCGCATCATGGGTTGGTTGCAATCGCGCCGCTTGCATTACTGGCTGGGCGCTATAGCGGTACTTTTTGTCTTGCTGGCGGCCCTGCGCGGGCTGTTTTTTCTGGGGTTCTCCGGCTTCGACGGCAGTGCCCTGAGCGAGGTCGCGGCGGTGCCGCAAACCCTCGGCATCGGCCTGCGCTTCGACCTGCGTCTGGCCATCCTGCTGATGCTGCCGGTGGCGCTGTTGGCCTGGTTGCCGGTCTACAACCTGACCCGCAGTCGGCCGTTGCGCTGGCTGGCCCGGCTCTACCTGGCCCTGGCCGTGGGCGCGGTGGTGCTGGTGTATATCTTCGACTTCGGCCATTACGCCTACCTGGGCGTGCGCATCAACGCCACGGTGCTGCGTTTTCTCGGCGATGCGCAGATCTCCACCGATATGGTCTGGCAGACCTACCCGGTGATCTGGATCAGCCTGGGCTGGCTCGCCACCAGCGCGCTGACCTGGTGGCTGCTGCTGCGCCTGGAGCGCATCACCCTGGATCGCCCGGCCAAACCCATCGGCCGCTGGTCGCTGACCTGGGGCAGCGCACTGATGGTGGTGCTGGTGTTCCTCGGCATCCTCGGCCGCGTCGACAATATCAATCTGGAAAACCCGGTACCGCTGCGCTGGAGCGACGCCTTCTTTTCCGGCGACAACCAGGTGGCGGCCCTCGGCCTGAATCCGGTGATCTTTCTCTACGACACCCTCAGGGTGCCGCAGCAGCCCTATGACCTCGAGCAGGTGGCCGCTCACTACGGGGTGGTCAGCCAGTACCTGGGCGTCGAGCAGGCCGATGTCGAGCAGCTGAACTTTATCCGCGAGCAGGATCCGCAGCCTTACGCCTTGACCGGCAAGCAGCCGCCGAATGTGGTCTTCGTCATGCTCGAGTCCCTCGGCACCACGGCTGTAGGGGCCTATGGCAACCCGCTCAACCCCACGCCGAATATCGACCGCCTGGCCAAGCAGAGCTGGTTCTTCGAGAATTTCTATGTGCCGGTGACCGGTACGGCCAAAACCGTATGGGCGAGCATTTCCGGGGTGCCTGACGTTTCGCGGCATGAAACCTCGACGCGCAATCCGCTGATCACCCGCCAGCACAGCCTGGTCAATGCGTTGCAGGGCTACGAAAAGCTCTACATGATCGGCGGCAACTCCGGCTGGGCCAATATGAATGCGCTGATCCGTCAGAGCATCGATGGCGTTCGGCTCTACGACGAGCGTCACTGGAACTCGCCGCTGGCCGATGTCTGGGGCATCTCCGACCTCGATCTGTTCAAGGAAAGCGACCGCCTGCTGCGTGACCTGCCCAAGGACAAGCCCTTCTTCGCCTATATCCAGACCGCCGGCAACCATCGGCCCTTCACCATCCCCAAGGATAACGACGGCTTCGCGGTGCACGAGATATCCCTGGAGCAGGCCCAGAGCGCCGGTTCGCGCAGCGTGGCGCAGTACAACGCGGTACGCCTGCTGGACTTCAATATCGGTCGCCTGATGGAAATCGCCCAGGCCGGCGGCTGGTACGACAACACCATCTTCGTCATGTTTGGCGACCACAACACCCGTATCAGCCAGGTGCCGCATATGCCGCCGGCGCTGGTCAAGCTGGGCCTGGACGGCAATCAGGTGCCCCTGCTGATCCATGCCCCCAAGTTGCTCGAGCCGCGGCGGGTCGAAGAGGCCGTGGGCCTGGTCGACCTGTTGCCCACGGTACTGGGCATGACCGGCATGAGCTTTCGCAACGGCGCCATGGGCCGCGATATCCAGCAGCCGGCCGCGGAAGGTGAGCGGATGGTGCCGCTGGTGCTGCGCGAGGGCAGCTTCCCGCTGATCGGCGGGGTCACCCGCCATTTCCTCCTGCAGATGCAGCATGACGGCAGCAAGCCGTCGCTGCACGATCTGGCCTCCCTGACGCCGCTGGACAACGTCGCCGCGCAGCATCCCGCCGAATACCAGCGTCTGCTGGCGCTGACCCGCGGCCTGCACGAAACCTCGCGCCTGATGCTCTATCAGAACGTGCGCAAATAAGGCACCGCCCACCCTGGTACCGTGCTGCGCTGGATTGGCGGCGCGGTTTGACCTGGGCGCGCCAAGCCTCTACCCTGCGCGGCTTGCAATAGGTGCCCCCCACGTTTCGGCGTGAGAGGGGTGAAACAGGGAAGTCGGTGCGCTGTGCTTCACGCCAGCAATTCCGACGCTGCCCCCGCAACGGTAGACGAGTCAAACCAGCGCTTTTTCAACCACTGTGCTCCAGGAGTCTGTTGGACTTAACGCAGTTCTACTGCGGAAAAGCCCGACAGGCTCCTTGCATGGGAAGGTGCGTCTGGTCGCGATCTGAGCCCTCAGTTCGCCGCTCGTAAGCCCGGAGACCGGCCTGCTGCAGTCCATGGCATCGCGGAGGGCGTTGTCTGGCGTATGGGCTGTCGCCTCTGCGGCGCTTGTGCGCTTTCGTTCTCCGTATGCCTTTCCCAGCCTTGGTCGCCCGGGTGAGTGCGACGGAGCATACGACGCGATGAGTAAGTCCCTGTTGAAGCCGATGGCGCTGCTGTGCGCTATGGGTTGTTTTCCCCTGGCCCATGCCGCCAGTCCCACCGAGTTGCAAGATCAACTGGTAACCGCCACCCGCACCGCGCAAACCGTCCAGGAGAGTCTGGCGGCGGTCACGGTATTCGATCGCGCGCAGATCGAGCAGAGCCAGGCGGCGTCCCTGCCCGAGCTGCTGCAGAAAGTGCCGGGGGTGTCCTTCAGCAACAACGGCGGCCCGGGCAAGAACACCGCCCTGTATATGCGCGGCAGCAACGCCAACCATATGCTGGTGCTGATCGACGGCCTGCGGGTCGGTTCGGTGTCCTCCGGCGGCGCGGCCCTGCAGGATCTGCCGCTGGAGCTGATCGAGCGGGTCGAGGTGGTGCGCGGGCCGCGTTCCAGCCTGTATGGCTCGGAAGCCATCGGCGGGGTGATCCAGATTTTCACCCGCAAGGGCGGCGGCGAGGGGGCCAAGCCGTTCTTCTCTGCCGGCTATGGCACCCATGACAGCTACAGCGGCAGCGCCGGCGTGACCGGCGGTGGTCAGCAGGGCTGGTACAGCCTCGGCCTCAGCGGCCTGGATACTGACGGCATCAACGTCAAGCAGGTCGGTGCCAGCGGTTATGAAAACGATGCCGACGGTTTTCGCAGCCTATCCGGGACGCTGAACGGCGGCTATCGCTTCGACAATGGCCTGGAGCTCGATGGCAACCTGCTGCGCAGCAAGTCCCACAGCGACTACGACCAGGTCAACAGCAAGCGCAGCAGTGGCTTTTCCGCCAACTCCGATGGTGTGCAGAGTGTCGTCGGCGGGCGTGCGCGTTTTGCCCCGCTGGAGCCCTGGCAGGTGACCCTGCAGGCCGGGCGCAGCGAAGACAAGGCCGATCATTATCAGGACGGTGATTTCAACTCGCGCTTCGACAGCCGTCGCGACAGCCTGAGCTGGCAGAACGATCTGACCCTGGCCGACGGCCACAGCCTGACCCTGGGGGCCGATTATCAGCGTGACGAGGTCAACGGCACTGTCGCCTATGCCCTGGAAAGTCGCGACAACCAGGGGGCCTTCGTCCAGTACCTCGGTCAGCACGGGGCGCAGGACTGGCAGCTGTCCCTGCGCCACGACGACAACGAACAGTTCGGTCGCCACGACACCGGCAATATCGCCTGGGGCTATGCCCTGAGCGAGGCGTTGCGACTTACCGCCAGCTACGGCACGGCATTCAAGGCACCGACCTTCAACCAGCTGTATTACCCCGGCTTCGGTAACCCGGACTTGCAGGCCGAAGAGTCGCAAAGTCTGGAGCTCGGCCTGGCCGGGCGGCACGCCTGGGGTCACTGGGCGGTGAACGCCTATCGCACGGAGATCGATAATCTGATTGCGACGGTGCGGGTCAACGGCATCAGCCAGGCCCAGGGCGTCGACCAGGCGCGTATTCGCGGCCTGGAACTGCTGATCGGCAGCGAGTTGTTCGGCTGGCAATGGAACGCCAACTACAGCCTGATGGACGCCGAGAATCGCTCACCGCGCTCGAGCGGCAGCGGCATTCCCTATTACGGCAAGGAACTCAACCGCCGGCCGAGTCAGCTGTTCAACCTGGACATCGACCGCGCCTTTGGCGACTTCAGCGTCGGTACCAGCCTGCATGCGCAGAACTCGACCTACGACGACCTGGAGAACCAGCGTGAGCTGGCCGGCTTCGCCACCCTGGACCTGCGTGGCGAGTACCGGCTGAACCGCGAGTGGCGTGTGCAAACGCGGCTGGCCAACCTGCTGGATGCCGATTACCAGACCGCCGAAGGCTTTAACCAGCCTGGCCAGGCGGTCTATCTGACGGTGCGTTATCAGGCGCTCTAACAGGCGTTACGCCCGGCGCACCTCAGTTGTTTACCTGGAGATAAATGAATGAACCTGACACCCCGTACTCAGCTGTTGATCGGCCTGGCCCTGGCGCTGCTGATGGCCATGACCCGCGGTCAGCATTTCGCCACCCTGAACCTACCCAGCGCGTCCTGGGCGGTGTTCTTCCTCGCCGGGGTGCTGCTCAAGCCGCGCTGGGTGTTTGCCGGGTTGTTTGTCGAGGCCTCGCTGCTGGACTTCGCCGCCATCCAGTGGGCGGGCGTCAGCGCCTGGTGCATGTCGCCGGCCTACTGGATGCTGCTGCCGGCGTATGGCTCGCTGTGGCTGGGCGGTCGCCTGTATGCCGGCTGGCAACGTGACCGGGTAAGCAGCCTGGCGCTGCTGGCGGCAACGCTGGTGGTCAGTGCCCTGGTCTGTTACCTATTCTCTGGCGGTGGCTTCCTGTACTTCTCCGGGCGTTACCCCGAACCGACCCTAGTCCTGCTGGCCGAGCGTATCGGACTCTATTACCCTCGCCATCTGGGCAGCCTGGCTCTGTATGTCGGGCTGGCCGCGCTGCTCTATAGCGCCGCGCGGGCCTGCTCGTTCGCCCCGCGGCGGGTCGCGGGCCAATGAGAGGCGCTGGCGCTGCGCCAGAGGTGCCGCAAGCAGCCCGCCACTGTCCGGCGCTGCTGATCGCCGCACCGGCCTCGGGCCAGGGCAAGACCACGGTGACCGCCGCCCTGGCGCGTTTGCATACGCGCCAGGGCAAGCGCGTGCGGGTGTTCAAGTGCGGCCCGGATTTTCTCGACCCCATGGTGCTGGCCCAGGCCTGCGGCGCGCCGGTGTACCAGCTGGATTTGTGGATGGTCGGCGAGGCGGAGAGCCGGCGGCTGCTCTGGCAGGCGGCGGGGGAGGCCGACCTGATTCTGATCGAGGGGGTGATGGGCCTGTTCGATGGCACGCCGTCGGCGGCCGATCTGGCGCGGCACTTCGGTGTACCGGTGCTGGCGGTGATCGACGGTTCGGCCATGGCCCAGACCTTCGGGGCCATGGCCCATGGCCTGGCAACCTTCCAGCCGGATTTGCCGTTTTCCGGGGTGCTCGGCAACCGGGTCGGCAGTACCCGGCATGGCGAGATATTGCGCGATGCCTTGCCGGCCTCGATCCGCTGGTACGGCGCGTTGCCGCGCAGCGCCGAGGTGCAGTTGCCGAGCCGCCATCTGGGCCTGATCCAGGCTGGCGAACTCGCCGACCTGGATGCGCGCCTGGACGCCGCCGCCGACGCCCTGGCGGCCAGCGCCGATACCAGTCTGCCGCCGCCAGTCAGCTTTGCCGCGCCTGAGCAGGCCAGGCCCGCGCAGTTGCTCAAGGGTGTGCGTATCGGCGTGGCCCGCGACAGCGCCTTTGCCTTTCTCTACCAGGCCAACCTGGATCTGCTGGAGGCGTTGGGGGCCGAATTGCAGTTCTTCTCGCCCTTGAGCGACAGCCAGCTGCCCGTGGTGGATAGCCTCTATCTGCCCGGCGGCTACCCCGAATTGCACCTGGCACAACTGAGCGCCAACCAGGCCATGGCGCAGGCGATTCGTGCCCACCATGCGGCCGGCAAGCCGATCCATGCCGAGTGCGGCGGCATGCTCTATCTGCTCGAGCAACTGACCGACCAACAGGGGGCCAGCGCCGCTATGCTCGGCCTGCTTCCGGGGCAGGCGAGCCTGCAACCGCGCCTGGTGGCCCTGGCCCTGCAGCAAGTCGAATTGCCGGAAGGTAGCCTGCGCGGCCATACTTTCCACCACTCGGCCCTGAGCAGCGCCCTGGAGCCCATCGCTCGGGGCGAGTGCCCCAACTACAGGCGCACGGCCGAAGCGGTTTACCGTATTGGCCGGTTGACCGCGTCCTATATCCATTTCTATCTGCCGTCCGCGCCGCGCGCGGCGGCCGCGCTGTTTCTACCCGGTGAGCCTTGATGAACGAGCAGGCCTTTAGTCCCGAGGAGCGTGCCGCGGTCTACCGCGCCATTGCCGAACGCCGCGATATGCGCCATTTCAGCGGCGGCGAGGTGGCTCCCGAGGTACTCGCGCGCCTGCTGGAAGCTGCGCACCAGGCCCCCAGCGTCGGCCTGATGCAACCCTGGCGGTTTATCCGCATCACCCGCCCGGCCTTGCGTGAGGCGATTCACGGCCTGGTGGAGGAGGAGCGGGGGCGCACCGCCGAGGCCTTGGGCGAGCGCAGCGACGAATTTATGCAGCTGAAGGTCGAGGGCATCCGTGACTGCGCCGAGCTGCTGGTGGTGGCCCTGATGGACGGCCGCGAGGCCCATGTGTTCGGTCGGCGTACCTTGCCGGAAATGGACCTGGCGTCCCTGGCCTGCGCGATCCAGAATCTCTGGCTGGCCGCCCGCGTCGAGGGTTTGGGTATGGGCTGGGTGTCGCTGTTCGAGCCGCAGGCCCTGGCGGAGTTGCTCGGTATGCCGGCCGGCAGCAAACCCCTGGCGGTGCTGTGCCTGGGGCCAGTCACGCAGTTCTATGACGCGCCGATGCTGGTGCAGGAGGGCTGGGCCACGCCACGGCCGCTCAGCGAATTGCTGTTCGAGAATAAGTGGGGCACGTCATGAGCCTGGTGTTGAGCACCTGCGCCGGGGTCGCCCTGGATGCGCTGTTTGGCGAATCCAAAGGCTGGCATCCGCTGGTGGCCTTTGGGCGTATGGCCGAGCGTATCGAGCAGCGTTTCAATCCGGCGGGCGGCGGCTGGCGCAGCCATGGCGTCAGTGCCTGGTGCCTGGCGGTATTGCCGCTGACCCTGCTGGCCTGGCTGCTGAGCCAGATCAGCGGGCTGGGTTGGGCGGTGGAGATTCTCGCGCTCTATGCGGCCCTCGGGCTGCGCAGCCTGGGCGAGCATGCCCTGCCGGTGGCCCAGGCCCTGCGTCTGGGCGATCTGCCCCTGGCGCGCGAGCGGGTCGGTTATATGGTCAGCCGCAATACCGCTCAGCTGGACGCCACGGGCGTGGCCCGCGCCGGCAGCGAGTCGGTGCTGGAAAACGGCAGTGATGCGGTGTTCGCCGCGCTGTTCTGGTTTGTCGTTGCCGGTGCGCCGGGGGTGGTGCTGTATCGCCTGAGCAATACCCTGGACGCCATGTGGGGCTATCGCAATGAACGCTTCGAGCGCTTCGGCTGGGCTGCGGCGAAGATCGACGATGGACTCAATTACATTCCAGCGCGGTTGGTCGCCCTGACCTATGCATTGCTTGGCAAAACTATGCTGGCGCTGCGCTGCTGGCGCACCCAGGCACCCTTGTGGGATAGCCCCAATGCCGGCCCGGTGATGGCCGCAGGCGCTGGGGCGCTAGGCGTCAGCCTGGGCGGTGCGGCGGAATATCACGGCGAGTTGCATCAGCGGCCCGAGCTGGGCGCGGGGCCACAACCCAGGGCGCGGGATATCGAACGGGCGCTTAATCTGGTGTACGGCGGTGTGCTGCTGTGGCTGGCGCTGCTGCTGGTGCGGGGGGCTTTCTATGTTTAAGCCGGGTGGGCTTGAGCACGGCGGCCGTCTGCGCGCGGCGTCCCTGCGTTATGGCATTGCCCTGGCGGATTGGCTGGACCTGTCCACCGGCATCGCGCCTTACGGTTGGCCACTGCCGGCGATTCCCGCCAGTGCCTGGACGCGCCTGCCGGAGCAGGAGGATGGCCTGGAAATCGCCGCCCGCGATTACTACGGGGTGAGCAATCTGCTGCCGGTGGCCGGCTCCCAGGCGGCAATTCAGGCGCTGCCGCGTCTGGTGCGTGATGCCCGGGTCGGCATCGTCTCGCCGGCCTATGCCGAGCACGCTGCTGCCTGGCAGCGCGAAGGCCATCGCTTGCTGGAGCTCAGTGAAGGCGGTATCGAACGGGCGCTGGAGCGCCTGGATGTGCTGCTGCTGGTCAACCCCAATAACCCCACCGGACGGCGTATCGAGCCCCAGCGCCTGCTGGACTGGCACGCACGCCTGGCCGAGCGGGGCGGCTGGCTGGTGGTGGATGAAGCCTTTATCGATTGCACCCCCGAGTTCAGCCTGGCGGCCTTTAGTGATAGGCCGGGGCTGATCCTATTGCGCTCGTTCGGCAAATTCTTCGGTCTGGCCGGTATTCGTTTGGGCTTTGTTCTGGCTCAGCCGGCGCTACTCGAACAATTGGCCGAGTTGCTCGGGCCCTGGACTGTCAGCGGCCCGAGCCGGGTGGTGGCCACCGCGCTGCTGCAGGATCACGCCGGCCAGCGTTTGCAGCGTGAACGCCTGTTGGCCGATGGCGAGCGCCTGGCCACGCTGTTCAGCGTCCAGGGGCTGCCGCCGACTGGCGGTTGCGCGCTATTTCAGTTCTGCTGCACGCCGAGTGCTGCCGAGCTGCATGAGTTTCTCGCTGCTAAGGGCATCCTGACCCGGCTCTTCAGCAGCCCCATCAGCCTGCGTTTCGGTCTGCCGGCCGACGAATCGGGCTGGTTACGTTTGCAGCAGGCATTAGCGTTATTTGCCAAGGAATCAGCATGACTACCTTGATGGTGCAGGGCACCACTTCGGATGCCGGCAAAAGCACCCTGGTGACCGCGCTATGCCGCTGGCTTAAGCGCCAGGGCGTTAGCGTGGTGCCGTTTAAGCCGCAGAATATGGCGCTCAATAGTGCAGTGACCGCCGACGGCGGTGAAATCGGTCGGGCTCAGGCGGTACAGGCCCAGGCCGCCGGGCTGGCACCGCACACCGATATGAACCCGGTGCTGCTCAAGCCCAATAGCGACACCGGCGCGCAGGTGATTATCCACGGCCGTGCGCTGAGCAGCATGGATGCCGTGGCCTATCACGATTACAAGAAGGTGGCGATGCAGGCGGTGCTGCAGTCGCACCAGCGCCTGAGCGCGGCCTATCCGGTGGTGATGGTGGAGGGCGCGGGTTCGCCGGCCGAAATCAATCTGCGCGCCGGCGATATCGCCAATATGGGCTTTGCCGAGGCGGTGGATTGCCCGGTGATTCTGATTGCCGATATCGACAAGGGCGGGGTGTTTGCCCATCTGGTTGGAACCCTGGCGCTGCTTTCCGAGAGCGAACAGGCGCGGGTGCAGGGCTTTGTGATCAACCGCTTTCGCGGCGATATCGCCCTGCTGCAACCGGGGCTGGATTGGCTGGAGCAGCGCACCGGCAAACCGGTGCTCGGCGTATTGCCCTACCTGATGGATTTTCACCTGGAAGCCGAGGACGCCATCGATATTCGCCAGAGCGCCAAGGCGAGTGAGGTGATCAAGGTGGTGGTGCCGGTATTGCCGCGCATCAGCAACCACACCGATTTCGACCCGCTGCGTCTGCACCCGCAGGTCGAGCTGTGCTTTGTCGGTCCCGGTCAGACGATCCCGGCAGCGGACCTGATGATCCTGCCCGGCTCCAAGAGCGTACGCAGCGATCTGGCTTTTCTGCGCGAGCAGGGCTGGCCGGCGGCCATCGCCAGGCATCTGCGCTATGGCGGCAGGCTGCTGGGTATCTGCGGTGGTTTGCAGATGCTCGGCACCCAGATCGACGACCCCCATGGCCTGGAAGGCGCGGCAGGCTCAAGCCCGGGACTGGGACTGCTGGATTTCAGCACTGTGCTGGAGCCTGAGAAGCAGCTGCGCAATGTGCGCGGCCAGCTATGCCTGGAAAATGCCCCGGTCAGCGGGTACGAGATTCATGCCGGGGTTAGCAGCGGCGCAGCCCTACAAGCGGCAGCGGTGCAGCTGGACGATGGCCGCCGCGACGGTGCGCTAAGCGCCGATGGCCAGGTGCTTGGCACCTATCTGCATGGCCTGTTTGAAACCCCGGAAGCCTGCAGCGCACTGCTGCGCTGGGCGGGCCTGCGCGAGGTGCAGCAGGTGGATTACCACGCTTTGCGTGAGCGCGATATCGAGCGTCTGGCCGATCTGGTCGAAGCGCATCTGGATACGCAGAAATTACGTGAGCTTTGTAACCTGTAGCCCGGATGAAATCCGGGACAGCGTTGGCGGGCATAAGATCGCTCCCGGATTGCATCCGGGCTACGAAGATCGCCTGTATGCGAGGCTTTTGTGGGAGGGGCTGTAGCCGCGATTGGCTGGCCTAGAAGTGTCGCGGCTAAAGCCCCTCCCACGGTCCGTGGTACTGAATTCGAACAAAGGTGAACCATGCATGAACTGATTCTCGGCGGTGCCCGTTCCGGTAAGAGCCGCCTGGCCGAGCGGCTGGCGGCCGAATCTGGCCTGGCGGTGACCTATATCGCCACCAGCCAACCGCTGGATGGCGAGATGAACGAGCGTATTCAGCATCACCGCGAACGTCGTCCGGCGCATTGGGCTCTGGTGGAAGAACCCTTGGCCCTGGCCAAAGTACTGCGTGAGCAGGCCGCTGCGGATAAGTGCTTGTTGGTCGATTGTCTGACCCTGTGGCTGACCAATCTGTTAATGCTGGATGACTTATCGCGCTTGAGCGCCGAGCGCGATGCGCTGCTGGACTGCCTAAGCGGCTTGCCTGGTCGGATTCTACTGGTCAGCAATGAAACCGGTCTGGGCGTGGTGCCGCTGGGTGAGCTGACCCGGCGTTATGTCGACGAGGCGGGCTGGCTGCATCAGGCTTTGGCCGAGCGCTGTGAGCGTGTGGTGTTTACCGTGGCGGGTTTGCCGATGGTTCTTAAGGGGAAAGCGCTATGAGTGAGCAATGGTGGCAACAGGGCTGTCAGGCGCTGGATATACCCGCGCGCAGCAAGGCCCAGGCGCGTCAGCTCGAACTGACCAAACCGGCCGGCTCGCTCGGCCAGCTGGAGCAGTTGGCCATCGACCTGGCGGCCATGCAGGGCAGCCAGCGGCCGCAGGTCGAGCAGCTGTGGATCAGCATCTTTGCCGGCGACCATGGTGTGGTCGCCGAAGGGGTATCGGCGTTTCCCCAGGCCGTCACCGGGCAGATGCTGCGCAACTTTGTCGGCGGCGGTGCGGCGATCAGTGTACTGGCCAAGCAGCTGGGCGCGACGCTTGAGGTGATCGACCTGGGCACCGCGCTGCCACTGGAACCGCTGCGCGGCGTGCGTCATCTGCATATCGGCGCGGGCACGGCGAACTTCGCCCAGGGCCCGGCCATGACTGCCGCGCAGTTGCTGCTGGCCCTGGAGGCTGGCCAGGCCAGCGTGCAGCGCGCCCGTGAAGCCGGCAGCCAGCTGTTTATCGGCGGCGAGATGGGTATCGGTAATACCACCGCGGCCACGGCCATGGCCTGCTTGCTGTTGGATTGTCCGGCGCAGGAGCTGGTCGGCCCCGGCACCGGCCTGGACGGCGCTGGCGTGGCCCATAAGGCCGAGGTGATCGAGGCAGCGCTGGAGCTGCATCGCCCGGCTATCAGTGAACCCATCGACATCCTGCAACGCCTCGGCGGTTTCGAGATTGCCGCGCTGAGCGGTGCCTATCTGGCCTGCGCCCAGCAGGGCATTACCGCCCTGGTGGATGGTTATATCTGCAGCGTTGCCGCCTTGCTGGCGGTACAGCTGAATCCGGATTGTCGCAACTGGCTGCTGTTTGCCCACACGGGGGCCGAGCCCGGTCATCAGCGGGTGCTCAAGGCGTTGCAGGCCGAGCCTTTGCTCGATCTGGGCCTGCGCCTGGGTGAGGGCAGTGGGGCCGCCCTGGCCGTGCCGTTGCTGCAACTGGCCTGCAGCCTGCACAACGAGATGGCCACCTTTGCCGAGGCGGCGGTGGCCGAGCGCCCTGCATGACGGTCTATCTGGAACTGCTGCGCCACGGTGAAACCGAGCTGGGCGGCGGCTTGCGCGGTAGCCTGGATGATGCCCTGACCGAAACCGGCTGGGCGCAGCTGCGCGCAGCGGTGGCCGAGGCCGGCCCCTGGGATCGGCTGATCAGTTCGCCCTTGCAGCGCTGCGCACGCTTTGCCGAAGAGCTGGCTGCGCAACACGGCGTGCCGCTTAGCCTGGAACCCGATCTGCAGGAGCTGCATTTCGGTGCCTGGGAAGGGCGCAGTAGCGCCGAGCTGATGCAGACCAGCGCGGCAGAACTTGGCCGTTTCTGGAGCGACCCCTATGGCTTTACTCCGCCCGAAGGCGAGACGCTGCTGGCCTTCGAAGCGCGGATATTGGCCGCCTTGCAGCGCTTGCAGGCCCGCCATGCTGGTGAGCGCCTGCTGCTGGTGACCCATGGCGGGGTGATCCGCCTGCTGCTGGCCCGCGCCCGTGGTTTGCCGCGCAATGATCTGCTGCAGGTGGCGGTGGGCCATGCCGAGCGCTATCAGCTATGCCTGGATAAACAGGGCGAACTCCGGGAGTTGAGATGACGTCCTGGTGGATCGCCCTGCAGTTTCTGACTCGCTTGCCGGTGACCCTGGCGGGTATGCCGACCCCTGAGCAGATCGGCCGCTCGTTGTTGTTCTATCCGCTGGTGGGGCTGTTGATCGGCCTGCTGCTGCTCGCCGCGCAGCAACTGCTGGGGGGTAGCGCCGTGCTGTTGCAGGCAGCGCTGTTGCTGACCTTGTGGGTGGGTATCAGCGGTGGCCTGCATCTGGATGGTCTGGCCGATAGCGCCGATGCCTGGGTCGGCGGCTTTGGCGATAAACAGCGCACCCTGGCCATTATGAAAGACCCGCGCAGCGGGCCGATCGCGGTGGTGGTACTGGTGCTGCTGCTGTTGCTCAAATTCGCCGCCCTGGTGGCCTTGCTGGAGAGCGGTGCCGGATTGCTGTTGTTGCTGGTGCCTTGGCTGGCGCGTTGCCTACTGCCGCTGCTGTTTCTCACCACGCCCTATGTGCGGGCTGGCGGCCTGGGTCAGGCCCTGGCCGAGCATCTGCCGCGTCGGCAACTGCCCTGGTTGCTGGCCGCCCATGCTGTGGCCATGTTGCTGCTGGGCTGGCCGGCGTTGCTGGCCTTGCTGGTGGCCGGCACTGTGTTTTTCTACTTGCGTGTCTTGATGCTTAAGCGCCTGGGCGGCACCACTGGCGATACCGCCGGGGCATTGGTCGAGCTGGCCGAGTGCGGCGTGCTGCTGGCCCTGGCGCTATAAGCACCGTCCTCTGGCTGCCTGGGCGCAACAGGCGCTGCTAAGGTGTAATGACCGCCATGCCATTCGGGATCTGTCCATTGCCCCGTTCGCTCAAGCCGTTACTGGCCATTGCCCTGCTTTGCCTTACCCTTGTCTGCGCCGCGGTGCGGGCCGAGGAGTTGCTGTGGGGCATCGTGCCGCTGCCCGGGGCCTTCAATGTGCGCGACGGTCAGGTAACCGATGGCATGCTGTTCGAGACCATGCAGTTGCTTGAGGCGCAGCTCCCCGAGTTGTCGATGCGCTACGAGGTATTGTCCATGGCACGGGTCGAGCAGCGCATGCGCGAGCTCGGCCAGATGTGCGGAAGTGGCCAGTTGCAGAGCAGCGAACGCGATCGCCTGGGTTATTTCGTGCCCCATGTGCTGGCCACGCCTATACATGTCCTGGTGCGCCGGCAGACCCTGGAGCAGCTGCTGGTCGAGGACGGCCAGGTCAGCCTGGACTGGTTGTTTGCCAATCCCTATCTGCGCGGTGCCCTGGCCAAGGCCCGGGTTTACCCGGCGGATATCCAGCCGCGCTTGCAGCAGGCGGTGCGCGAAGGCCGCCTGCAGGCCCTGGGCGGCAGTCTGGCCGGGGAGAACCTGCTGTTGATGGTCAGCCACCGCCGCCTCGACTATGTCTTCGATTACCCGCTGATCTACACCGAGGTCGTGCGCCATTTCAGCCTGAGCGAACCGCTGATCAGCGTGCCGCTGCGCGAGAGTTCGCAGCTGGTGCCGCTGGGCATCTATTGCCCACGCAATCCCTGGGGAGCCGGCATGGCCACACGGATCGACCAGGCCGTGCGGCAGATCTCGGCGCAACCCGAGCAGCTGCTGGCGATTTACCAGCGCTGGCTGCCGGCTGAAGTCTTTGCCCATTACCGGCCGCAACTGCTGGCGTTCTTGCGTCAGCGGGCCAGCGCCACAGCTCCGATCTTCGACTAGAGTCGCCTTGCCTCGGGCGTTGTCGCGGGGCAATCTGTGCGGCTCGCTAAATGGCCAGGAGGCCGCTCCATGAAAACCTTGGCACGCAGCAGCCTGTGGCTGCTGTTAGGCGGCTCGCTGATCCTGGCCCTGTCCCTGGGCATTCGTCACGGCTTTGGCCTGTTTCTGCCACCCATGAGCGCCGAGTTCGGTTGGGGCCGTGAGGTGTTCGCTTTCGCCATTGCCTTGCAGAACCTGATCTGGGGCCTGACCCAGCCCTTTACCGGTGCCCTGGCCGACCGCTTCGGCGCCCGGCGCACGGTGATAGTCGGCGGCGTGCTGTATGCCATCGGCCTGGGCTGCATGGGCCTGGCCGACTCGCCGCTGAGCCTGTCGCTGAGTGCGGGACTGTTGATCGGTATCGGCCTGTCCGGCACCTCGTTCTCGGTGATTCTCGGTGCGGTGGGCCGCGCCGCGCCGATGGAAAAACGCAGCATGGCCATGGGTATCGCGGCGGCGGCGGGCTCCTTCGGCCAGTTCGCCATGCTGCCCGGAACCCTGGGGCTGATCGGCTGGCTCGGCTGGTCGGCGGCGCTGCTCGCCCTGGGCCTGCTGGTGGCCCTGATCGTGCCGCTGGCGGCGATGCTCAAGGACAATCCGCTGCCGCTGCTGGGCCACGAACAGACCCTGGGCGAGGCCCTGCGTGAGGCTTGCAGCCACTCCGGTTTCTGGCTGCTGGCCCTGGGCTTTTTCGTCTGCGGCTTCCAGGTGGTGTTTATCGGCGTGCACCTGCCGGCGTTTCTGGTCGATCAGCACCTGCCGGCGCTGGTCGGTACCACGGTGCTGGCCCTGGTTGGTCTGTTCAATATCTTCGGCACCTATATCGCCGGCTGGCTCGGCGGGCGCATGTCCAAGCCGCGCCTGCTCAGCGCCCTGTACCTGGCCCGGGCGCTGGTGATCAGCGCCTTTGTCATGGCTCCGCTGACGGTGTGGAGTGCCTATGCCTTTGGTATCGCCATGGGCCTGCTGTGGCTGTCCACGGTGCCCCTGACCAATGGCACGGTGGCGACCCTGTTCGGCGTGCGCAACCTGTCGATGCTCGGCGGCATCGT
>CAZOEC010000103.1:0-17124 GCA_964578635.1 uncultured Pseudomonas sp.
TCGGCTTGCCGTTGCCGCCGCGCAGCACCACGTGACCGTAGGCATTGCCCTTGGTGGTGACGATGGAGACGCCGCCTTCCTGGTTGATGCCGAGGAAACGGTGCGGGCTGGAAACCGATTGCAGGGCGTTGATGGCCACGGTCAGGCCGCCATCGGTGCCGTTCTTGAAGCCAACCGCCGAGGACAGGCCGGAGGCCATCTCGCGGTGGGTCTGGGATTCGGTGGTACGCGCGCCGATGGCCGACCAGCTGATCAGGTCCTGCAGGTACTGCGGGGAAATCGGGTCCAAGGCCTCGGTGGCGGTGGGCAGGCCCATTTCCGCCAGGTCGCGCAGCAGCTGGCGGCCGATATGCAGACCGTCCTGGATCTTGAACGAGTCATCCAGGAATGGGTCGTTGATCAGGCCTTTCCAGCCGACGGTGGTCCGTGGCTTCTCGAAATACACGCGCATGACCAGATACAGGCTGTCCGACACCTCGGCGGCCAGGGCCTTGAGGCGCTCGGCATACTCGTGGGCGGCCTTGATGTCGTGGATCGAGCACGGCCCTACCACCACAAACAGGCGATGGTCCTTGCCATCGAGGATATTGCGGATCACCTCACGACCGTTGGCAACCGTATGCAGCGCAGCTTCGGTCAGCGGAATTTCACGCTTGAGCTGGGCCGGGGTTATCAGGGTCTCGTTGGAGGCAACGTTCAGGTCATCAATCGGTAAATCAGCCATCGTGCTATTCATCAGTCAGAGTCATCAGGTCACGGGTGCCGGCCGCCAGCGATCCCCGTGTGGCGGAGCACAGCAATATGAGCACAGCGGGGAAGCCGAACCTTAGCGCGTACGGGCAGCCTCGACAATGGGCCTTAGGTCGTTAACAGGCCGTTGAAAACTACCTACGTTGCCGATACGGCGTTAAAAACAGGCTCGGAATGCTCATTTACAGCTCGTAAACTCCGCTTCCTCGCCTGTTTTTGCCTTGTCTCGGCGGCCTCGCCTACATTTTCAACCGCCTGTTAAGCGCCCCGATAGCCTAAATCGCTGTTCAGACTGGCCTGGGAGAACTCCACGGCATGCTGGGCGATCCATTCCTGGGCGATCACCTCGGCGCACAGCGTGCAGCCCAACTCCTGCTCGCGCTGGTGGCGGTAATGTTCGATCTGACAGACCTGCTCGACCATACGCGCACGGAACAGGGTGTCCTCGTCGATAAAGGCGATACCGACCAGATAACCCTCCTCCTGCTTGCGGCACCAGGCCACCACACCGGGATAACGGGCATACTCGCCAAACACCGGGATGCGCAATTCCACCGCAGTACCCCGTCGAAAAGCCCGTTTGGAATTGCATGCCACACCACCGAGACTGATATTGTTCAGGCGCTGCTTTGGCACTGGGGCCTGCTTGCGCACAATCAACTCAACCGGCATATCACTGGGATGACGCAAAAAATGACGCATCTCAAACAACCTCTAATGCCATCAAATTGATACCACACCAAACAGTATAGTGAACGCGCTGAAACTGACTGAGTTCGTTGCCGGTCGCCATCTGCCGCCCGGCCCACCACTTCACTATGGGTATTTACCAGCATAGGCTGTGCCAGTTGCCACTAGTGGGCCGTAAACCGGCGCATACAGGCGCACAGCCGACTGTCATGGATGCCATGGCGATACTTTTATGACGCAGCCCAGATACAGCTGCGTTGCGTCGACTTAACACTGGCGCTGGACAATCCCCTGTCGCGCCCAACTGAGGAGCTTGTTTGATGAATGCCTCTCCCCGTATCGGCATTATCGGTGCCGGTGCCATTGGTGGTTTCTACGGCCTGATGCTGGCCCGTGCCGGCTTCGACGTGCACTTTCTGCTGCGCAGCGAGTTCGATGCGGTAGCCCGCCAGGGCCTGCAACTGAACAGCGCGGTGCACGGTGCCCTGAGCCTGCAACCGGTGCAGGCCTACCGCAACGCCGCCGAGATGCCCGCCTGCGACTGGTTGCTGGTGGGCGCAAAAACCACCAGCAATGCCGAACTGGCCCCCACTATTGCCCAGGCCGCCGCGCCCGGAGCCAAGGTGGTGCTGCTGCAGAACGGCCTGGGGGTGGAGGAGGAACTACGCCCGCTGCTGCCGGACAGCCTGCATCTGCTTGGCGGCCTCTGCTATATCTGCGTACACCGCAGCGCCCCGGGGGTAATCGAGCACCAGGCCCTGGGGGCCATCAACCTGGGCTACCACTCGGGCCCGAGCGACGCTGGCGAAAGCCGCCAGGCGATCCTCGAGATGGGCGTTTCGATGTTCAAACAGGCGGGCCTGGACTCCAGCGCCATGGCCGAACTGGAACAGGCACGCTGGCAGAAACTGGTGTGGAACCTGCCGTACAACGGCCTGGCCGTGCTGCTGAACAGCGACACTACAGCCCTGATGGGCAATACCGACAGCCGCGCGCTGATCGAGGCGATCATGCAGGAAGTGGTGGACGCCGCCAGCGCCTGCGGCCATCAACTGCCGCCCGGGTTTGCCGGCAAGCTGTTGGCCGCCACCGACCGTATGCCTGACTACCTGCCGAGCATGTACCACGACTTTGCCCTGCAGCGGCCCATGGAACTGCACGCCATCTACGCCGCGCCCCTGGCCGCCGCCGCCCAGGCGGGCTGCGCCATGCCGCGCAGTGAAATGCTCTACCAGGCCCTGCGCTTTCTCGAACAACGCCCGCGATAGGAGCAACGCCATGAGCAAGGGATTAGGCGACAAGCTGGTGCTGGCGATTTCCTCGCGGGCGCTGTTCGACCTCAGTGAAAGCCACCGTATCTATGAAAGCCAGGGCGTCGCGGCCTACCGCCAGTACCAGATCGAGCATGAGGACGAAATCCTCGCCCCGGGCGACGCCTTTCCCCTGGTGGAAAAACTCCTGGCCCTTAACAGCGCCCTGGAGCAACAACGGGTGGAGGTGATCCTGGTCTCGCGCAACAGCGCCGACACCGGCCTGCGCGCCTTCAACTCGATTCAGCACTATGGCCTGGGCATCTCCCGCGCCGCCTTTGTCGGCGGCCGCAGCCCCGACCCTTATCTGGCCGCCTTCGGCTGCCACCTGTTCCTCTCCACCCACGCCGAGGATGTGCGCAGCGCACTGCGTGCCGGCTTCGGTGCGGCCACCATCCTCTCCGGCGGTGCCCGGCGCGCGGCCAGCAACGAACTGCGCATCGCCTTCGACGGCGACGCCGTGCTGTTCTCCGACGAGTCCGAGCGCGTCTACCAGCAAGCCGGCCTGGAAGCCTTCCAGAGCCACGAGCGACAGTCGGCCCGCGAGCTGCTCGGCGGCGGCCCGTTCAAGCCCTTCCTCGCCGCCCTGCACCGCCTGCAGCAGGAATTCCCAGAAGAACAGTGCCCTATTCGCACCGCCCTGGTCACCGCCCGCTCGGCCCCGGCCCATGAGCGGGTAATCCGCACCCTGCGCGAATGGAATATCCGTCTGGACGAGTCCTTCTTCCTCGGTGGTCTGGAAAAAGCCGCGATCCTGGAAACCTTCGGGGCCGACGTGTTCTTCGACGACCAGGCCGGCCACTGCGAAAAAGCCCGCGAGGTGGTCGCCACCGGTCATGTGCCCCACGGCGTCAGTAACGAGCCGCAACCCTAAGCGGCACGTACATATAACCATTCGTCCTCAATAGCGGCGCTTTCTTGGACTTATCAAAGGCGCTGCTAAGCTCAAATCAGGCCCGCCCCTCAGGCAGTCAAGGAGGCCGGATGATCCGCACGATTCTCTACGCAACCGACCTGGGTCTTTATGCCCCCTATGTGCTGCAACACGCCCTGGCGCTGACCCGCGCCTTCAATGCCAATCTCTATGTGGTCCATGCCGTGGAGCCCATGGGCCTGTTTGCCGAGTCGGTGCTGCAAACCTATCTGGACGAGGAAAGGCTCAAGGAACTGCGCAAGAACGGCCTGAGTACGGTCATGGCCAGCATCGAGCAGCGGGTCCTGGAGGGCTTTCGCGACGAGGTCGGCGAGACTTGCCAGGATCTGGACCTGATCAAGGCGGTACGGGTGGTACAGGGCGACCCGCCGCTGGTGATTCTCGAGCAGGTCCAGCAACTCGGCGTGGACCTGCTGGTCTTGGGTAGCCACAGCCACGGCACGGATATGGACATCCCCCTGGGGCGTACCGCCTCGCGCCTGGTTCAGCTGTCCGAAGCGCCGGTTTACCTGGTGCCCATGTTGCAGCACCGCAGCCGCGGGGAGCTTTAAGTGAATAAAACCGCACATCTAAATATCTGGTCTAGATTTAAGGCTCTACCCATTAATATGGTTATATAAAAACACGCCGGTAACCTGAACGGCCCCGACCAGCTTTGAGGGACTTTTATGAAGCTTCAACAACTGCGCTACATCTGGGAAGTCGCGCATCACGACCTCAACGTATCCGCCACAGCGCAGAGCCTCTATACATCGCAACCGGGTATCAGCAAACAGATCCGCCTGCTGGAAGACGAACTGGGCGTGGAAGTCTTCGCCCGCAGCGGCAAGCATCTGACCCGGGTGACGCCGGCTGGCGAACGGATCATCAATACCGCCGGGGAAATCCTGCGCAAGGTCGAAAGCATCAAGCAGATCGCCCAGGAATTCTCCAACGAGAAGAAAGGCACCCTGTCGATTGCCACCACCCATACCCAGGCGCGCTACGCCCTGCCGCCGGTGATCAGCAGCTTTATCAAGCAGTACCCGGATGTCGCCCTGCATATGCACCAGGGCACGCCGATGCAGATCGCCGAAATGGCCGCCGACGGCACCGTCGACTTCGCCATCGCCACCGAAGGTCTGGAACTGTTCAACGACCTGATCATGATGCCCTGCTACCGCTGGAACCGCTGCGTGGTGGTACCCCAGGGCCACCCGCTGACCAAGCTGCCGAAGCTGACCCTGGAAGCCCTGGCCGAATACTCCATCGTCACCTATGTGTTCGGCTTCACCGGTCGCTCCAAGCTGGACGAAGCCTTCAGCCATCGCGGCCTGACGCCCAAGGTGGTGTTTACCGCCGCCGACGCCGACGTGATCAAGACCTATGTGCGCCTGGGGTTGGGGGTGGGCATCGTGGCGAAGATGGCGGTCGATGCCAAGCTCGATCCGGACCTGGTAGTACTGGATGCCGGCGAGCTGTTCGAAGCCAGCGTGACCAAGATCGGCTTCCGCCGCGGTACCTTCCTGCGCGGCTTTATGTGCGACTTTATCGAGAAATTCGCCCCGCACCTGACCCGCGACGTGCTGGCCAAGGCCGTGCAGTGCCACACCAAGGCCGAGCTGGAGGAGTTGTTCGAAGGGGTTGAGCTGCCGATTCACTAAGGTCGTGCGTGCCTGCGCGGGCTCTTGGTGCGCACGGCCTAGGCGGCCCCGCCCACCCTACCGTTACCCAGCGTTTAGACCGCACATAACCATGCAAAAGGGCAGCTAGAAGCTGCCCTTTTGCATTGCGCCAACCCGATCAGATCGCGGTCGCGCCGCCATCCACTGCCAGGGCGTGGCCGGTGGTGAACGCCGCATTGTCGCAGCACAGGTAGAGCACCGCAGTGGCGATTTCCTCGACCTTGCCGATGCGCCCGACCGGGTGCATGGCGGCGGCGAACTCGCCCTTCTTCGGGTCGGATTCATAGGCACGGCGGAACATGTCGGTGTCGATCACCGCCGGGCATACCGCGTTGACACGAATTTTCTTCTTCGCGTATTCAACCGCTGCCGACTTGGTCAGGCCGATCACCGCGTGCTTGGAAGCGGCGTAGATGCTCATCTTCGGTGCCGCGCCCAAGCCTGCAACCGAAGCGGTGTTGACGATGGCACCGCCGCCCTGGGCCAGCAACAGCGGGATCTGGTGCTTCATGCACAGCCACACGCCCTTGACGTTAACGCCCATGATGGCATCGAACTCGCTCTCGCTGCCCTCGGCCAGCTTGCCCTTCTCGATTTCGATACCGGCGTTATTGAAGGCGTAGTCCAGGCGACCGTAGGCGGCCACAGTCGCGTCCATCAGTGCCTTGACCTCGGCATCACGGGTCACGTCGCAGCGCACGAAGGTGGCCTGGCCACCGGCGGCGCGGATCAGTTCGGCAGTGCCCTCGCCGCCCGCCACGTCGACATCGGAAACCACCACCTTGAGGCCTTCGTTGGCAAACGCCAGGGCGGTTGCCCGGCCGATACCGGCAGCGCCGCCGGTGACCAGGGCAACCTGGCCGGAAAAGCTCAAACTCATCTGTGTGTCCTCGCAAGGCGTTGAAGTCTGCGCCGAGTCTAGTCAGAGCAGCGCCCCGGACGGCAGCACTATTCGAACAGCGGTTATGGCTCCATGCAAAATAATGATTAAGACCCCCGGACTGCTATCAGCCGAATGGATTGGTCGCCATTCGGCCCAAGGGCAAACCTTGCCCATCGGGCCCACAGGGGCTATCACAAGTCTTTCCGCTTACCGAGTAACGACCATGACTGCCAACCTGAATCGCCAATTTCTCCTCGCCCAACGCCCGGTCGGCCTGCCCAGCCGCGACACCTTCAGCTACGTGGAAAGTGCCATCGGCGAACCTGGCCCCGGGCAGATCCTGGTGAAAAACCTCTATCTGTCCCTCGACCCGGCCATGCGCGGCTGGATGAACGATGCCAAGTCCTATATCCCGCCGGTCGGCATCGGCGAAGTGATGCGCGCCCTCGGCGTGGGCGAAGTGGTGGCCTCGCAGCATCCGGATTTCGCCGTGGGCGACCATGTAAACGGCGCGCTGGGTGTGCAGGACTATTTCCTCGGTGAGCCCAAGGGCTTCTACAAGGTAGACCCCAAGCGCGCGCCGCTGCCGCTGTACCTGTCCGCCCTGGGCATGACCGGCATGACCGCCTACTTCGCCCTGCTCGATGTCGGCGCACCGAAAGCCGGTGAAACCGTGGTGATTTCCGGCGCGGCCGGCGCGGTGGGCAGCATTGCCGGGCAGATCGCCAAGCTCAAGGGCTGCCGTGTGGTCGGCATCGCCGGCGGCGCGGACAAGTGCAAGTTCCTGATCGACGAACTGGGCTTCGACGGGGCCATCGACTACAAGAACGAAGAGGTGGTCGCCGGTCTCAAGCGCGAGTGCCCGAAAGGCGTGGACGTGTACTTCGACAACGTCGGCGGCGACATTCTCGATGCTGTACTGACCCGACTGGCCTTCAAGGCGCGGGTGATCATCTGCGGCGCGATCAGCCAGTACAACAACAAGCAGGCCGTAAAAGGCCCGGCCAACTACCTCAACCTGCTGGTCAACAGCGCACGCATGGAAGGCATGGTGGTGATGACCTACGCCCCGCGCTTCGCCGAAGCGGCTGCGGAGATGGGCGGCTGGCTGGCCAGCGGCAAGCTGAAGTCCAAGGAAGATATCGTCAGCGGCCTGACCACCTTCCCGGAAACCCTGCTCAAGCTGTTCAGCGGCGAGAACTTCGGCAAGCTGGTGCTTAAGGTCGAGTGATACCTGTGGTAGGGGCCGGGCGGCGTTCCGCTTTAGCCGCGACGCTGCAATGTCGCGGCTAAAGCCCCTCCCACAACCCGTAGCCCGGATGCAATCCGGGGAAACCCATCGCCTGCCACACCGTTCCCGGATTGCATCCGGGCTACGCCACGGTATTACGCTACCGCCACTTCCTCACTTTCCTGCTTTATCGGCTGCCAGCGGCGCAGCAGCATATAGAGAGTAGGAATGACAAACAGGGTGAAGAAAGTGCCGACCAGCAGGCCGCCAACGATTACCAGGCCGATCTGCTGACGGCTTTCCGCCCCCGCGCCTGTGGCAATCGCCAGGGGCAAGGAACCCAGCACCATGGCCCCGGTGGTCATCAGGATTGGTCGCAGGCGCTGCACCGATGCATCGATCACCGCGCCACGCAGTTCATGGCCCTGACGCAACAGCACGTTGGCGAACTCGACGATCAGGATGCCGTGCTTGGTGATCAGGCCGATCAGGGTCACCAGACCGATCTGCGAATAGATATTCAGGGTGCCGCCGAACAGGGTCAGGGCCAGCAAGGCCCCGGCCATCGACAGCGGCACGCTGAACAGGATGATCAGCGGGTCGCTAAAGCTCTCAAACTGCGCCGCCAGCACCAGGAAGATAAAGGCCAGGGCCAGGGCGAAGATCAGCCCGATACCGGCGCTGGACTCCTTGAAATCCCGCGAGGTGCCGGTGTAGTCGTATTGGGTCTCGGCCGGGAACACCCCGCGCGCGGTGCTTTCCAGATGGGCCAGGACCTCACCCAGGGTGTAGCCGGAGCCGACGTTGGCACTCACGGTCACCGCCCGCAGCTGGTTGAAGTGATTGAGTTCGCGCGGGGCCACGGTCTCGCGCACCTCGATCAGGTTGGACAGCTGCACCATGCCGCCGTCGCGGCCACGCACATAGACGCGGTCGAGGTCCTGCGGGTTGCTGCGGTCGACGCCCTGCAACTGCACCATCACGTCGTACTGCTCGCCGCTCTGCTTGAAGCGGGTCACCTGGCGGCTGCCGAACAGGCTTTCCAGGCTACGGCCGATAGTCGCCACGTCGGTACCAACCGCCACCGCCTGTTCGCGGTTGATCGTCACCTTGAGCTGCGGCGCATTGAGCTTGAGGTCGCTGTCCAGGCTTTCCAGCCCCGGATAGTCGCGCAACTGGCCTATCAGGTCATCGACATAGCCCTGCAGCTCGGCGTACTCCATGGACGAGCGAATCACGAAATTCACCGGCTGGTTGCGTGCGCTCTGCCCCAGCGGCGGCCGGTTGACCGGGAAGGCCCGTACCCCGGCGATATCCTGCAGCTTGGGCAGCAGCTCGTTGCGGATCTCGAACTGGCTGCGGCTGCGGTCGCCCCAGTCCTCCAGTTTCATAAAGGAAATGCCCTGGGCCACCGTGGGGAAACCGGCGATCACCATATAGCGGTTGGTTTCGGGGATGCTGGCGTAGGCCCCTTCAATCTCGCGGGCATAGCGGCCGGTGTAGTCGATGGTGGCCCCGTCCGGACCATTGAATACACCGATAATGGTGCCGGTGTCCTCGGTGGGAGCCAGTTCGGACTTGAGCCCGGAGAACAGCAGCGCACAGGCCAGCATGGTCCCCAGCAACACCGCGATCACCAGCCACCAGGCACTCAGGGCCCGGGCCAGCAGGTGCTTGTAGTTGCGGGTCAGGCCGTTGAGAAAGTCTTCGATCAGGTTGTACACCCGGTTGTGTCGCTCGCCGGCCTGGTGCGGCTTGAGCAGCAGCGCGCACATCATCGGGGTCAGGGTCAGGGCAACGAAGCCCGAGACCAGCACCGCGCCGGCCAGGGTCCAGGCGAACTCGGTAAACAGCTTGCCGGTGGTGCCCTGCATAAAGCCGATGGGGGCAAATACCGCGGCCAGGGTCAAGGTCATGGCGATGACCGCGAAGGCGATCTCGCGGCTGCCCTTGAGCGCCGCCTGCACCGGGGCCATGCCCTCCTCGATATGCCGGTGGATGTTCTCCAGCATCACGATGGCATCGTCCACCACCAGACCGATGGCCAGCACCATGGCCAGCAGGGTCAGGGTATTGATGGTAAAGCCCATCAGGCTCATCAGGGCAAAGGCACCGATCAGCGACACCGGGATGGTCACTAGGGGAATGATGGTGGCGCGCAGCGAACGCAGGAAGATAAAGATGATCAGGATGACCAGGCCAACCGCTTCCCAGATGGTGATAAACACGTTGTCGATCGACTCGCGGATAAACAGCGAGTTGTCGTTGGCCACCTGCATATGCATGCCGTCCGGCAGCAGCGCCAGCACATCGGGAATGGCCGCGGCCAGGCCGTCGGAGATGTCCAGCGGGTTGGCGGTGGCCTGCTTGATCATGCCCATGGACACGGCCGGCTGGCCCTTGTAGCGGACGATACTGCGCTCGTCGCGGGCGGCAATTTCCGCATAGCCGACATCGGCCAGACGCAGCAGATAGCCCTGGGAGTCGTCGAGGATCAGCTGATTGAACTGCTCCGGGGTGTTCATGTCGGTTTCCGACAGCACGGTGAATTCGCGCTGCTGCGATTCGATGCGCCCGGCGGGAATCTCCACATTCTGCCGGCGCAGGGCGTCTTCCACGTCCTGCACGGTGAGGTTGTGCGCGGCGAGCTTTTCCGGATCCAGCCAGATGCGCATGGCAAAGGTACGCGCGCCGCGGATCTGTACTTCGGAGACGCCGGGAATGGTCTGCAGGCGATCCTTGATCACCCGCTCCAGCACATCGGTGATCTCCATGGCGCTGTAGCGCTCGCTGTAGAACGCCAGCCAGATCACCGGCTGAGCGTCGGCCTCGACCTTCTGCACGATGGGCTCGGTAATTTCGTCCGGCAACAGGCCACGCACCCGGCCCAGGCGGTCGCGCACATCGTTGGCGGCTTCATCGGAGTTGCTGCCCAGCCTGAACTGGGCGGTGATCTGGGTGTTTTCCGAACGACTGATGGAGCTGACGAAATCCAGCCCCTCGATGCCGGACAATACATCCTCGATCGGCTGGGCGACCTGGGACTCCATGATCTCCGGGCTGGCCCCGGGATAGGTGACGTTGACCGTGACGATCGGCACGTCGATATTCGGGTACTCGCGCACGGCCAGACGGTCATAGGCCATCAGCCCGAGCAGCACCACGATCAGCGATAGCACGGTGGCAAACACCGGCCGGCGGATACAGATATCCGACAGACTCATGGCGCGAGCTCCACCACCTTGGTGCGGACCTGCAGGCCCTCACGCACCTTCTGCCAGCCGGCGCTGATCAGCACTTCGCCACCGACCAGGCCTTCGCGCACCTCGACCTTGCCATCAAAACGCTTGCCCAGCTTGACCTCGCGCAGCTCGACCTTGTCGTCCACCACCAGGTTGACCAGCAAACGCTCGCCCACCGGCATTACCGCTTCTTCCGGAATCACCAGGGCCTCGGGACGCTCGGCGAGAATCACCGACACCTTGACGAACTGGCCCGGGCTCAGACGCCCCTCGGCATTATCGATATGGGCGCGAATCGCCTGGCTGCGCCCGGCTTCGTCTAGACGTGGGTTGATGGCGAAGATCTCGCCGGCAAAACGCTCGCCGGGGTAGGCATCCAGGCCGATTTCGACGGGCTGGCCGAGGCGGATCTGGCTGACAGCCTTTTGCGGAATACGGAACTCCACCTTGAGCGGATCGAGTACCTCCAGGTTGATGATGTCCTGGCCTTCGCTGAGGTAATCGCCGGGGCTGACATGGCGCAGGCCCAATACCCCGGCATGGGGGGCAAGAATCCGCGTCTTGTCCAGACGCGCCTGGGACAGCGCCAGGGTCGCGCGGGCCGCCTGCTGCTGGGCGCTGGCTTCATCCAGGGCCTGGGCATTGCTGGCCCCACGCTTGAACAGCATCTGCGCGCGCTGGAAGTTGCTTTCCGCCAGGTTCAGGTTGGCCCTGGCCTGGGCCAGTTCGGCGCGGGCAATGGCGTCGTCCAGGCTGACCAGCAGGGTGCCGGCCGCAACGCTCTGGCCTTCGCGAAAATGCAGGGTGGCCAGGCGGCCAGCAATTTCCGGGCGGATCATCACCGACTCGTCCGAACGCAGGGAGCCGAAGGTGATCAGCTCGTCACGCACCAAGACTTTCTCTGCCTGTACCACTTCAACCAGGGGGCCCTGATTGGCCACGACCGGCGCAGCGGCCACGACGAGCAGCCACAAGGCCGAACAGAAAAACGCCTGCGGACGGGAAAACATATACAACCCCTATTGTTTTGTAGAGGCCGAGTCTAACGGCCAGGCCGCGACACTCTGCCGTTAAAAATGTTTCCCTTTGTTTTAGGTGTCGCATGCAGCCCTCCCCCGAAGAGGATGCCTGCTGTTACTGACGCATACCGCGGCCGCTGACCAGCAAGCGG
This sequence comes from uncultured Pseudomonas sp., assembly GCA_964578635.1. Lineage (GTDB taxonomy): Bacteria > Pseudomonadota > Gammaproteobacteria > Pseudomonadales > Pseudomonadaceae > Aquipseudomonas. Next base: position 11,876 of record CAZOEC010000103.1, read on the forward strand.
ATGCACACGCCATACAGCAGCGCGGTAGCGACCAGCATAAAACCGATGGCCACGCCGATACGGATATCGGACACCCCGAGAATGCCGTAACGGAAGGCGTTGACCATATGCAGCACCGGGTTGGCCAGGGACACCGTTTGCCAGAACTGCGGCAGCAAGGTGATCGAATAGAACACTCCCCCCAGGTAGGTCAACGGCGTCAGCACAAAGGTCGGGATAATCGAGATATCGTCGAAGTTGCGCGCGAACACCGCGTTGATAAAGCCGCCCAGGGAGAAGATGGTCGCGGTCAGCAACACCACCAGCACGGTCACGCCCAGGTGATGCACCTGCAGCTTGGTGAAGAACAGCGACAGCAAGGTGACAATAAAACCCACCGCCAGGCCGCGCAGCACGCCGCCGACCACATAGCCGGTAAGGATGATATGCGGCGACACCGGCGACACCATCAGTTCCTCGATAGAGCGCTGGAACTTGCTGCCGAAGAAGCTCGATACCACGTTGCCATAGGAGTTGGTGATCACCGACATCATGATCAGCCCCGGCACTATGTACTCCATATAGGTGAAGCCGCCCATGTCGCCGATCTGCCGGCCGATCAGGTTGCCGAAGATCACGAAGTACAGAACCATGGTGATCGCCGGGGGTAGCAGGGTCTGCGGCCAGATGCGGGTAAAGCGGCGAATCTCGCGGTAAACGATGGTGCGCAGGGCCACCATATTGGCGGCGAATTCGGAATTCAGATAAGCCGTGCTCATACCGCCTCCTTGACCAGGTTCTTCTCGACCAGGGAGACGAACAACTCCTCCAGACGGTTGCTCTTGTTACGCAGGCTGAGCACCTCGATATTCTGCTGGGCCAACTGACGGAACAGCTCGGTGATGCCCTGGTTCTTGTCGACCTGCACCTCCAGGGTATGCCCATCGAGCAGCTGCGCCGGGTAGCCGGTCAGCTGCGGCGGCACCAGCATGGACTCCTTGAGGTCGAGCAGAAAGGTTTCCACATGCAGGGTCTTCAGCAGCGTCTTCATGCTGGTGTTTTCGACGATGCGGCCGTGGTCGATGATGCCGATATTGCGGCACAGCTGTTCGGCCTCTTCCAGATAGTGGGTGGTGAGAATAATGGTGATGCCCTGCTGATTGAGCTCGGTGAGAAAGCTCCACATCGAGCGGCGCAGTTCGATATCGACCCCTGCGGTGGGCTCGTCGAGAATCAACAGGCGCGGCTGATGCACCAGGGCGCGGGCGATCATCAGGCGGCGCTTCATACCACCGGACAACTCGCGCGACGGCACATTGTGCTTGCCCCACAGACCGAGCTGATTGAGGTACTGCTCGGCGCGCTCCTTGGCGATTTTTGCCGGAATACCGTAATAACCGGCCTGGGTCACGACGATGTCGAAGGCCTTCTCGAACTGGTTGAAATTGAACTCCTGAGGCACCACGCCCAGGCAGCGCTTGAGCGCCGAAGGCTGCTGGTCCAGGTCATGGCCGAACACATTGACGGTGCCGCTGGTCTTGGTCACCAGGGTGGAGAGAATGCCGATGGTGGTGGATTTGCCGGCACCGTTGGGGCCGAGCAAGGCGAAGAAATCGCCTTCAGCCACGTCCAGGTCGATGCCGTGCAGCGCCTGGAAGCCGTTGCCATAGGTCTTGGTCAACTGGCGAATGGACAGAGCGGTACTCATAAAAATGCGCGCACCTGATCAGGTAGAAAGAAATTCAAGAGGGCAGCGCCACACAGCGCGAAGTGGCCCAAGTCTAGCGCCTGGAACAGCTCCACAGCAGCCTGCTTGCGGAAAAACTGCTGCGCCCAAAGCCGGGCAGCAGCCTACCAGCGCCCGGCGCAGAATAAACCCGGCAGTTTCCGATGGTGCTTATCAGCCCCGTCGATATATAGGCCGGAACCGGCTGATGTATCGACGGACGCCCCAGGGGTTTCGGCGAACTCAATAAGCGCAGGGTGGTCACTATCGAGGAAGCGGTCGGGCATAAGGTGTTCACGCATCAGGCGTCCTGCATGGCTGTGGCTACAGCCCAGGGGGCCTATCGTGCCCATGTCACGACGATTCGGCCAAGCTCACCGCGCTTGTCGCCACCCTCGGCGGCTAAGCTTGTTAAGGTGTAATCGGCACCTTGCCATCACGGAGGATTCTCATGCTCGTTATCTGGTTACTCGTTCTGGTCCTTGGCGTGGCCTATCTGGCCCACCGCCGCACGCCGCCCTGGACCGCCCTCGGTGTAACAGCCGGCTACCTGCTGCTGATGGGTATCTTCAGTCATGCCCCCGTCTGGCTGATGGCCGTGCTCTGGCTGGTCCTGCTGGCCGTAGCCCTGCCCCTGGCCTTGCCAGAGCAGCGCCGCAGCCTGTTCAGCGCCCCGCTGTTCGCCTGGTTCAAGCGCGTACTGCCACCGATGTCGGCCACCGAACGCGATGCCATCGAAGCCGGCACGGTGTGGTGGGATGGCGAGCTGTTCAGCGGCCGCCCGGATTGGGACACCCTGCTCGCCTACCCCAAGGCGCAGCTCACCGAAGAGGAACAGGCCTTTATCGACGGCCCGACCGAAGCCCTCTGTGCCATGGTCAGTGACTGGCAGATCGGCCAGCAGATGGACCTGCCCGCCGAGGCCTGGGCGCATATCAAGCAACACGGTTTCTTCGCCCTGATCATTCCCAAGCAGTACGGCGGCAAGGGCTTTTCCGCCTATGCCCACTCCCAGGTGGCGATGAAACTGGCCACCCGCTCCGGCGACCTGGCTTCCACCGTGATGGTGCCCAACTCCCTGGGCCCGGCCGAGCTGCTGCTGCACTACGGCACCGACGCCCAGCGCGATCATTACCTGCCGCGCCTGGCCCGCGGTGAAGACATCCCCTGCTTCGCCCTCACCGGCCCCCTGGCCGGCTCCGACGCCGGTGCCATGCCGGATACCGGGATCATCTGCAAAGGTCAGTGGCAAGGCGAAGAAGTGATCGGCCTGCGTCTGAACTGGGAAAAGCGCTATATCACCCTCGGCCCCGTCGCCACCCTGCTCGGCCTGGCCTTCAAGGCCTACGACCCCGAACACCTGCTGGGTGAAGAGGAAGACCTGGGCATCAGCCTGGCCCTGGTCCCCACCGAAACGCTCGGGGTGGAGATCGGCCGTCGCCATCTGCCGCTCGGCGCGGCCTTTATGAATGGCCCGAATTCCGGCAAGGATGTGTTTATCCCGCTGGAGTACCTGATCGGCGGCCAGGAGATGCTCGGCAAGGGCTGGATGATGTTGATGAACTGCCTGTCCGTGGGCCGCTCCATCTCATTGCCGGCAGTCGGCACCGGCGCGGCCAAGTTCACCAGCCTGACCACCGGCCAGTACAGCCAGATCCGCGAGCAGTTCAACGTGCCGCTGGCCGCCTTCGAAGGCATTCAGGAAGCCCTGGCGCGGATCGGCGGCAACGCCTGGCTGATGGACAGCGCGCGCATCCTCACCGCCAACGCGGTGGACCTGGGCGAGAAGCCTTCGGTGCTCTCGGCCATCCTCAAGTACCACCTGACCGAGCGCGGCCGCGAATGCATCAGCCACGCCATGGACGTGCACGGCGGCAAGGGCATCGTCATGGGCCCGAACAACTACCTGGCCCGCTCCTGGCAGGGTGCGCCGATCTTTATCACCGTGGAGGGGGCCAATATCCTCTCGCGCAACCTGATGATCTTTGGTCAGGGGGCGATTCGCTGCCACCCCTATGTGCTCAAGGAAATGGCCCTGGCCGGTCGCGAAGACCACGACCAGGCGCTGCAGGAGTTCGACGAACTGCTGCTGCAGCATATCGGCTTCGCCGTCAGCAACGCCGCCAGCAGCCTGGTGCTCAGCCTCGGCCTGGGCATCTTCAGCCAGGTGCCGGGGGACCGCATCAGTCGCCCCTACTTCCGCGCCCTCAATCGCCTGGCCGCGGCCTTCGCCCTGCTCGCCGACACCAGCATGATGTTGCTGGGCGGCGAACTGAAACGCCGCGAGCGCCTGTCCGCACGCCTGGGCGATGTCCTCAGCCACCTGTATCTGGCCTCGGCGGCGCTCAAGCGCTACCACGACCTCGGTTACCCGGAACATTCACAGCCCATGTTGCGCTGGGCCGTGGAAGAAAGCCTGGGCAAGGCCGAACAGGCCCTGGAAGAACTGCTCGGCAACTTCCCCAACAAAGTGCTTGGCTGCGCCCTGCGCGTATTGGTCCTGCCCTTCGGCCGTCGCCATAAAGGTCCCAGCGATGAACTGGACGCGCAGATCGCCGAGATCATCGGCCGCAACAGCGGCGACCCGGCGCTGGAGGAACTGCTCGAAGGTTGCTATCGCCCGCAAGCCGAACAGGACCCGGTGGGTGCCCTGCAATACGCCATGAACCTGCTGCGCGAAGCACAACCGCTGCAGAAAAAGCTGCACAAGGCGGTCAAGGCGGACCAGGTGCAGGCACTGCCAGGGCAAAGCCTGATCGAGGCCGCGGTTAGCGCCGAGGTATTGAGCGCCGAAGAAGCCCACGAGCTGCAGCAGGCCGAGGCCGCGCGGCGGGTGGTGATCGATGTCGACGACTTCGCCAAAGAAGAATTGACGTTGGAGGCAGGGAAAGTCCGCTAAGCAGGCAGACAGGACAGCGGGCGACGCGAGCCTTATACTTGCGCGCCCGTTTTACCTACAGGATTACCCCATGGCCAACGCCCACATCGACCACCACCTCGCCCTGCTCAACCACTTGCGCACCATTCTGGTGGCCCTTGGCGAAGCCGAGCAGATTCTCGATGATAGCCATGCCATGTACCTGGAGCGCTACGACGAATTGCTCAGCGACCTGCCGAGCGATCCGGAAGCCAGCCTCTACCTGGGCCAGGACCTGATCAGCCAGATCTTCCAGCGTTACCCGCAGATCGCCCATCTGGTGCCCCGCGACCTGCTGTGGTTCTTCGGCGGCGACTGCCTGCACTTTATGCCCGACGAAGAAATCGAGATGTACCAGACCCTCGAAGAGCGCCGTTTCTACGCCCAGGAGAACGACGAACCCTTCGACTGGAATCAGGAAAAGCAGTTGCTGGCGATGCCCACGCAAGGCAGCAAACACTAAGCTGCCGCCAGAAACACAAAAGCCCGCTCGGCATCTACCGGCGGGCTTTTTTACATGCTTCAAAAACTGCAGAAACAAAAACGCCGCTCAATGAGCGGCGTTCTTGATTATATGGAGCGGGAAACGAGACTCGAACTCGCGACCCCGACCTTGGCAAGGTCGTG
>CAZOEC010000104.1:0-16997 GCA_964578635.1 uncultured Pseudomonas sp.
GAGAGATCTGCGCCGGAAGAGGTGCGCATTATAGGGGCAAGCGAAGCCAGGTCAACCGATTGTTATGCTTTTGTTTCAATAACCACGAAATCAACGACTGCAACCACGCCAGCGCTCGATGCGCACCGCCCGCAGAAACGACAAGGCCGTTGAAGCTGACGCTTCAACGGCCTTGTCGCACAGGCACCACGCCAATTACTCGGCCTTAAGCCTGATACGCGCGAACGCCTTCTTGCCGGCCTGACAGACGTGCACCGCACCTACCTTATATATAAAGGAGCGATCGACCACCTCGCCATCCACGCGCACACTGCCGGAGCCCAGTAGATCACGCGCCATCGCGGCATTCTTCACCAGCCCCGCCTTATTCAGCAGCGCCGCAATAGGCATATCCTCGGCAGACGGCACCTCGATCTCTGGCAGATCCTCGGGCAGCTCGCCTTCCTTCATGCGGTTGCCTGCCGAGCGATGGGCATTGAGCGCGGCTTCTTCACCATGAAAGCGGGCGACAATCTCCTCGGCCAGCTTGATCTTGATGTCACGCGGGTTGGCCCCTTGCTCGACATCCAGCCTGAACTGCTCGATCTCTTCCATGGAGCGGAAGCTAAGCAATTCGAAGTAGCGCCACATCAGCGCATCCGGCATGGAGACCAGCTTGTTGTACATGACGCCCGGCGCTTCCTGGATGCCGATGTAGTTGCCCAGGGATTTGGACATCTTCTTCACACCATCCAGACCTTCCAGCAACGGCATGGTGACGATGCACTGCGACGACTGCCCGTAGCCACGCTGCAGCTCGCGCCCCATCAGCAGATTGAATTTCTGGTCGGTGCCGCCCAACTCGACATCCGCACGCAAGGCGACCGAGTCATAACCCTGCACCAGCGGATAGAGGAACTCGTGAATAGCGATTGGCTGGTTGGTCGAATAGCGCTTGCTGAAGTCATCGCGCTCGAGCATGCGTGCGACGGTGTACTGCGAGGTCAGGCGAATGAAATCGGCCGGCCCCATCTTGTCCATCCAGGTAGAGTTGAAGGCGACCTCGGTTTTCGCCGGGTCGAGAATCTTGAACACCTGGGTTTTATAGGTCTCCGCGTTCTCCAGCACCTGCTCGCGAGTCAGAGGTGGGCGCGTGGCGCTCTTGCCGCTGGGATCACCGATCATTCCGGTAAAATCGCCAATCAGGAATATCACCTGATGTCCCAGCTCCTGGAACTGACGCAGCTTGTTAATAAGGACGGTATGCCCCAGGTGCAAATCCGGGGCCGTCGGATCAAAGCCTGCCTTGATACGCAGCGGCTGACCACGCTTGAGCTTCTCAACCAGTTCGGCCTCGACCAGAACCTCTTCCGCACCGCGCTTGATCAGCGCCAACTGCTCTTCAACCGACTTCATGACAGGACTCACGACCACTCAAAAACGAAAGGGAACCAACCATACAAGATCGCAGACAAATCACAAGTTCTGCCGCCAGCTGCACAGTTTAAGAGCACTCAGCGACAACCGGGGTTGCCTAGCACACGATTTGGTTATATTTTATACAGTTAGTGCATATTCATCATTTTCTTTATCTATTTCTTCTCATTTTTAAAGTCAAAAGCCACCTATGACCCATACGACCAAAGCCCCTCCGCTTTACCCCAAGAGCCATATCCTGGCCGCCAGCGGTGTCGCCGCCTTGCTCAGCCTGGCCCTGCTGGTGTTTCCCTCCCGCGAAGTAGAAGCCAAGAAAACCTTTATCAATCTCGAGCTGGAGACCGGCTCCGAGTTCAGCGAGCAGGCGGACGAGTCCCAATCCAGCGGTAGCCTGTCCCTCCAGCAGGACGCATCGCCCTTCACCAGCACGGCAGACACCGCCACCCGCCAGACCGAAACGGCGCAGGAACAAGCACAGCCGATCGAGCCCGTCGCCGAGACAGATCCACTACAACGCAGCATTCAGGTCAGTCAGGGCGATACCCTGTCCACCATTTTTGCCAAGGTAGGCCTGCCTGCGACCACGCTGCATCAAGTACTAAGCAGCAGCAAAGAGGCCAAGCAATTCACCCGCCTGAAAGTGGGCCAGCAACTGGACTTTCAACTGGATGCCGAAGGGCAGCTTGAACGCCTCAACAGCAAGCTCAGCGACCTGGAAAGCATCGCTCTGGCGAAAACCGAGAAGGGTTACAGCTTCGAGCGCGAACTGGTCAAACCCGAGGTCCAGAGCACCTACACACACGGCGTAATCCGCAGCTCCCTGTTCCTCTCGGCCAAGCGTGCAGGCCTGTCCCACGCCCTGACCATGGAGCTGGCCAACGTCTTTGGCTATGACATCGACTTTGCGATGGATATTCGCGAAGGCGACGAGTTCGAGTTGATCTACGAAGAGAAAGTGGTCAACGGCAAGCGGGTCGGCACCGGCAATATTCTTTCCGCCCGCTTCACCAACCGCGGCAAGACCTACACCGCCGTGCGCTACACCAGCAAGCAAGGCACCACCAGCTACTACAGCGCCAATGGCGAGAGCATGCGCAAGGCCTTTATCCGCACCCCGGTGGACTTTGCCCGCATCAGCTCGCGCTTCTCCACTGGCCGCCGTCACCCCGTGCTGAACAAGATCCGCGCGCACAAGGGTGTCGACTATGCCGCACCACGCGGTACGCCGATCAAGGCCGCCGGCGATGGCCGCGTGACCCTGGCTGGCCGTCATGGCGGCTATGGCAATGCCGTGATCATTCAGCACGGCCAGCGCTACCGCACCCTGTATGCACATATGCAAGGCTTCGCCAAAGGCGTTCGCAACGGTTCGAACGTCAAGCAGGGCCAGATCATTGGCTATATCGGCACAACCGGGCTGTCCACCGGGCCGCACCTGCACTATGAATTCCAGATCAATGGCGTTCACGTCGACCCGCTGAGCCAGAAGCTGCCGATGGCCGACCCCATTGCCAGCAGCGAGAAAGCTCGCTTTATGCAGCTGAGCAAACCCTTGATGGCCCAGATGGACAAGGAAAAATCCACAGCGCTTGCCCTCAACCAGCGCTGAACACAATGCCTCTCTACCTTGGTGTGATGTCCGGAACCAGCCTGGACGGCCTGGACATCGCCCTGATCCGACAAGACCATACCACCACCCTGCTTGGCACCCGCTATCTGCCGATGCCGACAGCGCTGCGCGGCGAACTGCTGGCCCTGTGCAGCCCCGGGCCCGACGAGCTGGCACGAGCCGCCATCGCCGAACAGCAGTGGGCGCGGCTTGCCGCACAAGGCATCGCCGACCTGCTCCTGCAGCACGAACTTACCCCACAAACCATACGCGCGATCGGCAGTCACGGCCAGACCGTTCGCCACGAGCCTGCCCGAGGCTTCACCATTCAGATAAGCAATGCAGCCCTGCTGGCCGAGCTGACGGGCATCTGTGTGGTCAACGACTTCCGCAGCCGCGATCTGGCTGCCGGCGGGCAAGGCGCACCGCTGGTACCGGCCTTCCATGAGGCCCTGTTCGCCCAAGCACAAAGTCGCCGGGCAATTCTCAATATCGGCGGTTTCAGCAATCTGAGCCTGCTCGAGGCCGATAAACCGGTGCACGGTTTCGATTGCGGTCCCGGCAACGCCCTGCTGGATGCCTGGATTCAACGCCACAAGGGCGCAGACTACGACCAGGACGGCCAATGGGCAGCAACCGGCCAGGTACAGCCTGAGCTGCTGCAAGCTCTGCTCAGCGATGCCTTTTTCCAAACCCAGGGACCGAAAAGTACCGGCCGCGAGCTATTCAATCTGCCCTGGCTGGATCTGCACCTGGCAGCTCTGCCCCGCTATGCCGCCGAAGACGTGCAGGCAACCCTGCTCGAGCTGACCGCGCAAAGCGTTGTCGCGGCCCTACAAGCCGCCCAGGAGCACACCGACGAGCTTCTGGTATGCGGCGGCGGCGCACGCAACCTGACGCTGATGCAGCGCTTGTCCGCCCTGCTGCCGGACAGCCGCGTCAGCAGCACCGACGCCTATGGCGTACCCGCCGACTGGGTCGAAGCCATGGCCTTTGCCTGGCTGGCGCATTGCTGCCTGGAAGGCATCCCAGCCAACCGCCCCAGCGTCACGGGCGCGCAAGGCGTGCGCATTCTCGGTGCCATCTACCCCGCCTGAGGCCATAAACGACAACGCCGTGCATGGGCACGGCGTTGTGTTGAAGCGCAATCCTGATCAGATCGAAAACGAGGAGCCGCAACCGCAGGTGGTGGCAGCATTCGGGTTCTTGATCACGAAACGCGAGCCTTCCAGGCCTTCCTGATAATCGACTTCGGCACCGGCCAGATACTGGAAACTCATCGGGTCGACCACCAGGCTCACGCCTTCGCGCTCGACTATGGTGTCGTCCTCGGCGACCTCTTCATCGAAGGTAAAACCATACTGGAAACCAGAACAGCCGCCTCCCGTGACGAATACGCGCAACTTCAGGCGCGGATTGCCCTCTTCATCGACCAGGTTCTTCACCTTGTTCGCCGCGCCATGAGTGAAGACCAAGGCCGTAGGGGTGAAGGTTTCGACGCTCATGCTGACTAACTCCCGGCGCTAAGCGCCATACTCATACTGCGTTGTGGCTGGCATTATCCGCTTACCTGAGAAAAGCGGTCAACTATTCTACCAAATCGAGGTTTTCCGGTAACTCCAGCGGTCGCACCTCGTCGCGCAGGTGGCAGAGCCGCCCTTCGATCTGCGCGCCCATGGCCATTTCCATCAGACCGTAATACAGATTGCCGCGTACCCGGGCCCGAGCCCCCAGCTCCAGATGAGCGCTGGCATGGACATCGCCGATCACCTCACCGTCAATCAGTACATGGGGGGCGCGGACCTCGCCTTCAACCTGCCCCTGCACACTGACCCGCACCATGCCTTCGCTGGCCAGCAGGTTGCCGCTGACCTTGCCATCAACCTGCACCGCGCCCTGAAAACGCAGGTTACCCTGCAACTCGGCCCCCACGGCAATCAGACTGGTCTTGCCGTTAAAACGTTGCAGATCGGTCTTGCTCTTTTCTTTATTCCACATCAGGAAGAATTACTCCTCTTCGCCCCATTTGAATGTACGCAGCAGCGGCTTTTCACCCTGCACTTCGGCCGCCACCTTGACCTCGCGCGGCACAAAACCCTCGGGCAGTCTCAGCTCGGCAAAGCGACCCGCGTCGGGAATCGCCTGAAAGTGCTTGAATGCGAAAGGGATCGCCTGGCCGGGCAAGGCATCGGCCAGGCCCTCGGTCAAGGCTGCCAGTTCCAGGGCGACCTCCTTGCCGGCACGCTGCCCTGTCACCGTGACCCGCAACTGCCCCTGTAGCGGCTTGTCGCCCTTGCCGACCCGGCTCAGCAGTATCTTGTAGCGGAACAGCCCGGGGCTGTCCGTGGCCTGCACCTCAAAGGTCTTGATACGCAGCCCTTCGCGACGAGTGGCAGGGGCAAGGACGCCCTTATAGAACGCCAGATCCTGCTGCTGCTTGTAGATCTGCTCTTCCAGCAGCTTGATGGTCAGGCGGCTCTGTTCATTGGCTTGCTGGGCAACCTGTTCCCCGCTGCTGACGACAGCCAGGCGCTGACGCAGTGTGTCCAGCTCCTGATCCTGCTCAAGGATGCGGGCCTGCAAGGGTTGATGACCTTCGACCAGCCCCTGGGTCGTCCGCGCCTGCCACCAGCCGCCGGCATAGAACGCCAGCGGCACGGCCAGCAGCAACAGCCACAGGGCCAGCCGCATGCGCCTGGCCTGCGCAGGATTGCTGGGGCGGACCTCCCACCCCGCCATCAGGGCAACATGGCTGCGTGGGACAAACCGAGGCGCTCATCCACGCCGAAGAGAATGTTCATATTCTGCACTGCCTGCCCCGAAGCGCCCTTGACCAGGTTATCGATCACCGACAGCACCACCACCAGATCGCCGTCCTGGGGGCGGTGTACGGCAATCCGGCAAACGTTGGCACCCCGCACACTGCGGGTTTCCGGGTGGCTGCCGGCCGGCATTACATCGACGAAAGGCTCATCGGCGTAACGTTGCTCATACAGAGCCTGCAGATCCACCGAACGATCCACCACCGCCGCATAGAGGGTGGCGTGGATACCGCGGATCATCGGCGTCAGGTGCGGCACAAAGGTCAAACCCACCTCACCGCCAGCGGCGCGGCGCAAACCCTGGCGAATCTCTGGCAGATGGCGATGACCCTTGACGCCATAGGCCTTCATGCTTTCCCCGGCTTCGCTGAACAACGAGCCGACGCTGGCACCGCGCCCGGCACCGCTGACCCCGGACTTGCAGTCGGCAATCAGGCTCGAGGCATCGGCCAGACCGGCTTCCAGCAACGGGATCAGGCCCAGCTGCGCAGCGGTCGGGTAGCAACCGGGCACAGCGATCAGGCGCGCCTGCTTGATCGCTTCGCGATTGACTTCCGGCAGGCCGTACACCGCTTCCGGCAGCAGGTCCGGCGCGCCGTGGGGCTGGCCGTACCAGCGGGCCCATTCGTCGGCATCCTGCAGTCGGAAGTCGGCGGACAGGTCGATCACCTTGGTCCCCGCCGCCAGCAGCTCACCGGCCAGGGCATGGGCGACGCCATGGGGCGTGGCGAAGAACACCACGTCGCACGCGCCCAGGGTCGCCACGTCCGGCACGCTGAAGGCCAGGCCGTCGTAATGACCGCGCAGGTTCGGGTACATCTCGTCGACGCGCATGCCCGCCTCGGAGCGCGAGGTAATCACCTGCACCTGCGCCTGCGGGTGCTGCGCCAGCAAACGCAACAGCTCGACACCGGTATAACCCGTGCCGCCGACGATTCCGACCTTGATCATCACTTGCCCCTTGCAATAACGTCATTGGAAAGCTGCCGATGATAAGGCCGCTTCGGCCAGGGGCCAACCGCCAGGATGACGGATAGTGTGGTGAGCACTACTATCGGGGCACTTTATTTCCCCAGGATCGAACAATGCTCTATCTGTGGCTCAAAGCCCTGCACATTATCGCCATGGTCTGCTGGTTCGCCGGACTGTTCTATTTGCCACGTCTATTCGTCTACCACGCCATGAGCGAAGACTCCGCCAGCCGCGAGCGTTTCTGCATCATGGAGCGCAAGCTGTACCGCGGCATCATGTGGCCCTCGATGATCGCCACTATCGCCCTCGGCCTGTGGCTGCTCAGCCTCAATCCCGCTTATTACTTCAGCCAGGGCTGGATGCACGCCAAGCTCAGCCTGGTGCTCGTGCTGGTGGCTTATCAGCTGATGTGCGGTGCCCAGCTCAAGGCCTTCGCCCGCGGCGAGAACCGCCGCAGCCACGTGTTCTACCGCTGGTTCAACGAAGCCCCGGTCCTGGCGCTGCTGGCCATCGTGATCCTGGTGGTGGTCAAACCCTTCTGACGGCATGCCGTACGCAGCACGCTAACCACTTCCCTGCCCATAGGAAATGTCCATGTCCCTACCTGCCCTGCTCGAACAACGCCTGCGCCTGCCGGTGGTCGCCGCGCCGATGTTTCTGGTCTCCAACCCGCAACTGGTGCTTGCCTGTTGCCGCGGCGGCATAGTCGGCAGCTTCCCGGCCCTCAACCAGCGTGAAAGCAGCGGCTTCAAGGCCTGGCTGGAAGAGATCGAGGCAGGTCTGGACACGCAGTGCGCGCCCTATGCGGTGAACCTGATCGTACATGGCAGCAATCCGCGCCTGCAGGCGGACCTGGCCATCTGCGTCGAGCACCGCGTGCCTATCGTGATCACCAGCCTGGGGGCGGCGAAGGAAGTGGTGGATGCGGTGCACAGCTATGGCGGCCTGGTGTTTCACGACGTCACCACCCGCCGCCACGCCGAGAAGGCCGCCGCCGCCGGGGTCGACGGCCTGATCGCGGTGGCCGCAGGTGCAGGCGGACATGCCGGCACCTGGAGCCCCTTCGCCCTGATCGCGGAAATCCGCCAGTTCTTCGACAAGACCCTGCTGCTGGCCGGCTGCCTCAACCAGGGGCATGAGGTGCTCGCCGCCCAACTGCTGGGGGCGGATCTGGCCTACCTCGGCACCCGGCTGATCGCCACCCAGGAAAATGCCGCATCAGAGGCCTACAAGCAGATGCTGCTCGACGCCCAGGCCGCCGACATCATTCATACCCCGGCCGTCTCCGGGGTGCCGGCAAGCTTTATGCGCCAGAGCCTGGAACTGGCCGGCTACGACCTCAAGCAGCTGCAGAACAAGGGCGAGATCAATTACGGCGAGAAGCTCAAACCGATGGATGAGGAAGCCAAGGCCTGGAAAACCGTGTGGTCCGCCGGCCAGGGCGTTGGCGGGATCGGCGACCTGCCGAGCGTCGAGCAGTTGATCGCACGCCTGGACAGCGAATACCGCGCCGCCTGCCAGCAGGCCCAGCAGCTGCAGCAACGCTGGCCACGATAAGGCTCGCCTCGCCGCCAGCGCCCAGAGCAGATACTTGCCGCCACCCTTCCGCCCGCTGGGCGCGAAACCCGGCCGGCCGTTGGCCGGTTTGGCGGCGCGGACAGAGTGTGATGGATGCCCACATTTACAGCTCAGGCTGCTTGTTTACTGGGCTGTGGGCCGGCTAGTCTGTAGCGAAACCCTCCCAGGCACCGACAAGGAAGCCGATATGAGTCAAGCCCGTTTCAAGATTGTCTTCAGCGGCGAGCTGATGCCCGACGTGGCCCTGGAAACCGTCAAGGACAATCTCTCGCGCCTGTTCAAAAGCGACGGCGCGCGTATCAATGCGCTCTTTAGCGGCAGCGCCGTCGAGATCAAGCGCAACCTGAGCGAAAGCGAGGCCGATCAGTACCTCAGCGCCCTGCAGCGCGCCGGTGCCAAGGTGCGCAAGGAACAGGACCTGGCGGCGGGCCTGAGCCTGGTAGACAGCGATGACTACCCGCCTACCAGCAGCACGCCTGCGCCAGCGGCCATCCCCGCCAACGAGATGACCTGCCCCAAATGCGGCCACCAGCAGGCCAAGTCGGCCGAATGCAGCGCCTGCGGCATCATCATCGAGAAATTTATCGCCCGCCAGGCCATGTTTGGCGACAGCACAACGGCCGATGCCGGCCCTGCCACGACGCCCTATGCCACACCCAGGGCGGCGGTTGCCGAGAGCCTGCCGGAGTTCGGCGAGCTGAAGGTGTTTACCACCGACGGGCGAATCGGTCGCCTGCGTTACCTGGCCTGGTCGATGGGCCTGCTGCTCGCCTGTATGCCCGTGTTCGCCGTGGCGGCGGGCTTCTTCGCTGTGTCGGAGATCTTGGGCGGCCTGCTGGTAGCCCTGGCGGGTATCGCCGTAATGGTGGCCGGCATCATGTTTGGCGTGCAGCGCCTGCACGATATCGGCTGGTCCGGCTGGCTGCTGCTGTTGAGCCTGGTGCCGGTGGTGGGCGGGGTGTTCTCCCTGCTGCTGTTTATCATTCCAGGCAGCACCGAGGCCAATCGCTTCGGCCCACCGCCACCGCCTAACAGCACCGCGGTCAAGGTTCTGGCGACACTCTGGCTGGCCGTTATCCTGATCAGCATCATTGCCGCCATCGCCGTGCCGGCCTATATGGGCTACGCCGACGCAGGCCTTTGATCGCCAAGCGGATGGGGCCACAACGGCCCCATCGCTCATCCCCTACTACATCCCGAACCACCCATCCACCATCTGCAACGACCGCGGCCATGGTCTGCTAACCGGCACTCACCGTACGACCATCCGCCCAGCTGCGCAGGGCCGCGAGATCCTCGGCCATGATCACCGACAGCGGCGCGGTACTCTGGATAGCGTGCAGCAGCAATGCCTGATCGACCGTCTGCTGCTGCGCCTGCGCGGCATACAGGGCGCTGACCACCACCTGTTCGATCTCCGCTCCGGAAAACCCGGCGCTGGCCTGTGCCAGTAGCGCCAGGTCAAAGCTGTCCGGTCCCAGTTCCCGGCGCACCAGGTGAATGCGGAAGATCTCGGCACGCACCGCGGCATCGGGCAGGTCGACGAAAAACAGCTCGTCGAAACGGCCCTTGCGCACCAGCTCGGGCGGCAGCCGCGCGATCACGTTGGCCGTGGCCACCATAAACACCGGAGCCTTGCGCTCGGCCATCCAGGTCAGCAGGGTACCGAGCACCCGCTGGCTGACGCCGCCGTCGTGATCGCCGCTGGCCAGGCCCTTCTCGATCTCGTCGATCCACAGCACACAGGGGGCCATCTGCTCGGCCAGCTTGAGAGCGTCACGCAGGTTGCGCTCGGTCTCGCCGAAGAACTTGTTGTACAGACAGGCAAAGTCCAGGCGCAACAACGGCAGCCCCCAGAGCCCGGCCACGGCCTTGGCCGCCAGGCTCTTGCCGCCGCCCTGCACGCCGACCAGCAGTACGCCCTTGGGCAGATCGCTGCCCTTGCCCTCGAGGAAGATGCCCTGGCGCTCGGCCAGCCAGCGCTTGAGGTTGCCCAGCCCACCCACCTCGGCGAAGCGTGCGGTGTCGTACTCGAAGCTCAGCACGCCTTCCAGGTCGAGCAGCTGGAACTTGGTCTTGTTCAGCTCGGGAATATCTTCCTGGGTAATGGCACCGTCGTCGCAGATCACATTGCGCGCCAGGGCGCGAGCCTCGGCATGGCTGAGGCCGCGCAGGTTCTTCACCACCTGCTGCAGGGTACGGTTATCGGTACGCACCCGAGCATTGCGATTACGCGCACTCCAGGCGCTGGCCTCGTCACGGACAATCGCCAGCAACTCGTCTTCGCTGGGCAGCGCCAGGCTGAAGCGCGAGGCATAGCGCTGCACCTCCGGCGGCAACTTGCAGGCATGGGAGACCAGCACCAGGGTCGGGCCGCCGGGCGGCTCGCGCATGGCGACCTCCTTGAGCAGGCGCACCAGCCTGGGGTTGTCCTCCAGAAAGGGATGCAGGTCGCACATGACATAGAGGGTCGGCTGCGAATCCGCCTTGATCAGACGCAGCGCCGCTTCCGGCTCCAGGGTCTCGGCGTCGGTCTGGCTATCGCCGGCAAAGCCGAGGCGCTGCAGGCCTTCGGTCACCGACCAGACCTGCAGCCCCAGGCCGCGGCGCAGCGCCAGGCCGGTGAGGGTTTGCAACACCCGCGGCTCGTCCCAGGACTCGATCAGGATCAGCCTGGCCTTGGAATCGAGCACCAGGCCCAGATCATGGATATCGTTCTTCACACACACTCCTTGTCCACTGGTCGGGCAGCACTGGGCCCCGTTAAACTCAGGGCTCTTTCAACAGGCCAGGAGACTGTCCATGGACTGTCTGTTCTGCAGAATCGTCGCCGGGGAAATCCCCGCACGCAAGCTTTATGAAGATGACCAGGTGATCGCCTTCCACGATATCGGCCCACAGGCACCGGTGCACTTCCTGGTTATCCCGAAAAAACACATCAGTACCCTCAATGACCTGAGCGAAGCGGATAAGCCGCTGGCCGGGCATATCCTCTTTACCGCCCAACGCCTGGCCAGGGAGCAAGGCTGCGAGGAAGGCTTTCGCGTGGTGATGAACTGCAACGACCTGGGCGGCCAGACCGTGCACCACATCCATATGCACGTGCTTGGTCAGCGCCAGATGACCTGGCCGCCGGGCTGATGCACAGCAGCGGGGCGCGCGGAGCTGATCCGGGTCAAACCTTGTCCTGCGGATTGGAGTAAACTGCCCGGGTTTTCAGCGCCGGAGGTCCCCATGGCCAACGAACGTCATTTCTCACCTGTTGATCGCCTACTGCTGCAGGCCGATGCCGCCCTGCGCACCCTGCTGCCGTTCAGCGGCCAACCGGGCAGGCCATCGCCGGCCATTGTCCAGCCCGAAGCCGAACTGGATGAACTGCAGGCCCAGCATGTCGCCGGCCTGATGCGCATCAACCACACCGGCGAGGTCTGCGCTCAGGCGCTGTACCAGGGCCAGGCCCTGACCGCCAAGTTGCCCCAGGTGCGCAAGGCCATGGAACATGCCGCCGACGAGGAAATCGATCACCTGGCCTGGTGCGAGCAGCGCATCCGCCAGCTCGGCAGCCAGCCGAGCATTCTCAACCCACTGTTCTATGGTCTGTCCTTTGGCGTGGGTGCAGCTGCCGGCCTGATCAGCGACAAGGTCAGCCTGGGTTTTGTCGCCGCCACTGAAGATCAGGTGGTCAAGCACCTCGACGAACACCTGCAGCAGATCCCTGAGGGGGACCTGAAGTCCCGCGCCATCCTCGAACAGATGCGCACGGACGAAGAGCAGCACGCCACCAGCGCCCTTGAGGCCGGCGGCCTGCGCTTCCCGGCACCGGTGAAGTTCGGCATGAGCCTGCTGGCCAAGGTGATGACCAAAAGCACCTATCGGCTCTGACCCAACCAAAGTCTGCACACATAAACAAGGGCACCCGCGGGTGCCCTTGTTTTTAACTGCATCGCGCCAACTTAGGCACCCAGTTCGACTATCTCGTAATCGTGGCTGATCTCGACGCCGGCACGGCCGAGCATGATCGAGGCCGAGCAGTATTTCTCCGCCGACAGCTCCACCGCCCGCTTGACCTGAGCTTCTTTCAGGCCGCGCCCCTTGACCACGAAATGCAGGTGAATCTTGGTAAACACCTTGGGCTCTTCAGTGGCGCGCTCGGCCTCGAGAAAGGCCTCGCAGCTCTCCACCGCCTGGCGAGATTTTTTCAGGATGCTGACCACATCGAAGTTGCTGCAGCCACCCAGGCCGATCAGCAGCATCTCCATCGGGCGCACACCCAGATTGCGGCCACCGCTCTCCGGCGGGCCATCCATCACCACCGCATGGCCACTGCCCGACTCGCCGATAAACAGGGCTTCACCGGCCCACTGAATGCGCGCTTTCATTACTCAGGCTCCGCTGTTAAAAAGGAAGGCAGCTTAGCACAGCACTTTTCGCAACCCGATACCGGCAAAGAACCCCAGAGTTCCCGGTCAGATGTTAGCTACGTCGCAAAACAAGCCCTGTGCAGACAAGCTCTGTTAAGCTGACGCCGGTTTACTGGCACACTTGAATGGATAACTAAAAAAAAAATCTGCCTGTCGGACAAAGGCTTACCTTATAAATTTCGGGACTCGGGCATGGTCGCAATTACCCTTACACCAAAAATAAAGAATCTCGACAAACTCCTCGCACACTGTCACCGCCGCCGCTATACGGCAAAAAGCACCATCATCTATGCCGGCGATCGTTGCGAAACCCTGTTCTTTATCGTCAAGGGGTCGGTCACCATCCTGATCGAAGACGATGATGGCCGCGAAATGATCATCGCCTACCTCAACTCGGGGGACTTCTTCGGCGAGATGGGCCTGTTCGAAAAGGACGGCACCGAGAAGGAACGCAGCGCCTGGGTACGGGCCAAGACCGAGTGTGAAGTGGCGGAGCTGAGCTACGCCAAGTTCCGCGAACTGACCCAGCAGGATCCGGATATCCTCTACGCCCTCGGCAGCCAGATGGCCGAACGCCTGCGCAACACCACGCGCAAGGTCGGCGACCTGGCCTTTCTCGACGTTACCGGTCGCGTCGCTCGCACCCTGCTCGACCTGTGCAAGCAACCCGACGCCATGACCCACCCTGATGGCATGCAGATCAAGATCACCCGTCAGGAAATCGGCCGCATCGTCGGCTGCTCCCGGGAGATGGTCGGCCGCGTGCTCAAGGCCCTGGAAGAACAGGGCCTGGTCAACGTCAAAGGCAAGACCATGGTGGTGTTTGGCACGCGCTAAGCAGCATGCTAGAGACATAAAAAAGCCGACGCATGCGTCGGCTTTTTTATGTCTGCTGGCTCAGTCCACATCGGGCGAGGCGATGACCCGCTTACGCTCGGGAAAGAACAGTCGCTCCAGCTCCGCACCCGGGTTATCGGCGCGCATAAAGGCTTCGCCGACCAGGAAGGCATACACCTCGCTGATTTCCATCAGCTCGACATCGGCGCGATTGAGGATGCCGCTCTCGGTCACCACCAGGCGATCGCGGGGAATCCGTGGCAGCAGATCCAGGGTGGTCTCCAGATTCAGCTCGAAGGTGTGCAGGTTGCGGTTGTTGATGCCCAGCAGCGGCGTGTCGAGGGTCTTCAGCGCCCGCTCCAGTTCGTCACCATCGTGTACTTCCACCAGCACATCCAGATCGAAGGCCTTGGCGGTCGCCGCCAGTTCGGCCATTTGCCCGTCATCCAGGGCCGAGACGATCAGCAGCACGCAGTCGGCCCCCAGAGCGCGGGCTTCGACGATCTGGTAGGGGTCGATCATAAAGTCCTTGCGAATCACCGGCAGCGAGCAGGCTGCACGGGCCTCCTGCAGGTAACTGTCAGCGCCCTGGAAGAAATCCACGTCGGTCAGCACCGACAGGCAGGTGGCCCCACCGGCGGCATAACTCTGGGCGATCTCGGCGGGCACGAAGTGCTCTCGCAGCACGCCCTTGCTGGGCGAAGCCTTCTTGATTTCGGCGATCACCGCCGGCTGCTTGCGCTTGGCCTGGGCCAGCAGGGCGTTGGCGAAGCCGCGCGGAGCATCGGCGCTACGGGCCTGCTGCTCGAGCTCAGCCAGGCTGACGGTGGCGCGGCGTGCGGCGACTTCCTCGGCCTTGCGGGCGAGGATTTTTTCCAGAACCGTTGGAATACTCACCCTGCATTCTCCTGCTTGTAAACAGCGGTAAAGGACACCAGTTCCTGCAGTTTTTCCCAGGCCAGGCCGGTATGCAGGGCATCGTGGGCGCGCTGTACGCCCTCCTTGAGGGTAGCAGCCAGATCGGCAGCGTAGATCGCCGCACCGGCATTCAGGGCGATCAGATCCGCCGCCTTCTGCCCCTGCTCGGTCTTGCGCTTGGTCAGGGCATCACGGATCAGCGTCAGGGACTCGGCGGCATCCTCCACAGTCAGGCCGATCAGGCTCTGGCTCTTGATGCCGAAGTCCTCCGGCTGAATGCTGTACTCGCTCACCACACCATCCTTCAGCTCGGCAACAAAGGTCGGTGCGGCCAGGCTGATTTCATCCAGGCCGTCCTGGGCGTGCACCACCAGCACATGCTCGCTGCCCAGGCGTTGCAACACCTCGGCCAGAGGCCGGCACAGCGCCTTGCTGAATACGCCGAGCACCTGATGTTTGACCCCGGCCGGATTGGTCATCGGCCCAAGCATATTGAAGATGGTGCGCAGGCCCAGTTCGCGGCGCGGGCCGATGGCGTACTTCATCGCGCCATGGTGGGCCGGGGCGAACATAAAGCCGACGCCGACGCTCTCCACGCAGCGCGCCACCTGCTCGGGGGCCAGATTGAGGTAGACCCCGGCAGCTTCCAGCAGATCGGCGCTGCCGCTTTTGCCGGACACCGCGCGATTACCGTGCTTGGCCACCTGGCCACCGGCGGCAGCGACCACAAAGGCCGCGGCGGTGGAGACGTTGAAGATATTCATGCCATCGCCACCGGTGCCGCAGGTGTCGACCAGGTGAGCGGCGTCGATCTGCACCGGCGCGGCCAGTTCACGCATGATCTGCGCGGCACCGACGATCTCGTCGATGGTCTCGCTCTTCATGCGCAGGCCCATCAGAAAGGCACCGATCTGCGCGTCGCTGCACTGGCCGGTCATGATCTCGCGCATCACGTCCTGCATCTCGGCGGTGTTCAGGTCGAGCTGGCTGACCACCCGGTTAAGGGCTTCCTTGATATTCATGGGCGCACGCCTCCTTGTTGCTTGAGGAAGTTGGCAAAGAGTTCATGACCCTGTTCGGTCAGGATCGACTCGGGGTGGAACTGCACGCCCTCGATATGCAGGGTCTTGTGGCGCAGGCCCATAATTTCGTCCACCGAGCCGTCCTCGTGCTGAGTCCAGGCGGTGACCTCCAGGCAGTCCGGCAGGGTTTCGCGCTTGACCACCAAGGAATGATAGCGGGTCACGGTCAGCGGATTATTCAGGCCGGCGAACATACCCAGGTCCTTGTGGAACACCGGGCTGGTCTTGCCGTGCATCACCTGGCGGGCGCGCACCACATCGCCGCCAAAGGCCTGGCCGATGCTCTGGTGCCCCAGGCACACGCCGAGAATCGGCAGCTTGCCGGCAAAGTGCAGGATCGCCTCGATGGACACCCCGGCCTCGGTCGGCGTGCAGGGGCCAGGGGAGACCACGATACGTTCGGGATTCAGCGCTTCGATCTCGGCAATCGACAGTTCGTCATTGCGGATCACCTGCACATCGGCACCCAGCTCACCCAGGTACTGCACCACGTTGTAGGTAAAGGAGTCGTAGTTATCAATCATTAAAAGCATGGCGGGACTCCTCAGCGCTTGGACTGGTCAGGGACGGTTTGCTCGGCGAGCGCCACAGCACGGAACATGGCGCGACGCTTGTTCAGCGTCTCTTCCCACTCCAGGGCCGGCACCGAGTCGGCAACGATGCCGGCACCGGCCTGCACATGCAGCTCGCCGTCCTTGATCACCGCGGTACGGATGGCGATGGCGGTGTCCATATTGCCGTTCCAGGCCAGATAACCCACCGCACCGCCATAGACGCCACGCTTGACCGGCTCCAGCTCGTCGATGATTTCCATGGCGCGTATCTTCGGCGCGCCGGACAGGGTGCCGGCCGGCAGAATGGCGCGCAGCGCGTCCATCGCCGTCAGACCTTCCTTCAACTGGCCGGTAACGTTGGAGACGATATGCATGACGTTGGAATAGCGCTCGATCACCATCTTCTCGGTGAGCTTGACGCTGCCGGTGCTGGCCACCCGACCGACATCGTTGCGGCCCAGGTCGATCAGCATCAGGTGCTCGGCGACTTCCTTGGCATCGGACAGCAAGTCTTCTTCCAAGGCCAGATCGGCCTCCTCGGTCGCGCCGCGCGGGCGGGTGCCGGCAATCGGGCGCACCGTGACCAGGCCATCTTCCAGGCGCACCAGCACTTCCGGCGAGCTGCCGACCACATGGAAGTCGCCGAAGTTGAAGAAATACATATAGGGCGTCGGGTTGATGCAGCGCAGCGCCCGGTACAGATCGATGGGCGCTGCCTTGAACGGGATCGACATGCGCTGGGAGATCACCACCTGCATGCAGTCGCCGGCGAGGATGTACTCCTTGAT
>CAZOEC010000105.1:0-16868 GCA_964578635.1 uncultured Pseudomonas sp.
CGCATCGCCGAGCTGCTGCAGGCACGCAATGAAATCACCCCGCCGGCTACCGATGCTTTGCATCTGACCCAGCCGGTGCAGGGCCGTATCGAGCTGCAAGGGCTGCGTTTTGCCTACCCGTCGCGACCCGGTAGTTTTGCCGTGGACGGTATCGACCTGCAGGTCGCCGCGGGGGAAACCCTGGCCCTGGTCGGCCCGTCCGGCGCAGGTAAATCGACGCTGTTTGATCTGCTGCTGCGCTTTTTCGACCCGCAGCAGGGCAGCATCCTGATCGACGGCGTGCCGATTCAGCAGCTCGACCCTCGTGAGCTGCGCAGCAGCTTTGCCCTGGTGTCGCAGAACCCGGCGCTGTTCTTCGGCTCGGTGGAAGACAATATCCGCTACGGCAAAACCACCGCCAGCCTGGCCGAGGTCGAGGCCGCTGCCAAAGCCGCCCATGCCCACGAATTCATCATGAAACTGCCGGACGGCTACCAGACTCACCTGGGCGATGCCGGCCTAGGGCTTTCCGGCGGTCAGCGTCAGCGTTTGGCGATTGCCCGCGCGCTGCTGGTGGATGCGCCGATTCTGCTCCTCGATGAAGCTACGAGTGCGCTGGATGCCGAGAGCGAATACCTGATTCAGCAAGCCTTGCCGCCTCTGATGGAAGGCCGCACCACCCTGGTAATCGCTCACCGCCTGGCCACGGTAAAAAGCGCCGACCGCATTGCGGTGATCGAACACGGCAAACTGGCGGCCATCGGCAGCCACAGCGAGCTGGTCAGCAGCAGCCCACTGTATGCTCGCCTGGCCGAGTTGCAGTTCAATACCGACAGCGTAGAAACCGCCTGAGAAAGGAAATCGCACAGTGTCAGATAAGGACTTCAAGGTTGTGGTGCTGGGCGGTTACGGCAATTTCGGCACGGTTATCGTCAATCGTCTGTGCAGCATCGCCGGTATGCGGGTGTGGGTCGCCGGGCGCGACCTGGCCAAGGCCGAGGGCTTGGCGAGCCTGGCTGGTTGCCAGGCAGTGCGTCTGGATGGCAATCAGGCGGACTTGGCCGAGCGACTGAGCGAATTGGGTACCGATTTGCTGATTTCCACCGCCGGCCCCTTTCAGGGCCAGGATTATCGCGTGGCCCAGGCCGCCATCGCCGCCGGCGCGCATTACCTCGATCTGGCCGATGCCCGCGAATTCGCCTGCGGCATAGGCGAACTCGACCAGGCGGCGCGCCAGGCCAATGTGCTGGTCAGCAGCGGTGCCAGTTCGGTGCCAGCTCTGAGCGCTGCGGTGATCGATCAGTTGCTGCCGCGCTTCAGTCGCCTGGACAGCATCTGGCACGGCATCAGTTCCTCGGAGAAAACCCCAGGGGTATCGACCCTGGCGGCGGTGCTCAACTATTGCGGCAAGCCGTTTCGCCAGTGGCGCGAGGGCCAGTGGCGTGAGGTCTATGGCTGGCAGGAGCTGACGGCTCATGACTTTCCCGCGCCGCTGGGCCGGCGCTGGCTGGGCAATTGCGATATTCCCGATCTGGAGCTGTTTCCCGCGCGCTATGCGGGCGTGCGCGACGTGCGTTTTTCGGCAGGGGTAGGTTTGCGCGTGACCCAGTTCGGCACCTGGTTGCTGTCCTGGTTGGTGCGCGGCGGCCTGTTGCGTAGTGGCGTGCCCTTGGCCGGCTTGCTGCATCGCGGCGCGGTGCTGGTGGAGCCCTTCGGCGACCGCCTGAGCGGCATGTTCGTCAAGCTGCAGGGGCTGGGCGCGGATGGCCAGCCCTTGGGCCTGTGCTGGGAACTGATCGCCCGTGACAACCATGGGCCGAATATTCCCTGCATGGCGGCGGTGGCGCTGGCGCGCAAATTGGCCGCCGGCAACCTCGAACAACGCGGTGCCATGCCCTGTATGGGGCTGCTTAGTGTCGACGAATACCTGGCCGAACTGGAGGGCCTGCAGATCGAAGCAGGGTTACGTCCATGCTCTATCTGAGTCTTAAATGGCTGCATATCCTCAGCGCCACCGTGCTGGTGGGCCTGGGCTTCGGTACCGCCTTCTACAAATGGATGATCGACCGCAGCGGCGATGTGCGGGCCATCGCCTATACGAGTCGCCTGGTGGTGCTGGCCGATTGGCTGTTCACCACCCCGGCGATCATCCTGCAACCGCTGACTGGTTTGTGGATGCTGCATATCGCCGGCTATTCGCTGAGCAGCACCTGGATCGCCTGGACTCTGCTGCTATATGTCCTGGCCGGGGTCTGTTGGCTGCCGGTGGTCTGGCTGCAGTACCGCATGCGCGCCCTGGCAGCGGCGGCGCTGGCGACCGATCAGGCGCTACCGGCGAGCTATTGGCGCTATGCGCGTATCTGGTTCTGGCTCGGTATCCCGGCCTTTTTCGCCATGTTGGCGATCTATGCACTGATGGTGTTCAAGCCACAGTAAGTGCCGATTGCGGGTCGCACACCTGCCAGGCTACTGCTCGCCTGCATGTCACAGTGGCGGCTCAGAAGGCCTTGGCTTTCGGCCTGATGGTCGCCGCCGCACCCGCCGAGGCGAGGATGATGGCGCTGATCGCCAGCCATTGGTTGAGCGTCAGCCGCTCGCTAAGGAACAGCAGGCCGGAGAGGGCGGCGATGGCCGGTTCCATGCTCATCAGCGTGCTGAAGGTGCGCGCCGGCAGGCGGGTCAGGGCGACCATCTCCAGGCTGTAGGGCAGCGCTGAAGACAGCACCGCCACACCCAGGGCGATGGGCAGCAGATCCAGGGCGAACAGGCCGCTACCGGCTTGCCACAGACCAATAGGGAACACCAGCAGGGCGGCGACTATGGTGCCCAGGGCTACGGTCTGCTTGCCGTGCTCGGCCCCGGCCTTCTGCCCGAAGACGATATACAGCGCCCAGCACAGGCCGGCGGCCAGGGCCAGGGCCATGCCCACCGGGTCGAGCGCTACATCGCTTTGCGCGGTGGGCAACAACAGCCAGAGGCCGAAAACGGCCAGGGCGATCCAGACGAAATCCAGCAAGCGTCGCGACGACAGCAGCGCCAGGCCCAGCGGGCCGGTGAATTCCAGGGCCACGGCGATGCCCAGGGGAATGGTTTTCAGCGAGAGGTAGAACAGCAGATTCATGCCGCCCAGGGCCAGCCCGTAGGCCAGCAGCGAGCGGCAGGACTTCAGGGTCAGCTTGGCCTGCCAGGGGCGCATCAACACGCAGAGGATCAGCGCGCCCAGGCTCAGGCGCAGGGCGGTGGTGCCGGCTGCGCCGATCTCCGGGAACAGCCCCTTGGCCAGGGACGCGCCGCTCTGGATCGAGGTCATGGCGATCAGCAGCAAGATGATCGGCAGGATCACCAGGGAGAATTGCGTTGAGCGCGGCATGGGCGGTTCCTTTGGCTTTATCCATCCGTTAATAAAAAAACCGGCCCAGAGGCCGGCTTTCAGATGCCCTATGGCTTAGAAGCTGTTTTCGATCTCGCGAGCTAGAGCGAGACAAGGCAGAAATGGCCGAGGGCGCGGAGTTTACTGGCTGTAAATGAGCAGCTCGAGGCCATTTCTAACGCCGTATCGCCGACGCGCAGCAGATCGTAAACAGGTTCTTAGCGGTATTCACACAGGTAGGCGGTATCCACGGCCACCTTGAGCTGGAACTTGCTGTTGGCCGGTACGGTGAACTGGCTGCCGCTGGCGTAGGTGTCCCAGCTGTCGCTGCCCGGCAGCTTGACGGTGAGGGCACCGGCCACCACATGCATGACTTCCAGTTGGCTGGTGCCGAATTCGTACTCGCCTGCAGCCATTACGCCAATGGTGGCTGGGCCTTCAGCCATGCCGAAGGCGATGGATTTGACGGTGCCGTCGAAGTATTCATTGACCTTGAACATCTGCAATTCCTCAGAAGGGGATTAAAAAGGCTGGCTGCCAGTAGCGGCAGGCCGTAGAAAAAGGCCAGCCAGTATGCCCAAGCGATTTTTCTTCGTCATCTGCTTTGCGCGGGCAAAACCAGTGGCAGCAGCCGAGCGGTATTGCGCGCGTCAGTCAGGGCGCGGTGCTGCTGGCCCTGGAACTGCAAGCCGGCCAGGCTCAGGGCCATTTTCAGGCCAATCGGGCGGGGCAGTTGGCGGGCTTCGGCGAAGCGTTTTTTCAGGTTTATATGGGGAATCTGGCTCAGGTAGCTCTCTAGCCCATGGCTGCGCCATTCCTGTTCGAACTGGCGGCGGTCGTAGTCGCCCCAGCTGACCCAGCCCGCCAGTTGCGGCTGATGGGCCAGCAGCCAGCGTTCGAATTGCGTCCACACCACGCTCAGCGGCGCGGCGGCGTCGACATCGGCCTGGCTAATTTGCGTGAGCTGACGGCAGAAATGGGTCAGGTGCGGGCGTCGGGTGGGCCGCACAAAGCGCTGGAAGTACTCGACTTCATGGCCGCCAGCGTTAACCAGGCTGGCTCCGATTTCGATGATTTCCATATCCGTGACCGGCCAGCCGCCTTCTTCGGTGGTGGCTTCCAGGTCTATCACCAGCCAATGCTGCATAAGCGCTCCTTTGCGTGCCGCGAGTATGGAAGCAGGATCGGCATTGGGTAAAGCCTGTTGGCAGGCCGTTGAAAAACTACCTGCGTTGGCAATACTGCGTTAAAAACGGCCTCGGAATGCTCATTTACAGCTCGTAAACTCCGCTTCCTCGGCCGTTTTTGCCTTGTCTTGCCTGCCTCGCCTACATTTTTCAACAGCCTGCTAGGTGAGCCTATCCATACAGTTTTGTCCTACGGCTGTACTGGCGCTGGGCCCATGTGGCGGGCATGCTTGCAGCCGGAAACCTGTCTGCGGTGCAGCGGGGAGAAACGCGCGCCGTTGAGGGCGCATGAATCTGGAGGGGTGTATGGCGAAGGTAGCCTTTATCGGGCTGGGCGTTATGGGGTATCCGATGGCGGGGCATCTGGCGCGCGCCGGCCATCAGGTATGCGTGTACAACCGCACGGCGGCCAGGGCCGAGCAATGGCTCAGCGAATTTGCCGGGACCTCTGCGGCCACGCCGCGTGAGGCGGCTGCCACCGCCGAGCTGGTAATGGTCTGCGTGGGCAACGATGCCGATCTGCGCGGCGTGGTGCTGGGCCCGGATGGTGCCTTCGCCGGCATGGCGGCCGGTGCGGTGCTGGTCGACCACACCACGGCCTCGGCCAATGTCGCCCGCGAACTGGCTGCCGAGGCCGGCGAACTGGGGCTGGGCTTTGTCGATGCGCCAGTGTCCGGCGGTCAGGCCGGGGCGCAGAACGGCGTGCTGACCATCATGGTCGGGGGTGAGGCGGCGACCTATGCCAAGGTCGAGCCGGTGATTCAGGCCTATGCGCGCATGGCGCGCTTGATGGGCGAGGCAGGCAGCGGCCAGCTGACCAAGATGGTCAACCAGATCTGCATCGCCGGCCTGGTCCAGGGCTTGTCCGAGGCCCTGCATTTCGCCCAGTGCGCCGGGCTCGATGCCCATGGCGCGATGGAGGTGATCAGCAAGGGCGCGGCGCAGTCCTGGCAGCTGGAAAACCGCCACAAGACCATGCTGGCTGGCGAGTTCGAGCATGGCTTCGCGGTGGACTGGATGCGCAAGGACCTGTCGATTCTGCTCGACGAGGCCCGCAGCAACGGCGCGCAGTTGCCGGTTACTGCTCTGGTTGATCAGTTTTATGCCGATGTACAGGCCATGGGCGGCGGGCGCTGGGACACCTCCAGTCTGCTGACCCGCCTGAAGGGGCGCGGCTAGCCGGCCTGTTCGCGGTCTGTTGCCAGGTGTTGGAGTGGCTGATATCAGATTAATGGCAGATAACGCCGCAATAGCCTGGCACCTGGCCACTGCTGGCTATACTGCTGCTGGTAGCCCGTGCTTGCGCGGCTGCGGTTTCTCACAGGCGGGTATCTCTCATGGACGACCAGCTAGCCTTTCGCGCCGACGACCAGCCCAGCAGTGCCAGCCGACTTGTCTGGCGGGTCCTGGCGGTTGACGACGATGTGGATTTTCAGCGCGCTACCGCGTTTGCCCTGAGTGAGCTGGACGTGCTCGGTGGCCGTATCGAGTTGCTGCAGGCCTTCAGCTGCCGTGAGGCCGCGCTGCTGCTGGCCCGGGAGCGGGACATCGCCCTGGTGTTGCTCGATGTGGTGATGGAGACCGAGGACGCCGGCCTGCGCCTGATCAAGGCCCTGCGCGAGGTCATCGGCAACAGCGAGACCCGTGTGGTGCTGCTGACCGGCGAACCCGGCCGGGCACCGGCCCATGAGGTGATGCGCGACTACGATATCAACGACTACTGGACCAAGAGCGAGCTGAGCGCCGAGCGTCTGCTGACGGTACTCACCGCCGCGGTGCGCGGTTATGCCCAGCTCAAGACGGTGGCCAGCGCCCGCCGCGGCCTGCAGATGATCGTCGAATCAAGCAATGCGCTGTTCTGCTCGAAGAATACCCGCGAACTGTCGTCCAAGATCCTCTCCGAGATCGCCGTGCTGCTCAATCTGCAAGCCGAGGGCATCGTCTGTGTGCGGGCCGAGGGGGCCGAGGAGGGAGTCGCGCCCAGGGCGCGGATCATCAGTGCCAGCGGGCGCTTTGTGCGCAACGTCGATGCCAGCCTGGACAGCCTGGACAGCCCCGAGGTGGCGGCGGTGCTGCGCCGCAGCCTGCAGGAGCAGCAGACCCTGTGTCTGAGCGATTGCACCGTGTTGTTCTTTCCGCGCTTCCAGGCGGGTGCCGACTACGCCTGCTACGTTGCCACCGAACGGGAGCTGAACGACACCGAGCAGGAGCTGCTCAAGGTGTTCAGCGCCAGTATCAGCCGCGGCCTGTACAACGTCGCCCTGTTCAGCCGTCTGGAGGAAATGGCCTACCAGGACGATCTGCTGAAGATCCCCAACCGCAACGCCCTGATCCGCATGCTCGACATGACCCTAAAGGATGAGTCCAAGGCCGAGCGGGTGCTGGTATTGATCGATATCGACAATTTTTCCGGGGCCAACACCGCCTTCGGCACCGGTTATGGCGACTTTATCCTCGGCCTGGTGGCGAAGAAACTGCGCGATGCCTTCGATGGCAATGTGCTGATCGCCCGGGTGCGCGACGACCTGTTTGCCATTCTCGGGCCGCAGACACAGGTCAGCGCCGCCGCCATCGTCGCCTTGTTCCGGCGGCACACGCGGCCTTACGAGCTGGGCCAGGTGCACAGCCTGAGCAGCGTGACCATGCACCTGGGCGACTTTACCGGCTCGGCCGGCGTGGCGCTGCAGGATGCTCTGCTGACGCTCAAGCAGGCCAAGCGCGCTGGCCATGACCAGCACACGGTCTACGATCCCCGCCTGCTCGGTGCCCATGCCGAGGCCTACCGCATGCTGCTGGCCCTGCGCGATGCGGTCGAGGCGGGGCATATCAGCGTGCAGTTGCAGCCGCAGATCGACCTGCAGACGCGCCGCGTGACCGGGGTCGAAGCCCTGGCACGCTGGCGCAAGGCCGATGGCAGCATGGTGCCGCCGCTGAGTTTTATCCCCCTGGCCGAAGCCACCGGCTATATCCTGCCGCTGGGCGATCTGCTGATGCGCCTGGCCCTGCAGGCGGCGAAAGAGCTGGCCGACGCCGGTTATGGGGATATCCGTGTGGCGGTCAACGTCTCCGCGCCGCAGTTGCTCCAGCATGACTTTATCGAACGCTTCGTCGCCCATCTGCAGGCCGCGGGCGTTCGCCCCCAGCAGGTCGAGGTGGAAATTACCGAGTCGGTGGCCATGCGCACCTTCGATACCGTGTGCGAGAAGCTGCGGGCGTTGCGCGAGATGGGCGTGAATGTGGCCATCGACGATTTCGGCACCGGCTTTTCATCGCTCAGTTACCTGCGCCTGTTGCCGGCCGACCGACTGAAGATCGACCGCAGTTTCGTCCTCGAAATCGGCCAGGTCAGCGATGAGCAGATGATCGCCGAGGCGGTGATCCAGATTGCCGCCCGGGTCGGCATGCAGGTGATCGCCGAGGGCGTCGAAACTCGCCAGCAGGCGGACTGGATCCTTGAGCATGGCTGCCGCGAGGCCCAGGGCTACCTATTTGCCAAAGCCATGAGCTGCAGCGATTTGCTGGGCTGGCTGGATAGCTGGCCGGGGGCGCGGGCTTGAGGTTGAAACGCTGGCGCGAGGGCATGCTGGCCCGGCCGGTCAGGCGTAACCTGCTGCTGTTGTTCGTGCCCTGGGCGCTGTTGATTCTCCTGCTGATGGCCTTGCTCTACGAGCGCCTGCTGGACGCCCGGCTCGAGCCGTTACTGCGGGACCAGCAGAACAGCCTGAACGAAGGCCTCGGCGTGCTCAGCCGGCACCTGGCGACGCTGCGCGGCCATGTCCAGTTTCTGACCCAGCAGCCCCTGCTGGCCGAGGCGGTTGAGCAGCCCAGTGCGGCCAATCTGGATGACCTGGGCCGGCTGTTTGTCGAGTTCGAGCTGAGCAGCGGGGTGTATGACCAGATACGCTGGCTGGACGAAACCGGTGCCGAACGAGTGCGGGTCGACTGGCGTGATGGTCAGGCGCGGATCGCGGCTGTCGAGCAACTGCAGAACAAGGCGCAGCGCTACTACTTCGTCGAGACCATGAACCTGCCCAAGGGCAGTTTCTATTTGTCGCGCTTCGACCTCAATCAGGAATACGGCGAGCTGGAGCGGCCGCTCAAACCGACCTTGCGCGGTGCGGCTCCGGTGTTCGATGGCGAGGGCAACAGGCGCGGCGCGCTGGTGCTGAATTACCTCGGGCAGGTGCTGCTGCAGCGTCTGGGCGAGGTGTCGAGCCGCTACGGCGGCAACCTGGCGTTGCTCGATCATGAAGGCTACTGGATGCTGGCCGCGACCGCCGAAGATGCCTGGGGCTATCTGCTGGGGCGACCCGAAGCGACCCTGGCCAGCCGTCACCCGGCCAGTTGGCGACGTCTACAGGCGCAGCAGAGCGGCACCTTTGTCGATCACGCCGGCTACTGGGCCTACAACCACTTCGACCCCGGGCAGGCCATGGCGGTGACCCATGGCAATCATGAGCATGCCGAGCACTGGCTGCTGGTGTCGCGGTTGCCCCATGAGCAGGTCCAGGTGCTGCGTTTCGAGGTGTTCTGGCAGGTGCTGCTGTTTGTCTGCGTGATGCTGTCGCTGGGGCTGGTGGTGGCACTGCGCCTGGGCCTGGCCGAGCAGGCCCGTGATGAGGTGCAGCGTGCCTTCATGGCCAGTAGCGAGGCGGTGCGGCACAGCAATGACGAACTGCGCGAGACCGTGGAACAACTGCAGCGCACCCGCGGGGCTCTGCTGCAGGCGGAGAAGCTCTCGTCCCTGGGAACCCTGGTGGCGGGGGTCGCCCATGAGCTGAATACGCCGATTGGTGCCGCCAGTGTGGCGGCCTCGACCCTGGACAAGGGCAACAAGGCCATCCAGCGGGACCTGGAGCAGGGCTTGCAGCGCACCGCCCTCGAGCATTTTCTGCAGCGCAACGATCAGGGCCTGGCGATTATTCTCACCAGCCTGGGGCGCATGGCGCAGCTGACCCGGGCGTTCAAGCAGCTGGCCAGCGACCGGGCCAGCACCGAGCGGCGCAGCTTCGATCTGGTCGAACTGGTGCACGAGGTCATGCTGCTGTTTACCCCCAAGCTGAAGCAATCGTCGCATCAGGTTCGCCTGGAGTTGCCCGAGCAGTTGGTACTGGATAGCTACCCGGGCCCCCTGGGGCAGATTCTGCAGAATCTGCTCGACAATGCCCTAACCCATGCCTTCGAGCCGGGCAGTCAGGGGCTGGTGACCGTGCGGGTCGAGCATGATCGGCTCAAGCACCAGTGCCTGATCGAGGTGCTGGATAACGGCTGCGGTATCGCCAGCGAGGTGCTGGGCAAGATCTTCGATCCCTTCTTCACCACCCGCCGCGGCCGTGGCGGCACCGGCCTGGGTCTGTATATCACCCATCAGCTGGCGGTCGATGTGCTCGGTGCCGAATTGCAGGTGCGCAGCGCGCCGGGGCAGGGCACACAGTTCAGCCTGCGCCTGGCGCTGGTCTGAATCGCCATGGCGCAGGCTGCTAAAACACCGGCGTGCGACGTAGAATTGCCCGCTTGAGTCTCTTGAGGTCACCCTTCGATGAAATGCCGTGCCGGTTGCGGTGCTTGCTGCATTGCGCCATCGATCAGCTCGCCGATTCCCGGCATGCCCCAGGGCAAGCCGGCGGGGGTACGTTGCGTGCAGTTAACCGCGGAAAATTACTGTGCGATCTTCGGCCAGCCCGGGCGTCCGGCGGTGTGCTCGGCCTTCAGTGCCGACCCGGATGTCTGCGGCACGAGCGACGAGGAGGCGATTCGCCTGCTCGGCTGGCTGGAGCAAAGTACGGCCATCGCAGTCTGAGTATCGATGGCCTGGCGGCGGAGAGCGGATGAACGGACTGGGGCGGTGGTTGCTGGGTGCGGTACTGATGCTGGGGCTTGCCCAGGTGCAGGCCGCGCAATGGCGGCTGGTCAAGGATGAAGCGGGTATTCGGGTCTATCTGCAACAGATTCCCGGTTCGAGCTTTCAGGCCTTTCGTGGTGTCACCCGTATACGGACGGATATGCCGCGCTTATTGGCCTTGCAGGATGATGTCAGTGCGGCGTGCGCCTGGATTCATGCCTGCAGCGAACAGCGCCTGCTCAAACATGAGGGCAACCTGAGCTGGGCCTACAGCCGCTTTCATACGCCCTGGCCGGTGCAACCGCGTGATTCGATTTTGCAGGTGACTACCACCCATGACGCCGATGGTCGGGTAACCCGCACCTTGCTTGGGGTGGCCGATTATTTGCCGCTGCAGCCAGGCTTTGTGCGGGTCAGCAAGGTCGAAGGCTTCTGGAGCCTTACGCCCCTCGATGGCGAGATCGAAGTGGTCTACCAGGTGCATTCCGAGCCGGGCGGCAGCGTGCCGGCCTGGCTGGCCAACAGTTTTGTCGTGGATGCGCCGTTCAATACCTTGCAGGGGCTGCGCGAGTTGGCTGAAAAGCCGTAAAGCTGACCTGTTCAGCGCAATAAAAAAGGCTGCCCGAGGGCAGCCTTCTTATGCGGCGAGAGCTGAATTACTTCTTCATATCGCGCTGCGGGTAGCCGGTGTACAGCTGGCGCGGACGGCCAATCTTGTATGGGCTGGAGAGCATTTCCTTCCAGTGCGAGATCCAGCCGACGGTCCGCGCCAGGGCGAAGATCACGGTGAACATGCTGGTCGGGATACCGATGGCCTTGAGGATGATGCCCGAGTAGAAGTCGACGTTCGGGTACAGCGAACGCTCGATAAAGTACGGGTCGGTCAGGGCGATCTCTTCCAGTCGCATGGCCAGTTCCAGCTGCGGATCGTTGGTGATGCCCAGCTCGGCCAGCACTTCGTCGCAGGTCTGCTTCATCACGGTGGCGCGCGGGTCGCGGTTCTTGTAGACCCGGTGACCGAAGCCCATCAGCTTGAACGGATCGTTCTTGTCCTTGGCCTTGGCGATATAGGCGTCGATGTTGTCAACGCTGCCGATCTCGTCGAGCATGCTCAGCACTGCTTCGTTGGCACCGCCATGCGCCGGACCCCAGAGGGCGGCGATACCCGCAGCGATACAGGCGAACGGGTTGGCACCCGAGGAACCTGCCAGGCGCACGGTGGAGGTGGAGGCGTTCTGCTCATGGTCGGCGTGGAGGATAAAGATCTTGTCCATCGCCTTGGCCAGCACCGGGCTGATCGGTTTGATCTCGCACGGGGTGTTGAACATCATGTGCAGGAAGTTTTCCGCGTACGACAGGTCGTTGCGCGGGTACATCATGGGTTGGCCCATGGAGTACTTGTAAACCATCGCTGCCAGGGTCGGCATCTTGGCAACCAGGCGGATCGCGGAGATTTCGCGATGCTGCGGGTTATTGATGTCCAGGGAGTCGTGGTAGAAGGCCGAGAGGGCGCCGACTACGCCGCACATGACGGCCATTGGGTGGGCGTCGCGACGGAAACCGTTGAAGAAGGTCTTCAGCTGCTCGTGAACCATGGTGTGGTTCTTCACGGTGCTGACGAACTGGGCCTTCTGTTCTGCGGTCGGCAGTTCGCCGTTGAGCAGCAGATAGCAGGTTTCCAGGTAGTCCGACTTTTCAGCCAGCTGTTCGATCGGGTAGCCGCGGTGCAACAGAATGCCGTTGTCGCCGTCGATATAGGTGATCTTCGACTCGCAGGAAGCGGTCGACATGAAACCAGGGTCAAAGGTGAAACGGCCCGTGGCCGTCAGGCCCCGAACATCGATAACATCGGGACCAACGGTGCCGGTTAAAATGGGCAGCTCGACGGGGGCTGCGCCCTCGATGATCAACTGCGCTTTTTTGTCAGCCATGTGTGGCCTCCTAGTTATGCTTGGAATCATCTGACAGCCCCCCACGCAGGGCCCGCACCACTATAGTGGGATAAATTCTAATGTCAATTTGCGAAAACCCAGACGGCAGAAGGGTTTGCGGGCGGTTTTCGCGGTGAAAATCGCCCCCTTTACGACATTTATAAAGGCTGCGCAATGCGCTTTTAGGTAGGGGGCTTTGCATTGTCATTAGTAACCTAACTGTCTATACTCTGCGCCCAACTACCAAGGGCTACACGCCCGTATTCTGGTGGTTGTCACTCCTTGGGTGATGGGTACCTGACCAGTGCACTTCCCGACAACTTTGCCCTGATAGTTAGGGGCTCTCAGTGTGATAAAAAAGCCGTGAATAGCCAAAGACCTGTAAACCTAGACCTTAGGACTATCAAACTCCCAATCACTGCTTACACGTCCATTCTTCACCGTATCTCCGGTGTCATCCTCTTTGTCGGTATCGCCATTCTGCTGTTTGGCCTCGACAAGTCGCTGGCGTCCGAAGAGGGCTTTGCCCAGGTGAAGGATTGCCTGACCAGTCCGCTGGCCAAGTTCGTGATCTGGGGTCTGCTGTCCGCTCTGCTGTACCACCTGGTGGCCGGTGTACGCCACTTGATCATGGACATGGGCATTGGTGAGACGCTGGAAGGCGGCAAGCTGGGCTCGCAAATCGTTCTCGTCGTTTCGGCGATCGTGATCCTGCTGCTGGGGGTGTGGATATGGTAACCAACGTCACTAACTTCTCGCGTTCGGGCCTCTATGACTGGATGGCGCAACGCGTGTCTGCGGTTGTTCTCGCGGCTTACACGCTGTTTCTGCTGGGTTATGTCGTGTGCAACCCAGGTCTGGGTTATGCCGAATGGCAGGCGCTGTTCTCCAATAATGCGATGCGCATTTTCAGTCTGCTGACCCTGGTGGCGCTTAGCGTTCACGCCTGGGTCGGTATGTGGACAATTTCCACCGACTACCTGACGCCGATGGCGCTGGGTAAGTGGGCGACTGTGGTGCGTTTTCTCTTCCAGGCGGCGTGTGGCATTGCCATGTTCACGTTCTTCGTCTGGGGCGTGCAGATTCTTTGGGGTAACTGATCCATGACTATTCGCACTCTTTCTTACGACGCCATCATCGTCGGTGGCGGCGGCGCGGGCATGCGCGCTGCGCTGCAGCTGGCCCAGGGCGGGCACAAGACCGCCGTGGTGACCAAGGTTTTCCCGACCCGCTCGCACACCGTATCCGCCCAGGGTGGCATCACCTGCGCCATCGCTTCGGCCGATCCGAATGACGATTGGCGCTGGCACATGTACGACACCGTCAAGGGCTCCGATTACATCGGTGACCAGGACGCCATCGAATATATGTGCTCCGTTGGTCCGGAAGCCGTATTCGAACTGGAACACATGGGTCTGCCGTTCTCCCGTACCGAGCAGGGCCGCATCTATCAGCGTCCGTTCGGCGGCCAGTCCAAGGGCCCGAACAACCCGACTCAGGCTGCGCGCACCTGCGCTGCTGCCGACCGTACCGGTCACGCGCTGCTGCACACCCTGTACCAGGCCAACCTCAAGGCCGGCACCTCGTTCCTTAATGAGTGGTACGCGGTCGATCTGGTGAAGAACCAGGACGGTGCCGTGGTTGGCACCATCGCCATCTGCATCGAAACTGGCGAAACCGTTTATATCCGCTCCAAGGCCGTGGTTCTGGCCACCGGCGGTGCCGGGCGTATCTACGCTTCCACCACCAACGCCCTGATCAACACGGGCGACGGCGTGGGCATGGCCCTGCGTGCCGGCGTGCCGGTGCAGGACATCGAAATGTGGCAGTTCCACCCGACCGGCATCGCCGGTGCCGGTACCCTGGTGACCGAAGGTTGCCGCGGTGAAGGTGGCTACCTGATCAACAAGCACGGCGAGCGTTTCATGGAACGCTATGCGCCGAACGCCAAAGACCTGGCCGGCCGCGACGTGGTTGCGCGCTCCATGGTCAAGGAAATCATCGCCGGCAACGGTTGTGGTCCGGATGGCGACCACGTGATGCTCAAGCTCGACCACCTCGGCGAAGAAGTGCTGCACAGCCGTCTGCCGGGTATCTGCGAACTGTCCAAGACCTTCGCTCACGTCGACCCTGTGGTTGCGCCGATTCCGGTCGTGCCGACCTGCCACTACATGATGGGCGGCGTGCCGACCAACATTCATGGCCAGGCCATCACTCAGGATGCCAACGGCAACGACAAGATCATCGAAGGCCTGTTCGCCGTAGGCGAAGTGGCTTGCGTATCGGTACACGGTGCCAACCGTCTGGGTGGCAACTCGCTGCTCGACCTGGTGGTATTCGGCCGCGCCGCAGGCATTCACCTGGAAAAAGCGCTGAAAGAAGGCGTGGAAGTCCGCGGTGCCAGCGAAACCGATATCGAGCAGTCGCTCAAGCGTCTGGCGGGCGTCAACGAACGCACCACCGGCGAAGACGTCGCGCCGCTGCGTAAAGAACTGCAAAACTGCATGCAAAACTACTTCGGTGTGTTCCGCACCGGCGAGTACATGCAGAAGGGTATTACCCAACTGGCCGACCTGCGTGAGCGGATCGCGAACGTCAAGATCGCGGACAAGAGCCAGGCATTCAACACTGCGCGTATCGAAGCACTGGAACTGCAAAACCTTCTCGAAGTGGCTGAAGCCACCGCGATCGCTGCCGAGGTTCGTAAGGAATCCCGTGGCGCTCACGCTCGTGAAGACTTCGAAGATCGTGACGACGAAAACTGGCTGTGCCACTCCCTGTATATCCCAGGTGAAAAGCGCGTGAGCAAGCGTTCGGTCAACTTCTCGCCGAAGACAGTTCCAGCGTTTGAACCCAAGGTTCGGACTTATTAAGGGTGCCTGATATGTCGCAAGCCAATCTGTTGCAAGTAAGCGTTTATCGTTACAACCCGGAAAAAGACGCGTCGCCGTTTATGCAGGATTTCCAGGTCGACACCGGCGGCAAGGACATCATGGTCCTCGACGTGCTGGCGCTGATCAAGGAACAGGACGTGACCTTCTCCTACCGTCGTTCCTGCCGTGAAGGGGTCTGTGGCTCCGACGGCATGAACATCAACGGCAAGAATGGTCTGGCCTGCATCACGCCGCTGTCGGCAACCGTCAAGAACAACAAGCTGGTGATTCGCCCGTTGCCGGGTTTGCCAGTAATTCGTGACTTGGTTGTCGACATGAGCATCTTCTACAAGCAGTACGAGAAGGTGCAGCCGTTCCTGCAGAACGATACCCCGGCTCCGGCCATCGAACGTCTGCAAACCCCGGAAGAGCGCGAGAAGCTGGACGGTCTGTACGAGTGCATCCTGTGCGCTTGCTGCTCGACCAGCTGCCCGTCCTTCTGGTGGAACCCCGACAAGTTCCTCGGTCCCGCTGCGCTGCTGCAGGCCTACCGCTTCCTGGCCGACAGCCGCGACACCAAGACCGATGAGCGCCTGGCCGCGCTGGACGATCCGTTCAGCGTGTTCCGTTGCCGCGGCATCATGAACTGCGTGAACGTTTGCCCCAAGGGTCTCAACCCGACCAAGGCAATCGGCCACGTACGCAACATGTTGCTGCAAAGCGGTACCTGATTAGCGTTTGTTTGCTAGACCTGTAACACCTGCGGCGCTGGCTTCAACCCTGCGCCGTAGTTTTAGCAAGGACCGCAGCTCACAAAGCGGCGGTTCTTAACTTTGAAAAATATGACGACCAGCAGGGGCATCCGGGCTGGTGCCCGGACTATCTGCGGGATCCGTAGTGGCTTACCAGTCGCTGCTCCAGGACTGGCAAGCCATGCGGTTTCTTCGCCGGTGGTGTCCCCTTACCGAGGGTGACCAAGCATGCAAGAAAGCGTGATGCAGCGCATGTGGGACAGTGCCCACCTATCCGGTGGTAACGCTGCCTATGTGGAAGAGCTCTATGAGCTTTACCTGCACGATCCCAACGCTGTGCCAGAAGAGTGGCGCACTTACTTCCAGAAGTTGCCGACTGACGGCAGCGCCGCCACAGACGTATCGCATTCGACGATCCGCGATCATTTCGTGTTGCTCGCTAAAAACCAGCGTCGCGCCCAACCGGTGTCCGCCGGCAGCGTGAGCAGCGAGCACGAAAAGAAGCAAGTCGAAGTGCTACGGATGATTCAGGCCTATCGCATGCGTGGCCATCAGGCCGCCCAACTCGATCCGCTTGGTCTCTGGCAGCGTCCCGCACCGGCTGATCTGTCGATCAACCACTACGGGCTGACCGATGCCGATCTGGACACCACCTTCCGTACCGGTGGTCTGTTTATCGGCAAGGAAGAGGCTACTCTGCGCGAAATTCGCGATGCGTTGCAGCAGACATATTGCCGCACCATCGGCGCCGAGTTCACCCATATCGTCGATTCCGAGCAGCGCAGCTGGTTCCAGCAGCGCCTGGAAAGCGTACGTGGTCGCCCACAGTTCTCCACCGAAGTGCAGAGCCATCTGCTTGAGCGCCTGACTGCGGCCGAGGGCCTGGAAAAATACCTCGGGACCAAATACCCGGGTACCAAGCGTTTCGGTCTGG
>CAZOEC010000106.1:0-16511 GCA_964578635.1 uncultured Pseudomonas sp.
GCATCATCAGGCCTTTGTAGATGATGGTCTTGTGCGAAAAGCTGCAGATGTAGTGATCGCTGTCGGCGGCGTTGCTCACCGATGAACGACGACGAGCGCTGAACAGCTTGATCGCAAATTCCTGATCGGACAGGCCTTCACCGCCGATAAACACCTGCTCGATCTGCGGCAGACGCTCAAGCGCGAGGCGGCCGAGTACGCTGGTGTCGATTGGCACCTTGCGCCAGCCGACCAGGCTCAGGCCGGCAGCGAGAATCTCGCGATTCATGTTTTCGCGGGCAGCTTCGGCTTTAACCGGGTCCTGGTTGAAGAACACCATGCCCACGGCGTACTGCTTGGGCAGCTCGACGGCAAAGTGCTGTTGGGCCATGGCCCGCAGGAAAGCATCAGGCTTCTGGATCAGCAGACCGCAACCGTCACCGGTTTTACCGTCGGCGTTGATCCCGCCACGGTGGGTCATGCATGTCAGGGCTTCAATCGCGGTCTGCAGCAGGTGATGGCTAGCCTCACCCTGCATATGGGCGATAAGGCCGAAGCCGCAGTTATCCTTGAACTCATCAGGACGGTACAAACCTGCTTTCATAGGGACTCTCACCAGACGGCCTATCACAAGGCAATTACTTTCTAATTCAACCACTTACCATGCGCGCAGGACTAAGCCCCAGCTTTGCGCAGGCGAAAGGGTGGTCATTGTACATACCCACCCAGACCGTCACAAATCTAAGTGACGAAGCAGTGAAAGCTTATGTCGCGAAAACGAAGGAACAGACCGAGAGGTCGTGTTAACGACCCATCGGTCAGCACGACAGGCGAGGCCTAGCGTGCCTGAGCAATCTCCTGCTGAATACCGGCAAAGTTGCGCGGCCATGGTTTGCCGGCCTGCACCTTGGCCGGCAAGCCGCGCAGCGCCGCCTGCGCCGCATCACGGGTCGCAAAGCTGCCGTAGGTCACCACATAAAGCGGCTGCCCCTGATGCTGTTTGCGGAAATAGTGATACTCGGCACCATGCTCGCGAACAAAGGCCTGCGCACCACTCTCGGAGCGCGAACCCAGAATCTGCAGGGTATAGCGCGAGCCGGCCTGCGTGGCGTACCAGCCACTCACAGCCGCAGGCTGCGCAGCGACCACAGGGGCAGCCGGCTTGACGGGTGCAGGTGCAGGTGCAGGTGCAGGTGCAGGCGCTTGTACCGGAGCGGGAGCCGGTTTAACAGGTTCGGGCACCACCACGGGCGGTGCAACGGCTACCGGCGCAGGCGTAACGGGAGCGACAGGCGCAGGAGCGGGCAGATCGATGACACTTTCGCCAGCCGCACCATCCCTCTCCTCCGCACTGCTCAGACCAGCCGCCTGGGCCAGGGGCTGGCGAATAACCGGCTGCGCCTCACCCACCAGAGGCAAGGGCATTGGCTGACTGGCACCCTCGAACTGAATGGACGGCGCAGCCTTGTCGGGCACCGCCGCCCCGGTCGCAGGCACCGGAGTTGCCGTCTGATCGAGCGGCAGCTGCGCGATAACCGGCACATTCTCCTCGCTCGCCTCGCGCCCTTGCATCATCCAGGCAGCCAGCACCCCGAGACTCACGACCAGCAGGGCCAACAGATGTTTTTTCGGTAAGTTCCAGGCGAAGCCTTTACGACCCGCTGCCCGGCGATCCGCCAGCATGGCTTCGATCAGGGTTTCGTGCGCCACCCGGTTAATCGCCCCCGGCCAGCCGCCGGACTGCTCATGGATAGCGGCAACCTGTGCATCCGAGAGAATCTCGATGCCCTGCCCGGCCCCATCCAGCCTCAGCGCCAGGTACTCGCGCGTCTCCTCTTCGCTGTAGGGCTGCAGCTCGATGACATGAAAACACTCTTCACCAGCCGCCAGCTGCTCGAGACGCGAGAGAATCCCCGACTCGGCAAACAGGAATACATGGGGACGACCTTCCGCATTGCCTGCAGCAAGACTCAGCAGACTGCTCAACGCAGCATCGCTGAGGTCCTGCGCATCATCGACCAGGGCATAAACCTCCTGCCCGGTAAGCGCCAACTGGCCAACCTGAGCCAGAATCGATGGCAGGTCGCCACGCTGCACCTGCAAGCCCTGGGCGAGCAGACGCAGAATACTGGCAGGATCGGATGCGCCCTTGGCGGACACCACGACACTCTGCACCGACTGCTTATTGGTACTGGCCACCAGCGCCTGACGCAGCAGGGTTTTGCCGCCGCCCTCAGGACCGCTGACCACCAGCAGCAACTGGCTGTAGCGCGCCAGGTGATGCAACTGCCCGAGAACAGGCTTGCGCTGCGCAGGATAGAACTTGAAACCCGGCACTCGCGCAGCAAAGGGATCGTGAGTGAAGTGGTAATGATCGAGAAACGCCTCGTCAGCATGCAAACTGGTCATGGTGCACTCATTAATTTTTAAGCCGATCCAGTTGCGCCGCATAATCTGCGCACAACGTGGCATTCAACACCTCGGGGGCAAAATCGGCAGTGACAACCGCCGCCCCCAAACCTCGCAACAAAACCAGGCGCAGCTGGCCATCCAGCACTTTCTTGTCGACGGCCATATGCTCCATAAAATCTTCCGGAGTCATGTCCAGCGGCGGAACCACCGGTAGCCCGGCCGCCACGAACAAACGCACCCCGCGATCACGCTCGGCGGCGGAAATCCAGCCCAGACGCTCGGACATATCCAGCGCCATTACGGTTCCGGCCGCCACGGCCTCGCCATGCAACCATGCGCCATAGCCTTGATGGGTCTCGATGGCATGGCCAAAGGTATGCCCCAGGTTCAAGGTGGCACGCACGCCAGACTCGCGCTCATCGGCAGCGACTACACGTGCCTTGGCTGCACAGGAACGGGCAATGGCAGCCGTCAGCGCCGCCTGATCGAGACCGCGCAATGCCGCCATATGCTCTTCCAGCCAGGACAGAAATGGCTCGTCGCAGATCAACCCATACTTGATCACCTCAGCCAGACCTGCGGACAGCTCGCGAGCCGGCAAGGTCGCCAGGCTGGCGGTATCGATCAGGACTGCCTGCGGCTGGTAAAACGCCCCCACCATATTCTTGCCCAGCGGATGGTTGATCCCGGTCTTACCACCCACCGATGAGTCAACCTGGGACAACAAGGTGGTAGGCACCTGAATAAAATTGACGCCGCGCTGGTAGCAAGCCGCGGCAAAGCCGGCCATATCACCGATCACACCACCACCCAGGGCGATGACGGTCGTGCGCCGATCATGTCGCGCGCCCAGCAAACCGTCGAACACGAGCTGCAGGGTCTCCCAGGTCTTGAAGGCCTCGCCATCCGGCAAGACAACAGAAGTCACGCTATACCCCGCCAGCGCCTGCTGCAGAGCCGCCAGATAAAGAGGGGCAACCGTTTCATTGGTGACAATGGCCACCTGCCGGCCAGCGATATGCGCCGCCAACAAATCCGTACGGCGCAGCAAGTCGCTCCCGATATAAATGGGGTAAGTGCGCTCGCCGAGCTCGACATGAAGAGTTTGCATAAAGCCCCCAGATTGCAAAGGGCCCTAGGATAGCGCAGTTCAGCCTGCGCTTTAACGGGGAGGAAGCGCTTCGATGCGCTCCAGTATCTCTTGAACGACCATACGGGGTGGGCGCTCATCGGTTTCCACTACTACATCTGCGATTTCGCGATACAGGGGATCACGAATAGCCAACAGGTCGGCCAGCACTTTTCCGGGATTTGGCGAGCGCAGCAAAGGACGATTGCGGTCCCGCGATGTGCGATCCACCTGCTGCTCGACCGAGGCATGCAAATACACCACACGACCGCCGCCGCGCAGCGCTGCACGATTCTCCGAGCGCATCACCGCGCCACCGCCGGTGGCCAGCACCATGCCATCCACCTCACACAGCTCGGCAATCACTGCCTGCTCACGATCACGAAAACCCTGCTCACCCTCGACATCGAAGATCCAGGGAATATCCGCCCCCGTGCGCTGCTCGATCTCCTTATCCGAGTCCTTGAAGGGTAATCGCAGTTCTTTGGCAAGCAAGCGCCCGATGGTGCTTTTACCAGCACCCATCGGGCCGACGAGAATCAAATTACGCACTTAATCAACGGCTCACCGCAACGGCTTGATTGTTCATGATGCGTGGGGTGAGGAAAATCAGCAACTCGGACTTGCTGTCTTTGACCAGATCACGCCGGAACAGGGCACCCAAGTAGGGAATATCACCAAGGAAGGGGACTTTGTCTACCGACTTACTCTGGGTATTGGAGAACACACCGCCGATTACGATCGTTTCGCCGTCAGCCACAAGCACCTTGGCATTAACCTCGTTCTTACTGATCGCCGGGACACCACCGCTAGCTGCAGCGTTAGTAAAGTCGGGGGCATCCTTGGTTACCTTGACTTCCATGATGATACGGTTATCCGGCGTAATCTGCGGTGTCACTTCCAAAGACAGAGCAGCCTGCTTGAAGGACGTACTTGTGGCACCACTGGAGCTGGCCTCCTGATAAGGGATTTCAGCCCCCTTCAGAATCTTTGCAGTTTCTTTATCCGAGGTGACTACCTTGGGCTGCGAAATCACCTCGCCATTCCCGGTCTTTTCCATCGCGGAAAGTTCAAGATCGAGCAGGGTATTGTTGGTAATAAAGCCCAAGTTCAGGCCGGTATTCGCACCAATTGCTCCCAGATCAACAAAATTACCCGCCTGAATTTCAAGAGGGTCAGTCCCCTTGATCAGGCTATTGGTCCCGCCCACAACGAAGTTATTATCACCGAGGCTTACACCACGCCACTCGACACCTAGCGACTTGTCGAAGTCCACATTCGCTTCAACAATACGCGCCTCAACCATTACCTGACGCACGGGAATATCGAGCTGCGCAACAATACGACGCAGCTCGTCAAGACGCTCCTGAGTCTGGTAGGCAATAATACTGTTGGTTCGATCATCGACAGTAATCGAGCCGCGATCATCACCAGCACCTTCGGCACTGGTGACCGACTGGAACAACTTGGCCATATCAGAGGCCTTGGCATAATTGACCTGAATCAGCTCGCGACGCAGGGGGGCCAGCTCGGCAATCTGCTTCTGCGACTCCAACTCCTGCCGCTCACGCGCAGCAATTTCATCCGCCGGCGCGACCAGCAACACGTTGCCAATTTTGCGCTTATCCAGCCCTTTGGTTTTCAGGACCAAATCCAGCGCCTGATCCCAGGGCACATTCTGCAAACGCAGCGTGATATTGCCGGAAACCGTGTCACTGGCCACCAGGTTCAAGTCGGTAAAGTCGGCAATCAACTGCAGCACCGAACGCACATCGATATCCTGGAAATTCAGCGAGAGCTTCTCACCGGTATAGGCAAAACGTTCGGCTTTTCGGGACTCGACATCGTCCTGAGTCAAGGGCTTGATGCTCAGGGTCAGCTTGTTGTCGGTCTGGTACGCCAAGTAGTCATAAAGCCCCGTGGGCTCGATAACGATACTGGCCTTGTCAGCCGAACCGCTAGCGCTGACAAACTGTACCGGCGT
Source organism: uncultured Pseudomonas sp. (assembly GCA_964578635.1). Lineage (GTDB taxonomy): Bacteria > Pseudomonadota > Gammaproteobacteria > Pseudomonadales > Pseudomonadaceae > Aquipseudomonas. Next base: position 5,505 of record CAZOEC010000106.1, read on the forward strand.
GGCAAAATCCTTCACATCCAGACGTACGCGCAGGGATTCAGGGAGCTGGGTTCTGGCAAAGTCCAGGCGGATCTTGCCGCCCTGATCCTGAATATCAGGACTCACCGAAGCATCCGATAGGGTAATGACGACATTACCCTCGCCCTGATCGCCACGTTGAAAATCGATATTGCTGATAGCCCGACCTTGCGGCGCATACACCTTGGCCGGCGCGGCAGTGGCCACAGGCGTAGGCTGCACAGCAGCGGTCGCCGTACGAGCGCCCTCACCAACAACCACATAAAGATTATTACCTTCAACCCTGGTGCTGTACGGTGCCAGATTGGTCAAATTGATAATCAGCCGAGTACGATCTTTGGCCTCAACGACTGTCACACTTCGCGCATTGCCGACGCCCAACTCACGATTCTTCGCGCCCAGCTTGTTGGACACCCCCGGCAGATCCAGAGCAATACGCGCAGGCTGCTCGATGGTGTAACCACGCGGAGCCAACACCGGCTCATCAAAGGTCAATTTCAATTCGACTTTGTCGCCAGGCAGCGCCGCAACATCAAGCTTCTGCAGATCCGCAGCCAGGAGCGATGGCGACAACAACCCGGCCAACAGGGAAAGACCTAAACGCGAAAGGGAGCTATTCATTATCAGGTTCCGTTGGGCAGACCGGTTATTTTTCTTCATATTCACTCCGCTCTTATTAAGAGCGCTCCTTAAGGGAGAGGCTGCGCGGCCGTTCCAGCCAGCCACCTTCACCATCTGGAACGATTTCAACCACATCGATTTTCGACTCATCAATGGCCAGAATGCGCCCATGATTACGCCCCAAGTAGTCACCCACCTTGACCCGATGGACACCGCCAGCACCACTGACTAATGCAAATACACCACCGTCATTTGCGAGCGTGCCAACCATTTGAAAGACTTCTATATTAAAGTCTTCAAGAAACTGCTTGGTCCGCGACTCGTCAGGCTTAATATCCTTTGAACCCTTCTCCCGTTTGGTCATATCAATCTTGATAGGCGGCTGAAAAGGGTTACGCATTGACGCAGCGGAGTAGGTAAAACTTTCATAAGGCTGGAATTTTGGCAGGGGCTCAATAGAGCCCTTGGGACGTGCACGCACCTCGTCCATATAAGCCTGAAGATCGGAAAAATCATGATTTGCGCCACAGCCGCTCAACCCCAGCACAGCGCAGATGAACAACGAATTCGAGAACTTCATTTTTGCAGCCCCTTATCATTGTAGCGATAAGTCTTGGCCAAGATACTCATGCGCAAGGTCGAACTGCTATCCGAGGCAGATGGCAACAACTCAAAATCATGCAGCGTCACAATACGGGGTAAGCTCGCCACGCCACTGACAAATGTTGCCAGATCGTGATAGTTACCGACCACTTTAATCTGAATAGGCAATTCAATATAAAACTGCTGAGTTGCTTCAGGCAGCAACTTGATTTCCTCGAACTCCAGACCACTACCCAACCCGGTCCGAGTTATATCTTCCAGCAGCCCTGGAACCTCGGTATCGCTGGGCAACTGCTTGAGCATGGAGCCGAAAGAAACCTCCATCTCCGCCATCTGTTCTTTGTATGCTTCAAGGTTCGCAGCTTGAAAGGCTTTCGTAGAGAACTGACTCTTTAACGAAGCCTCCTCACCTTGCTTACGCTCGAACTCCGCCTGCAAGTCTTTCAGATGAAAGTTATACCCTAGCGCCAGCACAACTATCAGCAAGAGCAGGCTGGCGATAAATTTTATTGCCGCAGGCCACGAACCGACGTTATTAAAGTCCAGATCGCTCAAGTTTATTTGACGCAGGCTTTCCAACGAATCATTCAGGCTCATTACTTGACCTCCTGCGTTTCAAGCGCCGGCTGCGTTTGCTGCACACTCAGCTTGAACACGTTGGCCTGATCTACAGCGCCTGCCGTAACCGACTTGACTTCGGTCAGATTAGGCTGGGTAAGCCACTCCGAAGCATCAAGATTGCGCATCAAGTTGGAAACTCGATTATTTGACTCTGCCGCACCGACGATGGCGATATTTTTAGCCGTCATTTTGACGGCACTGAAATAAACACCATCGGGAAGAGTGCGAACCAGCTGATCGAATACGCGCCCAATAATGGGTCTGTTGCCTTGCAGATCCTGAATAATCTTCATTCGCTCCAAAAGCTGCTCACGACGCGTCTTCAGCTCGCTAATTTCCTTGATGCGCGCGTCCAGCACGGCAATTTCCTTGCGCACAAACTCATTGCGGGCATCTTGCCGCTCAATTGCACCGCTCAGATACTGGTCACCAAGGAAGACCACACCGGCAGCGACCACTAGGACGCCGGCCAGCGTGACTAGGAAACGCTGCTTGCGCTCTTCACGCAGCTGCTCGCGCCATGGGAGAAGGTTAATCCGCGCCATCAGTCGAAACTCCTCATTGCCAGACCACAGGCGATCATCAATGCCGGCGCATCACTGGCCAGGGCTCCCGCATTGACTTTGCCGCTCAGCGCCATATCGGCAAAGGGATTGGCTACCAAGGTCTGCGTGCCAATCTTTTGCTGGATCAGGCGATCGAGGTCGGGAATGGAAGCCGTACCGCCGGCGAGCAGGATGTAATCGACATCGTTGAACTGGCCCGCGGCAAAGAAGAACTGCAGGGAGCGTGCGACCTGCTGGACCACAGCCTCTTTGAACGGTTGCAAAACTTCACTGTCGTAGTCATCCGGGAGACCGCCTTGTTTTTTTGCAAGACCGGCTTCTTCCACAGACAGGCCATAGCGACGCTGAATCTCTTCAGTGAGCTGCTTGCCCCCAAACAATTGCTCACGGGTGTAGATGGTCCGTCCATTGTGCAGAACGCTGAGAGTGGTCATGGTCGCGCCAATATCGACCACGGCTACGGTCAGCTCGTCTCGACCACCCCCCATCTGCTCTACGAGCAAGCCATAGGCACGCTCCAAGGCATAGGCTTCGACATCGACCACCTTGGCTGTCAGCCCGGCCAACGCCAGGGCGGCTTCGCGCACCTCGACGTTCTCCTTGCGGCATGCCGCCAGCAGCACCTCGACGCGATCCGCATTGCGCGGGGAAGGCCCCTGCACTTCGAAGTCGATCGCCACTTCTTCAAGCGGGTAGGGAATATATTGGTCGGCTTCGATCGTCAGCTGATTTTCCAGCTCGTCGTCGGAAAGCCCGGCCTCCATCTCGATGGTCTTGGTAATCACCGCAGAACCGGCGACGGCCACAGCAACCGTTTTCACGCCGCTTTTGGCTTTCGCCAGAACGCGTGAAAGGGCCTGTCCGACACCTTCGAGCTCGGCGATGTTTTTCTCGACCACAGCATTGGGCGGGAGCGGCTCGACAGCGTAAGCCTCTACCTTGTAGCGGCTTCCTGAGCGACTCAATTCGAGGAGCTTGACGGAGGTCGAGCTGATATCGATCCCGAGTAGCGTATTCGCTTTCTTATTGAAGAGCCCTAGCACGACCGATTTCCTATTGGCATCCGCGACTTACGGACTATTTATGTTTTTTCACATTAAATAACAGTCTTGACAGAAGCGCAAATGGCTACCTGGCAAAAAAACCGCTTATAATGTGATCAGTTTTTCTCTTTTAACCTTGAGTTTCGCTTAACTCGTTCTTTTATCTGGAAATCCGAAAATCTTGATGCGTCTTGTGCGATTTTTCTTCTGGTCTTGCGTCGCTGCTTTTTGTGGTCTGCTACTCAGTTTCAGCGGCGCGTTTCTTTATCTTAGCCCCAGCCTTCCATCCGTCGAATCTTTACGCAGCATCCAGCTGCAGATTCCTCTACGGGTCTACAGCAGCGACGCCAAGCTGATCGCCGAGTTCGGCGAAATGCGCCGTTCCCCCATTGCCTTCGCCGATATCCCCGAGGATTTCATCAGCGCCTTGCTGGCCGCCGAAGACGATAATTTTGCCAATCATTATGGCGTCGACCTGACCAGCCTGATGCGCGCTGCAACGCAAATTCTGAAAAGCGGCCAGATCCAGACCGGCGGCAGCACTATCACCATGCAGGTGGCGAAGAACTTCTTCCTTACCAGCGAACGCAGCTTCTCGCGCAAGATCACTGAAATCCTCCTCGCCCTGCAGATCGAGCGGGAGCTGAGCAAGAACGAAATCCTCGAGCTCTACGTCAACAAGATCTACCTGGGTAACCGTGCCTATGGGATCGAGGCGGCGTCCCACGTCTATTACGGCAAACCCATTGGCGAAATCAGCCTGGCGCAAATGGCCATGATTGCCGGCCTGCCCAAAGCTCCGTCGCGCTTCAATCCGCTGATCAATCCGTCTCGCGCCATGGAGCGCCGCGACTGGATTCTCGGGCGCATGTACAGCCTTGGCCGCATCGATCAACAGCGCTATGAAGAAGCTTTGGCCGAACCCATCAATGTCAGTTACCACGTTCCCCGGCCCGAACTGGATGCGCCTTACGTGGCGGAAATGGCCCGGGCCGAGATGGTCGGCCGCTACGGCAGCGACGCCTATACCGAAGGTTTCAACGTCACCACCACGGTCCCCAGCGACCTGCAGCAGGCCGCCAACCACGCCGTCCGCGAGGGACTGATCGACTACGATCAACGCCACGGCTATCGCGGACCGGAGAAGCGCCTGCCCGACATGTCCCGGGAAAACTGGCTGATTAGCCTGAACAAGCTCAGCTCTCTGGGTGGTCTCGAGCCTGCAATCGTCACCGCGGTCGAGAACAGCGGCATCCTCGTCCTGACCCGCACCGGCGAAGAAACGGCAGTGGCCTGGGACAGCATGAAATGGGCGCGCCCTTTCCTCCACACCAACAGCATCGGCCCACGCCCCCAACGCCCGGGAGATGTGGTGCAGGTTGGCGACCTGATTCGCGTGCAACGCCAGGACGACGACAGCCTGCGCTTTGTGCAGCTGCCCGCCGCACAAAGCGCATTGGTGTCCCTCGACCCACAGGACGGGGCTATTCGCGCACTGGTTGGCGGTTTCTCCTTCGAGCAGAGCAACTACAACCGCGCCGCCCAGGCCAAGCGTCAGCCCGGCTCCAGTTTCAAACCGTTCGTCTACAGCGCCGCACTGGATAAAGGCTATACCGCCGCCACCCTGGTCAACGATGCCCCCATCGTCTTTGCCGACGACGCCCTCTCCCAGGTATGGCGACCGAAGAACGACAACAACACCTTCCTCGGCCCGATCCGCCTGCGTGAAGCGCTGTACAAATCCCGCAACCTGGTTTCCATTCGCCTGCTGCAGGATCTCGGCATCGACAGCACCCTGCGCTATATCGAGCGCTTCGGTTTCGAGAAGAAGGACCTCCCGCCAAACCTCTCCCTGGCCCTGGGTACGGCGAGCCTGACCCCTATGGAAATCGCCGAAGGCTGGAGCGTGTTCGCCAGCGGCGGCTATAAAACCGAGCCCTATCTGATCGAGCGCATAGAAGATCGCGCAGGGCAGCTCTTGTTTGTCGCCAACCCGGCACAAACCCCCGATAGCGCGGAGAAGCACGTCCTGGAGGCCAACGAACTGCCACTCGCCGACCAGGCCCAACCCATCATCGCCGAACGGATCATCGACGAGCGCACCGCCTATATCATGACCAGCATGCTCCAGGACGTGATCAAGCGCGGCACCGGACGCCGCGCCATGGCGCTCGGCCGCGATGACCTGGCTGGCAAGACCGGTACCACTAACGAATCCAAAGACAGCTGGTTCTCGGGTTACAACGCCGACTACATCACCACCGTCTGGGCCGGCTTCGACCAGCCCGAGAGCCTCGGCCGCAACGAGTATGGCGGCACCGTGGCCCTGCCCATCTGGATGAACTACATGGCGGCGGCACTGAAAGACAAGCCCAGCCACCTGCAGGCCGAGCCCGAAGGCATGTTGACCCTGCGCATCGACCCGCACAGCGGCCGCATCGCCAGCCCGGGCACACAGGATGCCTACTACGAGCTGTTCAAGAGCGAAGACTCGCCGCCGTCCATGGGCGAGTTCGAGATGGGCCTGGGCATTCCCGGCAGCCCGCTACCCGCGGACGAAGCCGCCCCCTTCGATCTGTTCTAGCCTATGCGTCACCCTGCCCAGCGGCCTGTGCCGCGGGCAGGGTGCAACCCCTTCACACGCACGTGCAGCACACAGTATCGACACGCAATAAAAAACCCGCCGAAGCGGGTTTTTTATTGCGTGTCGGCTTAGCCGTTGAACACGTCATCCACCGACTGCAGTGGGTAGTGCTTCGGATACGGCAGGGTCGCCACACCGCTTTCGATGGCAGCCTTGGCCACCGCGTCGCAGACGACGGTGATCAGGCGTGGGTCCATCGGCTTCGGAATGATGTACTCGCGACCGAACGACAGGGCAATACCGCCATAGGCGTCGCAGACTTCCTGCGGCACCGGCAGCTTGGCCAGATCACGCAGGGCCAGGGCAGCGGCGATCTTCATTTCTTCGTTGATGCGGGTGGCGCGAACGTCCAGGGCACCACGGAAGATGAAGGGGAAGCCCAGTACGTTGTTGACCTGGTTCGGGTAGTCGGAGCGACCGGTGGCCATGATCACGTCATCGCGCACTTCATGGGCCAGCTCCGGCTTGATTTCCGGATCCGGGTTGGAGCAGGCGAACACGATCGGGGTCGATGCCATGCGCTTGAGATCTTCAGGAGCCAGCAGGTTTGCGCCCGACAGACCGACGAATACGTCAGCGCCATCCAGTGCATCGGACAGGGTGCGCTTGTCGGTTTCGCTGGCGAACACTGCCTTGTACTGGTTCAGATCGTCGCGACCGGCGTGGATCACGCCCTTGCGGTCGATCATAAAGATGTTCTCGACCTTGGCACCCATGCTCACCAGCAGCTTCATGCAGGAGATGGCGGCAGCGCCGGCACCCAGGCAGACGATCTTGGCTTCCGGCAGGGTCTTGCCGGCGATTTCCAGGGCGTTGAGCATGCCGGCTGCGGTGACGATCGCGGTGCCGTGCTGGTCATCGTGGAACACCGGAATGTCGCACTGTTCGATCAGCGTGCGTTCGATTTCAAAGCACTCGGGTGCCTTGATGTCTTCCAGGTTGATGCCACCGAAGGTGATGGAGATGCGACGTACGGTGTCGATAAAGGCCTGCGGGCTCTCGGACTCGACTTCGATGTCGAATACGTCGATACCGGCAAAGCGCTTGAACAGCACGCCCTTGCCTTCCATCACCGGCTTGGAAGCCAGCGGACCGAGGTCGCCAAGACCCAGGATCGCGGTGCCGTCGGAAATAACTGCCACCAGGTTACCCTTGCCGGTGTAGCGGTACGCCAGCTCCGGATCACGCGCGATTTCCCGCACAGGCTCAGCGACACCCGGGCTGTACGCCAGCGACAGGTCACGGGCAGTGGCGGTAGGTTTGGTTAGCTCGACACTCAGCTTACCCGGACGGGGATGGGCGTGATATTCGAGAGCGGCTGTTTTCAAATCAGACATGTTGGCATTTCCGCTTTGGGCTGTTGAACAGGCAGGCGGCCGAGGATACGCAAGTTGCATACGGCTGCACAAGACTGACAAGCCCGCCGATTGTCCAGCATCTTAGCGTACGACTTTAAGCCAATCCCTCGGTCTGGGCTCGCCATCAGGATAGAGATTATTCAGCAAACGCAGGGTCGCCAGGGCATCGCCCGGCAACTTGCTGCCCTTGGCCAGCGTTTCGATGGTCTGCCCCGGCTTGACCTTGACCCTATGCAAACGCAGCGGCTGCGCCTGCTGGTACTCGGCACGGGTCATCGGCCGGAAGCTTTTGATCACGCTGAGAAACTGCTCGTCCTGGCTTTCCAGCGAGACCTGACCACGCACCGCACCGACAAACAGGTAAACCCGCGGCCCCTGCTGGATAACCGCCACGCGCTTGGCGGCATTGCCTGGAATTACCGCGCTGTAGCCCTTGAGGCCGGCCTGCTGCAACTCGACCACGGCCACCAGGCGCTGGCCGCCGACACACTGGCGCAGCAGCTCAGCCGGCGTAAGACTCTGCGGGTTATCCTCAAGCGTCATGGCAATAAACGCCTGCTGATCGGCGGTGTGACCGATCAGCGCATCCGGGCGATTGAGCAGGCTCCAGCCCTTGGGAAAGGCCAGGGTGAAGTTCAGATCGGCATGGTAGAAACGTTGACCGCGACGCACCCCGGTTTCGGCGGAGTCACCAAAGGGCAGGCCCTCCAGGTGCCTGAGAAAAGCCTCGCGATTGACCTCTTGCTGGCCGGTGGCCAAGGCCCGAGCGGGGCCCAGCACCTGCTGCAAACGCCGGTCGTTATCCGGGTGGGTATCGAACAACCCGTGGTAACCGCCGGCCGGCTGCGCCTGACCACGCTTGGCGGCCTGATCGCGACTGAAAACCTCCTGATTCTTCAGCACCTTGACCACTTCGATCATCGCCTGCGGATCATAGCCACTGCGGGCCAGATACTGCGCCCCCAGACCGTCAGCCTCCAGCTCCATATCGCGGCCATAGCCACGAACAAAGGCGCTGCCCAGCACGCCAGTGACATCGGCAGCAGCACCCACGCCCGTGCCAATCGCCACGGCCTGGCCAAGCAAGCCCCAGGCGGTGGACTGACTTTGCTGCTGCACGCTGTGCCGCGCGGTAACGTGGCCCACTTCGTGAGCGAGCACGGCGGCCAGTTCGGCTTCCGAACCGAGGTAGGCCAGCAGCCCACGGTGGATATAGATATAGCCGCCCGGCAAGGCGAAGGCGTTGATATCCGGGCTGTCGACCACGGTGAACTGATAGGCCAGCTGGTTGCGGTGGCTACTCTTCGCCACCCGCTCGCCGACCTGCTGCACATAGGCCTGCAGCTTCTCGTCGGCGTAGCGCGGATTCTGCTTGAGGATCTGCTGGTTGTAGCGGCGGCCGAGGTCCAGCTCCTGCTGCTCGCTCATCGTCACGAAGTTGCTGCGACCGGTAGCCGGGTTGACCGCACAGCCTGCCAGCTGCATCAGCAGGACAAACAACGTCAGTACGCGCAGGATCATGGCAACACCTCCAACATGGCCTTATCGGTCAACGGCAGCATCCAGCGCGCCTGCCCCGCGCGTAAACCGCCACGCCTGGAACGATCGATCACCCAGCCGCGGGCCTCGACCCTGCGCCCCTCAAGGCCCCGAACAGCACGCTGGTCGAAATTGTCCAGCACACGCGGGGCGATATGCAGCACCAGCGAATCGCCCATTTCCAGCCACAGCCCGCCGCCATTACGCTCGACACGCTCGACCTGGCCCTGCACCAGGGCAAAGCCGCCACGGTTCAACTGCTTGGGTGTTTGCGCAGGCGAACGCTGCCAGAGCCCGGCACGCGCCTGCCGCGCACTGCGCTCGGCGGCTTGCTGGCACTGCACCAGCGCCAGATTGGGCGCAACAGCCACCAGATAGCCCAGGCCCTCGGCGAGCAACTGCGCCTCCAGGTTGCGCCCACGGCTGTCATAGGCATGCGCCAGGGTGCGCCCGTAGTGATCCTTGGCCTGCTGGCCGTACTGCAACGAGACAATGCCATCGCTGGCCGCTACCAGGGCCTGCAAGCGCTTGCGCGCGACATCCGCAAAGGGCTCGGCGGAACGCCCCTGCCGCCCCAGCTCAGGCGTATTCAGACCGATCAGACGCACATTGCGCCCATCGACCAGACGCAAGGTGTCGCCATCCACCACCCGCTGCACCTTGGCACTGGGCAATTTGCCGGGGGCCGGGCAGAACGCCAGCGCGGCACCTGAATAAACGCCGAAAACGAAAAAGGCGCCCACTAGGGACGCCTTTTTCAGTAGCGCGATGCAACCCATAGAGGTCTGCGTCGCTGCGCGCAAGCTTACTGCTTGGCGCCGAACATGCCGAAACGCTGCTTGAAGCGATCAACACGGCCGCCGGTATCCAGCATTTTCTGCTTGCCGGTGTAGAACGGGTGGCACTCGTTGCACACGTCCAGGCTCAGAGCTTTGCCCAGGGTGGAGCGAGTTTCGATCACGTTGCCACAGCTGCAGGTGGCGGTGATGGCTACATAGTTCGGGTGGATATCGGCTTTCATGGTGATTCCTCAGGGCTGTCGTGCCGCCACCAGACACTATTGTCAGGTACCGCACGGAATTAGGCCGGCGATAATACCAGAGCACCGCAGCGACGCAAGGCCGGCCGTCGACTGGCTGCGTGTTAAGATCGCGCCCTTCCAGCTGGAGCCTTTGCGTGCCCGACGTCATTCTGCGCCTCGCCTTGCCCTCGCCGCTGCGTCGCCTGTTCGACTACCGTGCCCCGCCCGGTGTGCCGCGCAGCGCTCTGCAGCCTGGCGCACGGCTGCGCGTGCCGTTTGGCCGGCGCGAGATGATCGGCATTCTGATCGAGGTGACCGAGCACAGCGAAGTCCCGGCGGACAAACTCAAGCCCGCCCTGCAACTGCTCGACGCCCAATCGCCGCTGCCGCCCGCGCTGTTCAAGCTGTGCCTGTGGACTGCGCAGTATTACCAGCACAGCCTCGGCGACACCCTGAGCTGGGCGTTGCCGGTGCTGCTGCGCCAGGGCGAGCCGGCGGAAGTACGCCAGCAGCGCTTCTGGTCGGTCACTGAAGGCGCGCAGTTCGATGATCCACGCCTGAGCCGCGCGCCGCGCCAGAGGGATGCGCTGAAAACCCTGGCCCAACACCCCCACGGCGTCGCCCATGCGCTGCTGAGCAAGCTGCAGCTGAACAAGGACAGCCTCGATCTGTTGCTGGAAAAAGGCCTGGTACAGGTCGAAGTGCGCCGCCATGCACCCAGCGAGCGCCACGCCAACTGGCTGGCCCAGCCGGAACTGCCGCTGAATGCCGAACAGCGCGCGGCCAGCGAAGCAATCCGCTCGGGCCTGGGCAGCTTCAGCACCTTTCTCCTGGCCGGGGTGACCGGCAGCGGCAAGACCGAGGTCTACCTGCAACTGATCCGCGAAACCCTGGAGGCCGGCAAGCAGGCCCTGGTGCTGATCCCGGAAATCAACCTCGGCCCGCAGACCCTGGCGCGCTTCGAACAGCGCTT
>CAZOEC010000107.1:0-16393 GCA_964578635.1 uncultured Pseudomonas sp.
CGGCGGCGTCGAACAGCGGTTCCTTGTCTTCCTGGTTGTCCTTGTTGTAGGCCAGGGGCTGGCCCTTCATCAGGGTCAGCAGGCCGGTCAGGGCGCCGAATACGCGGCCGGTCTTGCCGCGCACCAGCTCTGGTACATCGGGGTTTTTCTTCTGCGGCATGATCGAGCTGCCGGTGCAGAAGCGATCCGGCAGGTCGATAAACTGGAACTGCGCGCTGGTCCACAGCACCAGCTCTTCGGAGAAGCGCGACAGGTGCATCATGGCAATCGAAGCGGCGGCGCAGAATTCGATGGCGAAGTCGCGATCCGACACGCCGTCCAGGGAGTTGCCGCCGACGGCGTCGAAACCCAGTAGCTCGGCGGTGACTTCGCGCTGAATCGGGTAGGTGGTGCCGGCCAGCGCTGCGCTGCCAAGCGGCATGCGGTTGGTGCGCTTGCGGCAGTCGACCAGGCGCTCGTAATCGCGGCTGAGCATCTCGAACCAGGCCAGCAGATGGTGGCCGAAGGTCACCGGTTGAGCGGTTTGCAGGTGGGTAAAGCCGGGCATGATGGTCTCGGCTTCACGCTCAGCCTGATCCAGCAGGCCCTGCTGCAGGCGGGTGATTTCGCCGAGGATCAGGTCGATCTCGTCGCGCAGCCACAGGCGGATATCGGTGGCCACCTGGTCGTTGCGGCTACGGCCGGTGTGCAGCTTCTTGCCGGTGACGCCGATGCGGTCGGTCAGACGCGCCTCGATGTTCATGTGCACGTCTTCCAGGTCGACGCGCCAGTCGAACTGGCCGGCTTCGATTTCCGTCTGGATCTGCTTGAGGCCGTCGATGATGGTGTCGCGCTCGGCATCGCTGAGTACGCCGACCTTGGCCAGCATGGTGGCGTGGGCGATGGAGCCCATGATGTCGTGGCGATACAGGCGCTTGTCAAATTCGACGGAAGCGGTAAAGCGGGCGACGAAGGCGTCGACAGGCTCGCTGAAGCGGCCGCCCCAGGATTGATTGGTTTTTTCAGTGCTCATGGGCTTCACTCGGCTGGTGCGCTAAAGCGCGCTGGCTGCCCTGCAGCCAGCAAGGCGGAAAATTGTGCGGATAATAACAGGCTCAAGGGCAAATTCGCCGCGCTGCTTCGTCGGCGCGATCCGCGCCCGGGCTCTGTTGCCTGCGTCACAGTTTGAGCGGCCGCAGCGCATCCCGGCGCTTTATTTTGCCCGGCCGGGACTGTCTATCTTGCCGCTGGGCCGGGCTACGCGGAAACTGCGCCGATGAAAACAACAATACCTACTCCCGCCGCACAGCCCCTCGATGACTTCTTCGTGCCCGAGCTATGCCAGCCCGATGCGCTGCTGAGCATGGTGCTGCTGGCCGAGCTGCTGGTGCTGGTGCTGGTGCTCTCGGAACCCATGCTGCCCGGCTTCGACTGGGTGCGCCTGGCCCTGACTTCGCTGTTCGTGCAATGGAACGTGCTGCTCTCGGCGGCCCTGCTGTGTCGGTTGCGGCCATTGATGGCGCGCATGCGCGTGGCGGTGGCCGGGGTGCTGTGCTGCGCCATAGTGGTTGGCCTGACCCTGATCTGTACCGCGGTGGCCGAGTACTACCAGCTGGGCGGGCCGTTGCCGCGCACCGGCGAGGTCAACCTGTATCTGCGCCACGCCCTGATCAGCCTGATCATGTCGGCGTTGCTGCTACGCTATTTTTATCTGCAGAGCCAATGGCGCCGGCAGGAGCAGGCCGAGCTGCGTGCACGCATCGAGTCGTTGCAGGCGCGCATCCGCCCGCACTTTCTGTTCAACAGCCTGAACAGCATCGCCAGCCTGGTGGTGATCGATCCGCACAAGGCCGAGCAGGCGGTGCTGGACCTGTCCGACCTGTTCCGCGCCAGCCTGGCCAAACCCGGCAGCCTGGTGCCCTGGCGCGACGAGCTGGAGCTGGCGCAGCGATATTTGTCGATCGAGCGCTATCGGCTTGGCGAACGGCTACAGTTGCAGTGGGAGATAGTCGACGTGCCGGAGGATTTGCCCATTCCACAGCTGACCTTGCAGCCCTTGCTGGAGAACGCCCTGATCTACGGCATACAGCCGCGTATCGAGGGTGGCTTGGTGCGCGTTGCAGCGAGCTATCAGGAGGGCATCTTCCAGCTGTGCGTGAGCAATCCCTACGATCAACCGGATGCGCCGCAGGTTTCGCGAGGGACCCAGCAGGCGCTGAATAATATTGATGCGCGGCTGGTGGCACTTTTCGGGCCGCGGGCCAGTCTCAGCGTAGAGCGCCGTGACGGCCGCCACTTCACTTGTCTACGCTATCCTTGTGCGAGACCCATGCAGGAAGCCAGTGCATTATGAATGTCCTGATTGTCGATGACGAACCCCTGGCCCGCGAGCGCCTGAGCCGAATGGTGGGCGAACTCGAGGGCTACCGTGTGCTTGAGCCCGCGGCAAGCAACGGCGAAGAGGCGCTGAGCCTGATCGATAGCCTGAAGCCCGATGTGGTGCTGCTGGATATCCGTATGCCGGGCCTGGATGGCCTGCAGGTTGCCGCCAAACTCTGCGAGCGCGAAGCGCCGCCAGCGGTGATCTTCTGTACCGCCCATGACGAATTTGCCCTGGAGGCGTTCAGGGTCAGCGCGGTGGGTTATCTGGTCAAGCCGGTGCGTGCGGAAAGCCTCAGCGAAGCCCTGAAGAAAGCCGAACGGCCCAACCGTGTGCAACTGGCGGCCCTGACTCGGCCCGCCGGCGAGAGTGGCGGCGGGCCACGCAGCCATATCAGTGCGCGCACCCGCAAGGGTATCGAGCTGATTCCCCTGGATCAGGTGATCTACTTTATTGCCGACCACAAGTACGTGACCCTGCGCCACGCCGGCGGCGAAGTGCTGCTGGATGAGCCGCTGAAAGCCCTGGAAGACGAATTCGGCGATCGCTTCGTGCGCATTCACCGCAACGCCCTGGTCTCCCGCGAGCGCATCGAGCGTTTGCAACGCACGCCGCTGGGGCACTTCCAGCTGTACCTCAAGGGCATGGGCGAGGAGGCATTGATCGTCAGTCGCCGGCATGTGGCCGGGGTGCGCAAGTTGATGCATCACCTCTGAGGCTGAACGGGCAACCCGGATGACTCCGGGTCGCAGGCCTGATGTGAGCCAGCCTGTTATTATCCCCGGCAGTCCGTTTTCTGGAATTGCCCATGTCCCGCGAAATCCGTATCGCCACCCGTAAAAGCGCCCTGGCCCTTTGGCAGGCCGAGCACGTCAAGGCACGCCTGGAACAGGCCCATCCCGGCCTGGTCGTCAGCCTGGTACCCATGGTCAGTCGCGGCGACAAGCTGCTTGATGCGCCCCTGGCGAAAATCGGTGGCAAGGGCCTGTTCGTCAAGGAGCTGGAAACCGCCCTGCTCGAAGGCCAGGCCGATATCGCCGTGCATTCGATGAAGGATGTGCCCATGGATTTCCCCGAAGGCCTGGGCCTGTACTGCATCTGCGAGCGCGAAGACCCGCGTGACGCCTTTGTTTCCAATGCCTATGCCAGCCTCGATGCGTTGCCGCCCGGCAGCGTGGTCGGCACATCCAGCCTGCGCCGTCAGGCCCAGCTGCTGGCGCGCCGTCCGGATCTGAAAATCCAGTTCCTGCGTGGCAACGTCAACACCCGTCTGGCCAAGCTGGATGCCGGCGAGTACGACGCCATCATCCTTGCCGCCGCCGGCCTGATTCGCCTCGGTTTTGAGGCACGCATCCGCTCCTCGATCAGCGCCGAAGACAGTCTGCCGGCCGGCGGCCAGGGTGCGGTGGGTATCGAATGTCGCAGCGCCGATAGCGAAATCCATGCCCTGCTCGCGCCCTTGCATCACCGCGATACCGCATTGCGGGTGACCGCCGAGCGCGCCTTGAACAAGCATCTGAATGGCGGCTGCCAGGTACCGATTGCCTGCTACGCAGTGCTGGAAGGCGAACAGCTGTGGCTGCGCGGCCTGGTCGGGCAGCCGGATGGCGGTCTGCTGCTGCGGGCGGAAAACCGTGCGCCGGCGGCGCAGGCCGAGCAGCTGGGGGTGCAGGTGGCCGAGGCGTTGCTGGCCCAGGGGGCGGCGGCCATTCTGCAAGCCGTGTATGGCGAGGCCGCCGCCGAGTGAGCGCCTGGCGTCTGTTGCTGACCCGGCCGGCCGAGGAATCGGCGGAGCTGGCGGCGACCCTGGCGGCGCGCGGTATTTATAGCAGCAGCCTGCCGCTGCTGCGCATCGAAGCCCTGGCGCAAAGCCCTGAGCAGCGCGCGCTGCTGCTCGATCTGCAGCGTTACTGCGCGGTGATAGTGGTGAGCAAACCGGCGGCGCGGTTGGCCCTGGCCCTGCTCGATCACTATCAGGTCCAGCCTGCGGCCGAACAGCCCTGGTTCAGTGTCGGTGCCGCCACGGCGCAGATTCTCCGTGAGCATGGCCTGAATGTGTATTACCCCGAGCGGGGCGATGACAGCGAGGCCCTGCTCGCCCTGCCGCAATTACAGCAGGCGCTGGCCGCGGCCGTTGCCCCGCAGGTTTTGATCCTGCGCGGCGAGGGTGGCCGAGAGTTACTCGCCGACTGCTTGCGCGGCCAAGGTGTGCAGGTGGACTATCTGCCACTGTACCGCCGCCTGTTGCCGGAATACCCGCCGGCGGTGCTGCCCCAGCGTATCGCCGGCGAACGACTGAATGGCCTGGTGGTCAGCAGTGGGCAGGGTTTTGCGCATTTGCGCGAACTGGCCGATCACGACTGGCCACAGCTGGCCCGTCTACCCTTGTTTGTACCCAGTCCGCGGGTGGCCGAAATGGCCCGCGCGGCCGGTGCGCAATTTGTTGTGGACTGTCGCGGCGCGAATGCCGCGGCCTTGCTGGCGGCGTTGCAGGCGCAACCTGCCCCCGACCTCTGATGCAAAGGATGGATACGTGAGCGAAGCGACTACCCCGAACGAACAGGAACCAACCGTTGTGGACGCGTCCGCCGCCAAGCCGGTGCCGCCTCCGGCCAAGCCGCCATCCCGCGGCAACGCCCTGGCCGCTGTGGCCTTGCTGGTGGGGGCTGCCGGTGTGGCCGTAGGCGGGTGGGGTGTATGGCAGCTGCGCGCGCTGGACGTGCGTGACCAGCAGCAGCTGGGCCAGCTGCAGCAGACCCGCGAGCAGACCGATGATCTGGTGGCCAAGACCCGCGCCCTGGACAGCCGCCTGCAGCAATTGCCACCGCCAGCCGAGCTGGACGGCCAGCGCCGGCTGCTGAGTCAGCTGCAGGGCGATCAGCAACTGCTCAACCAGCGTCTGGAAAGCCTGCTGGGGGCCAGCCGTCAGGACTGGCGACTGGCCGAAGCCGAGCATCTGCTGCGCCTGGCCAGTCTGCGGCTGTCGGCGCTGCAGGACATCAACAGCGCCCTGGCGCTGGTCGAGGGCGCAGACGAGATCCTGCGCAGCCAGGATGACCCCGCTGCCTTCGCGGCCCGCGAGCAGCTGGCGAAGAGCCTTGAAGCCTTGCGTGGCAGCTTCGATCCGGATCGTACCGGATTGTTTCTGCAGCTCGGCGCGTTGCGCGATCAGGCCGCGCAGCTCGAAGCTCTGCCGCCGAGCTTTGCCGGCGACGGCGAAGGTGGCGCGTTGAGCGAGCTGGCCGCCGAGGGCGAGCCGCAGAGCTGGTGGGTGCGCGGCCTGGAAACCCTGGCGCAGTATGTGCGTCTGGATTTCAGTGCCGATCAGAATATTCGCCCACTGCTGGCCGGGCAGGCGCTGTCGCAGGTGCGCCTGGCCCTGAGCATGAGCTTCGAGCAGGCGCAATGGGCCGCCCTGCATGGCCATACCGCGGTCTACCAGCAGGCCCTGCGCCAGGCCCGGGATGTGCTGGCCAGCCACTTCAATGCAGAAAATCCGGACAGCCGTGCCCTGGCGGCGCGGATCGACGAGCTGCTGGGGCGGCCCATCGAGGTCAAGGTGCCTGACCTGAGCAACAGCCTCAATGCGATCCAGGCCTATATCGCCAGCAAACAATCGGCCCGTGCCCAGTTCGAGGCCGATAGCGCGGTCGAAGTCGAGTCGACCGAGCTGGAGCCGCGCCCATGAAACGCCTTTATCTGCTTCTCCTGGTGCTGGCGGCAATAGTCGGCCTGACGCTGCTGGGGCTGGCCATCGCGCAGCACCAGGGCTATGTGCTGCTGGCCTACAAGGGCTTTCGCTTCGAGTCCAGCCTGTGGGCCTTTGTCGGGCTGCTGCTGGTGCTCTGGATGCTGCTGTACGGCCTGCGCCTGTTGCTGCGGTTCGCCCTGACCTCGGCCGGCCTGGTCAATCCCTGGTCGGGCCTGCATGAGCGCCGGCGCACGCGCATGGCCGCCGAGCTGGGTTTTGTCGACCTGGCCGAAGGGCACTGGGCGCGGGCCCTGCGCCATCTGCGCCGCGCCGCCGAGAGTGCGCCGCAGCCGCTGATGTATTACCTGGGCGCGGCGCGAGCGGCGCAGCAACTGGGCCAGCATGAGGACAGCGATGCGCTGCTGGAGCGGGCCCTGGAGCGTCAGCCGAAGGCCGAACTGGCCGTGGCCCTGACCCATGCCGAGCTGCAACTGGCCCGCGGCCAGGCCGAGGCGGCCCGCGACACCCTGCAGGTCATGCGCGAGCGGTATCCGCAGCAGCATCAGGTGCTGTTGCGGCTGCAGCAGCTGTATCTGCAACAGCAGGACTGGTCGGGCCTGCTGGGCCTGCTGCCGGAACTGCGCAAGCAGCGACTGCTCGGCGACGCCACCCTCAGCGAGCTGGAACGGCAGGCCTGGCGCGGTCGCCTGGCGAGTATCGGGCAGGCTGCCGAGGACAGTCGTGAAGAGCGCCTGGCAGCACTGGCCAAGATCTGGCAGCAGCTGTCCACGGCGCAGCGCCAGGAGCCGGATATGCTCGCGGCCTATGTCGAGCAGCTGCGCCACCTGGGTGCCGAGGCAGAGGCCGAAGCCCTGCTGCAGAGCGCCCTCAAGCGTCAGTACGACAGCCATCTGGTGCGCCTCTACGGCTTGTTGCATGGCAGCGATGCCGCCCGTCAACTGCAGGTGGCCGAAGGCCTGTTGCAGGCTCACCCGCAGGATGCCGGGCTGTTGCTGACCCTGGGCCGCCTGTGCGTGCACAACCAGTTATGGGGCAAGGCGCGCGGCTATCTCGAGAGCAGCCTGACCTTCGAGCGGCACCCGGAAACCTGCGCCGAGCTGGCGCGTCTGCTCGCCCAGCTGGGTGAGATCGAGGCGAGCAATCAGCTGTTTCAGGACGGATTGGGGCTGCTCGATCGTCGCCTGGCTGGGTGATCCCGCGGCAGGGCGAATAAGGTTTCGGTCATGCCGCGGGGAATGCTTTACAGTGGCGCTACAGGTCGATGAGTGGGGGCGCTGTCGCGGGCAGGATGGTGCGCCTGGATAGGCCCATGATGCTGGGTGCGGGCCCGCATCAGCAGGTCAGGCATGGAGCCGGGGCCGGTTGCCCCGTGCTTTTACAGGCCGCTTGAACCGTGCGCGGGAGACCGTGAACAAGTTAAACGCTTGTATGAAATTTTCTCCGGAGCTGTCTTGAAGGCTCAGGCGGGCGGGCATAATCTGGCTCGCAGGTACCGCCGGAAAGTTGCCGTTCCACGGTTTTCTTCCCAAGCCCCTGGGCTAATTGACAGAAAAATGTCTCGACCAGGCGAACAACACTAATAGCAATAGGGAAGTGAGGTCATCATGCTCGAGAGTTGTCAGAACGCCCAGGAACGTTGGGGTGGAGTTCACCTGCTGATCGACCGCTGGCTGCAGGAACGCCAGGAACTGGTACACGCCTATGCGGCCATCAACAGTTCGCCGCAAGCGCCGAGTGCCAATGCCGAGACGCTGCAGAAATTCTGCGAAATTCTCGTCGACTACGTGTCGGCCGGCCACTTCGAGGTCTACGAACAGCTGACCAACGAAGCCAAGGCCTTTGGCGATCAGCGCGGGCTGGAACTGGCCAAGCAGATTTACCCACGGATCGAAGTGATCACCGAAGTGGCATTGGCCTTCAACGACCGTTGCGACAATGGCGACTGTCATGACTCGGTGTCGCTGATCGATGAGCTGGTGCGCCTCGGGCAGCTGCTGCATGAGCGCTTCGAGCTGGAAGACTGCCTGATCGAAGTCCTGCACAACGCCCATCAAGAGCAGGCTGCCCCCGCTCTCTGACGAGTGAGGGGTTATTCCTTGGTGTCGAGCAGCTCCAGCTCGAACACCAGGGGCGAGTAGGGTGGAATCAGATCCCCCGCACCTTCTTCGCCATAGGCCTGCGCCGACGGAATGACCAACCGCCACTGCGCGCCCACCGGCATCTGCTGCAATGCACTGCGCCAGCCGGCAATCACGCTGGGCAGGCTGAACCACTGGGGCGTCTGGCTCTCGTCGAACTGGCTACCGTCCGCCAGCTGGCCGCTATAGCGTACCTGCACGCGGCTTGTGGCCTGAGGTTTGGGCCCTCGGCCCGGGCGCAACTCCTGCACCAGCACACCATTGTCCAGCTCGCGCACACCGGCCTTGGCTTTTTCCCTGGCTAGAAAGCGCCGCTCTGCTGCCATGGCGCGCTCGCGTAGCGCCGGAGCGCTGGCCAGCTGGGCTTCATGGGCGGCCAGCAGGCTGTCGATGCGTTCGCCATCCAGGGCCAGGGGTTCATTGCGATAGGCCTGGCGCAGGCCGTCGAGCAGGGCCTGCAGGTTCAGCTGCGGTACTTCCTCGCGCAGTCGTTCACCCAGGCGCACGCCCAGGCTGTAGGCCAGATCCTGTGAGTCTTCCTGGGCCTGCGCGAGTGGTGCGAGCAGGCACAGCAGTAGCAGCGAAATCCGCGGCATGGACGTTCTCCGACCAAAGTTGCACTGATTATGCCTGTTAGCTTTAGGGGCGAGGTAGCGACGCAGCAGCGAGGAGGACTAGTATGAGTGGCATCTTCACCCGCCAGGAGGCGCGTTATGTCGGCTACAAAGAACGCAAAGAAAAAGTCGGTCAGTACCCCGTTACATTTGCTCCAGCAGCTTTCCAGCAGCCTGCTCGAACATCTTGAAGATGCCTGCAGCCGGGCCTTGATCGATGCCGAGAAACTGCTGGCCAAACTGGAGAAGCAGCGCGGCAAAGCCCAGGAGAAGCTGCACAAGGCGCGCAGCAAGCTGCAGGATGCCGCTGTAGCCGGCAAGGCCAAGGCCCAGGGCAAGGCCAAGGATGCGGTGGTCGAGCTCGAAGAACTGCTCGATGCGCTCAAGGCGCGTCAAACCGAAACCCGCAGCTATATTGCCGGGCTCAAGCGCGATGCCCAGGAAAGCCTGAAGCTGGCTCAGGGCGTGGGCAAGGTCAAGGAGGCCGTGAGCAAGGCACTGGACAGCCGTGCGGCCAAGGCAGCGATGGTTGCCCCGGCTGCCAAACCGGCAGTGGCCAAAACCGCAGCCAAAGCCCCGGCCAAGGCTCCGGCCAAGCCAGCGGTCAAGGCCCCAGCTGCTCCAGCCAAGACCACGGTCAGCACCACGGCGAAGAAGCCAGCTGCTAGCGCGAGTGCCAAGCCTGCAGCCAAACCGGCGGCCAAGCCTGTGGTAAAAGCCGCTGCCAAGCCTGCTGCAACCAAGGCTCCTGCGACCAAGGCAGCCAGTAAGCCGGCCACCAAACCTGCCGCCAAGCCGGCGGTGAAAAAGCCTGCAGCGGCCAAGCCGGTTGCACCTGCCAAGCCCGCCGCTGCACCCGCTGCGGCTGTCAGCAGCGACAACGCCAGCACCGCCCCAAGCGCGCCCTAAGTCAGGGACGGGCCGCCGCGTCGCGCAGCACCTGCAGCGCGGCGTGCTCGGCGGCGGGGGCGAGCGGTTCCAGCCAGCCGCCCGGCTGCGTGCTCTCTGCGCTGGGCCAGTCGCGGCTGTGCAGGGCCAGGCGCTGCAGCAGTTCGCGCTCGGCTTCCAGTTCGAGTGTTTTTACCTGTTCGCGCAGGCCCGCCAGCCCCGGATCGTCCTGTGCGGCGCTGCGCCAACCCTGACGCAACTGGCGCAGTGGCGTCACCACCTGCGCTTGCCAGGGCTGGGCGATGTTGCGCAATGCCGCGATACGTTGCGCCGTGCAGGGCACCTTGCGCACCTCGCACCAGAGTGCGCAGAGCAGCAGACAGACATCCGCGCCCTGGGCCTGCAGTTGCAGGCAGGCGGCTTCGACGCCGGGACGTCGGTAGAACTCTTCGGCAAATCGCCACAGGTCAGGGTGCATGGTGCTTTCCGCGTAACTGATAGGCGACTCTGGTAGACTCCGCCGCCATTATGATCCGACTCCAGAACCTCACTTTACAGCGTGGCCCTCAGCGTCTGCTAGAAGACGCCGAGATGACCCTGCACCCCGGCCATAAAGCCGGCCTGATCGGTGCCAACGGTGCCGGCAAATCCAGCCTGTTCGCCTTGCTGCGCGGCGAGCTCAGCGCGGACGCGGGCGACTGCCTGATTCCCGCCGACTGGCGCATCGCCCATATGCGCCAGGAGATCGACGCGGTCGAGCGCCAGGCGGTGGACTATGTGCTCGACGGCGATGTGCAGCTGCGCAAGGTGCAGGCCGAGCTGGCCGTGGCCGAAGCTGCGCATGACGGCGCAGCCATCGCCCGCCTGCACACCGAGCTGGATAACCTCGACGGTTATGCCGCCGATGCCCGCGCGCGCAAGCTGCTCGCCGGCCTGGGCTTCGACAGTGCGCAGATGGACCGCCGCGTCGGCGACTTCTCCGGTGGCTGGCGCATGCGTCTGAACCTGGCCCAGGCGCTGATGTGCCCGTCCGACCTGCTGCTGCTCGACGAGCCGACCAACCACCTGGATCTGGATGCGATCCTCTGGCTGGAAGGCTGGTTGCAGAGTTATCCCGGTACCCTGCTGCTGATTTCCCACGACCGCGATTTTCTCGATGCCGTGGTCGATCACGTCGCCCATGTTGAACAGCGCAAGCTGACGCTGTATCGCGGCGGCTATTCGGCCTTCGAGCGCACCCGCGCCGAGCGTCTGGCCCAGCAGCAGCAGGCCTACGAGAAGCAGCAAGTGCAGCGCGCGCATATGGAAAAGTACATCGCCCGCTTCAAGGCCCAGGCCACCAAGGCCCGTCAGGCGCAGAGCCGGATCAAGGCCCTGGAGCGTATGGAGGAGCTGTCGGCGGCCCATGTCGACTCGCCCTTCGATTTCAGTTTCCGCGAGGCCGACAAGATCTCCAGCCCGCTGCTGGATCTTAGCGAAGGCCGCCTGGGCTATGGCGACAAGGTGGTGCTGGAGCAGGTCAAGCTGCAGCTGACCCCTGGCGCGCGCCTGGGCCTGCTCGGACCCAACGGGGCAGGCAAGTCGACCCTGATCAAGAACCTCGCCGGCGAACTGCAGCCCATCGGTGGCCGCTTGCAGCGTGGCGAGAACCTGGTGGTGGGCTACTTCGCCCAGCACCAGCTCGACGCCCTGGACGACAAGGCCAGCCCCTTGCTGCACTTCCAGCGCCTGGCCCCCACCGAGCGCGAGCAGACCCTGCGCGATTTCCTCGGCGGTTTCGACTTCCGCGGCCCGCGCTGCGACGAGCCGGTGCTGAATTTCTCCGGCGGCGAAAAAGCCCGTCTGGCCCTGGCGCTGATCGCCTGGGGCAAGCCCAATCTGCTGCTGCTCGATGAGCCGACCAACCACCTCGACCTGGAAATGCGCCTGGCCCTGACCATGGCCCTGCAGGAGTTCGGCGGTGCGGTGGTGGTGGTGTCCCACGATCGCCATCTGCTCAAGAGCACCACCGACGAGTTTCTCCTGGTGGCCGATGGCCGGGTGCAGCCGTTCGATGGCGACCTGGAAGACTACGCCCGCTGGCTGGTGGATTACCGCGTGCGCCAGGCTGCGCCGAGCAGCGTCGAAAGCAATCTGGACAAGACCGACAAGCGCGCCCAGCGCCAGGTCGCGGCGGCGCTGCGTCAGCAACTGGCCCCGCACAAGCGCGAAGCCGACAAGCTGGAAAAGGAGCTGGGGCAGTTGCATGCTCAGCTCGCCGCCGTGGAACAGCGCCTGGGCGACAGCGCTATCTACGAGGCGGCGCGCAAGGATGAGCTGCGCGATGCCCTGGCCGAACAGGCCAAGCTGAAAAGCCGCGAAGCCGATCTGGAGGAGCGCTGGATGCTGGCGCTGGAAACCCTGGAGGCCTTGCAGGCCGAGCTGGAGGCCGCCAGTTGAACCTCGACTCCGTGGCTGAATGGCTGCTCGCCTACAGCGGGCCATTGATCCGTGGCGCTCAGGTGCTGCTGATCCTGCTGCTTGCCTGGTTGCTGCAGCGCTTGCTGGCCCGCGGCCTGAGTCGTCTGGCCATGCGCTACCCACAGTTGCCGGCGGAGGTGCTGTGGCCCCTGCGTGGTGCGCTGCGCTGGTTGATCATGGGCAGCGCCTTTATGCTGGTGCTGGAGCGCCTGGGGGTTTCCGCCCAGGTGCTGTGGACGGCGCTGACCGGCTTTGTCGCCGTGGCCGCGGTGGCCTTCTTCGCCATCTGGAGCGTGCTGTCCAACCTGTTCTGTGCGCTGCTGATCGTGACCCTGACGCCGTTTCGCATCGGCGACTGCGTGGAAGTGATCGAAAGTGCCGACAAGCCCGGCGTCAAGGGTCGGGTGCTGTCGATCAACCTGTTCTACACCACCCTCGAAGACCTCAGCGGCGATGCCCCGGGTTGCTGGGTGCAGGTGCCCAATAGTCTGTTCTTCCAGAAAGCCGTGCGCCGCTGGCGCAATGGCGAACTCCCCGCTGTGAACAAAGTCGAGGCACAAGATGATGGAATGGCTGGCCAACCCTGAACTCTGGGTCGCGTTTCTGACCCTGACCGCCCTGGAAATCGTCCTCGGCATCGACAACATCATCTTTATCTCGATCCTGGTCAGCCGCCTGCCCAAGCATCAGCAGCCCAAGGCTCGGTTCTTCGGCCTGGCCCTGGCCATGGGCACGCGGATTCTGCTGTTGCTGTCGATCAGCTGGGTGATGCGCCTGACCACCGACCTGTTCCATGTGTTCGGTGAAGGCTTCTCCGGGCGCGACCTGATCCTGTTCTTTGGCGGGCTGTTTCTGCTGTTCAAGAGCACCGCGGAGATCTACCACAGCCTCGAAGGTGAGGAGGAGGGACAGGCTGTCGGCGGCAAGGCCTATGGTTTTATGGGCATCATCGTGCAGATCGCCATCATCGATATCATCTTCTCCCTGGACTCGGTGATCACCGCGGTCGGCCTGGTCGACAACGTACCGGTGATGGTCGCGGCCATCGTCATCTCGGTGATCGTGATGATGCTCTCGGCCGGCACCATCAGCGACTTTATCGACAAGCACCCGAGCCTGAAGATGCTCGCCCTGTCGTTCCTGATCGTGGTCGGTACGGTGCTGATCGCCGAAGCCTTCGACGTGCATGTGCCCAAGGGTTACGTGTACTTCGCCATGGCCTTCTCGCTGGCGGTGGAAGCCATCAATATCCGCCTGCGCACGGCCCGTGCCCGGGCGCGCAAGGAAGAGGTGGAGCCGGTGCAATTGCGCAAGGGCTCGCCGGACTGATTAGCGGGCTGGGCGAGTAACCCAACAAGGGGTAGGCTACGTGGCCTACCCCTTTTTATTGGTTTATTTGAGGTATCGCCGTGGCACTTGAAACCTGGCTTGCGTTCCTGGTTGCCTGTTGGATCATCAGTCTGTCGCCGGGTGCCGGGGCGATTGCCTCGATGTCCGCGGGCTTGCAGTACGGCTTTCTGCGCGGTTACTGGAACGCCCTGGGTCTGCAGCTGGGCCTGGCCCTGCAGATCGCCATCGTCGCCGCCGGCGTGGGGGCGGTTCTGGCGGCCTCGGAACTGGCCTTCAGCCTGATCAAGTGGTTTGGCGTGGTCTATCTGGTGTACCTCGGCTACCGCCAGTGGCAGGCGCTGCCCAGCGACATGGCGGCACCCGCCGAGCGCCCCATTGGCCGGCCGCTGACCCTGGTGCTGCGCGGTTTTCTGGTCAACTTCAGCAACCCCAAGGCCATCGTCTTTATGCTCGCGGTGCTGCCGCAGTTTCTCAATCCGCAGGCTCCGCTGCTGAGCCAGTACCTGGTGATGGGCGTGACCATGATCTGCGTCGACCTGATCGTCATGGCCGGCTACACCGGCCTGGCGGCGCGGCTGCTGCGGGCGCTGCGTTCGCCACGTCAGCAGCGTCTGATGAATCGCACCTTCGGCGCGCTATTTATTGGTGCGGCGGCATTGCTGGCCAGTGTGCGCCGCGCGCCGGTCTGACCTGCACGGGTTGAGTTACCAGGCAATCGGCTGGCCGTCCCAGCCCCAGAAGCTACCGGTCTGTTGCGGGCCGTGGCGTGCAACCTGGGCCAGCAGGCATTCGGCGGCATGCTGGGGGCTAAACAGCTGCGCTGCCGGCACATTGGCCTGGAAGGGTTTCGACAGCGCGGTATCGGTGGTGCCGGGGTGCAGGCTGAGTACGCAGCTGTTGGGGTTGAGCCGGCTCAGCTCGATGCTTGCAGTGTGCAGCAGCTGGTTCAGCGCTGCCTTGCTGGCCCGGTAGCTGTACCAGCCGCCGAGGCGGTTGTCGCCAATCGAGCCGACCCGCGCCGATAGCGCCGCCACGCTACAGGGATGTTGGCCGCGTAGCAGCGGCAGCAGATGCTTGAGCAGCAGGATGGGGGCAAAGCTGTTGCGCTGGAAGGTTGCCAGCAGCCCCTGCAGATCCAGCTGGGTCAGGCTCTTTTCGGCTTTTGCCGCGCCCTCCTGCAATACCCCCACGGTGCACAGCAGCAGATGCAGGCGCGGGGTGACGGCACGCAGTTGCTGCGCCAGTGCGGCCAGCGCGGCTTCGTCGCAGCAGTCCACATCCAGCCGCTGCAGACGCTCGCCATGCTGCTCGGCCAGGGCCGCGAGGCCGGCGGACTGGCTGGCGTTGCGCGCCACCGCCCAGACCCGGGCGACATCCGTGCGGGCCAACAGCTGCTCGCTGAGGGCCAGGCCGATACCGCGGCTGGCCCCGCAGACCAGTGCGCTGGCGGGGTGTTCAAGGCGTTGCCAGAATTCCATGGAGGGCGACCTCGCACGTTCTGCGCGGCGGGTATACGCGGCGCAGCGGTGATCTTCGGCATACTAGCGTTTCGTCAGCGAGGAAGCAGTAGCCATGCGTGTATGGATAGATGCCGACGCCTGCCCCAGGGCGGCCAAGGATCAGGTGGTGAGGTTCGCCCTCAAGCGCCGCTTCGAGGTGCTGCTGGTGGCCGGTCAGGCCCAGGTCAAGCCGGCTTACAGCTGTGTGCGGCTGATTGTGGTGCCCAGCGGCCCGGACGCTGCCGACGATTACCTGGTGGAGCACGCCCTGCCCGGCGAACTGGTGATCTGCAGCGATGTGCCCCTGGCCGATCGCCTGGTGAAAAAGGGCGTGGCTGCCCTCGACCCGCGCGGCCGCGAGTTCGATGAACGCAATATGGGCGACAAGCTGGCGGTGCGAAACCTGTTTACCGAGCTGCGCGAGCAGGGCCAGGTCGGCGGCGGTCAGCCGCCTTATAGCGAGCGCGACAAGCAGACCTTTGCCAATGCCCTGGATCGTATCCTTACCCGTTTGAGCAAGCGGTAGGGTGGGGCGGGCCGCTTAGGTTGAGCGCAGCGATAGCCATGCGGACGTTGATGGGTATCGCACGCTCAACCCATCCTACCCACAGAGATAGGTGCCGGTGCCCACCGCCACCAGGGTGCCATCGTCGCTGTGCAATTCGCTGCGTACCACCGCCACCTTGTTGCCCGAGCGCAGCAGCACCGCCGTGGCGGTAAAGCGCTGGCCGCGGCCGGGGCGCAGGTAGTCGATGCGCAGGTCGATGGTGCCGAGCTTGGACAGCCGCGTCATGCGCTCTCTACTTGCCAGGTGCTGGTGCTTGTCGAACGCGCCGATCAGCGCCATGGCCCCGCCGGCCACATCCAGCAACGAGGAAATCACTCCGCCATGCAGGATGCCGTGGACGAAATTGCCGATCAGCTCGGGCTTCATCGGCAGGTGCATGGTGACCCGTTCCAGGCTCAGTTCATCCAGCTCGATACCGAGCATCTGATTGAAGGGGATCCGTTGGAAAAAGCCGGCGACTGCCTGCCGCAGTTCGTCATCGAGCACGCTGGGTGGTTGGGTCATGAGCGGTGGGCCTGGGCGGGTGTCAGTACAAACTGCCGCATGCCGCGCGGTTTGACCAGAGGCGCGGCCGGTGTGCCGCGCCGATTGGCAGGAACGGACTAGGGTCTGTCGCAAACCTGTAGGAGCACGCCATGCATGCGAAGCGCCGGCATGGCGGAGTGCCGCCCAGCCACTCCCATAAAACAAAAAATAACTCTTTGTTTTATATGCATAAATTAAATTCGCACAAAGACCTGTAGGAGCGGGCCATGCCCGCGAAACGCATCGCGGGCATGGCCCGCTCCTACAGGTACCTACAAGC
>CAZOEC010000108.1:0-16228 GCA_964578635.1 uncultured Pseudomonas sp.
AGGTGATGTTCCGCTTCAAGCAGCTGCTGGAGCAGCACGAAGCGACCATCTCCAAGCTGATCAGCGAAGAGCACGGCAAAACCCTGGAAGACGCCGCCGGTGAACTCAAGCGCGGTATCGAGAACGTCGAATTCGCCTGCGCCGCCCCGGAAATCCTCAAGGGCGAGTACAGCCGCAACGTCGGCCCGAATATCGACGCCTGGAGCGATATGCAGCCCATCGGCGTGGTTGCTGGCATCACCCCGTTCAACTTCCCGGCCATGGTGCCGTTGTGGATGTACCCGCTGGCCATCGTCTGCGGCAACTGCTTCATCCTCAAGCCGTCCGAGCGTGACCCAAGCTCCACCCTGTATATCGCCCAACTGCTGATCGAGGCCGGTCTGCCGAAAGGCGTGCTCAACGTGGTGCACGGCGACAAGGAAGCCGTGGACGCGCTGATCGAAGCGCCGGAAGTCAAAGCCCTGAGTTTTGTTGGCTCCACGCCGATTGCCGAATACATCTACAGCGAAGGCACCAAGCGCGGTAAGCGCGTCCAGGCCCTGGGCGGCGCGAAGAACCACGCCGTACTGATGCCTGATGCCGACCTGGACAACGCCGTCAGCGCACTGATGGGCGCGGCCTACGGTTCCTGCGGCGAGCGCTGCATGGCCATCTCCGTGGCCGTGTGCGTAGGCGACCAGATCGCCGATGCACTGGTCGAGAAAATCGTGCCGCAAATCAAGGCCCTGAAAATCGGTGCCGGCACCTCCTGCGGCCTGGACATGGGTCCGCTGGTTACCGGCGCGGCGCGTGACAAGGTCAAAGGCTACATCGATGCTGGTGTGGCCCAGGGCGCAAGCCTGGTGGTTGACGGTCGCGATCTGGTGGTTGCCGGCAACGAGAACGGCTTCTTCGTCGGCGGCACCCTGTTCGATAAGGTGACCCCGGAGATGACCATCTACACCGACGAAATCTTCGGCCCCGTGCTGTGCATCGTCCGTGTCGGCAGCCTCGAAGCGGCCATGCAGCTGATCAACGACCACGAATACGGCAACGGCACCTGCATCTTCACCCGCGATGGTGAAGCAGCCCGCCTGTTCTGCGACGAAATCGAAGTGGGCATGGTCGGCGTCAACGTACCGCTGCCCGTACCGGTCAGCTACCACAGCTTCGGCGGCTGGAAGCGCTCGCTGTTCGGCGACCTGCACGCCTACGGCCCGGACGGCGTGCGCTTCTACACCCGCAAAAAAGCCATCACCCAGCGCTGGCCGCAGCGCGCTTCGCATGAAGCGGCTCAGTTCGCCTTCCCGAGTAATGGCTAACAGGCCGTTGTAAAACTACCTACGTTGCCGATACGGCGTTAGAAACAGGCTCGAAATGCTCATTTACACCAGTAAACTCCGCTTTCTCGCCTGTTTCTGCCTTGTCTCGGCTGCCTCGGCTACGTTTTTCAACAACCTGTCGTAACACCCAAGGGGGCTGATCGCAGGATCAGCCCCCTTTTTTGATGTGCGTAACAACCTGTAGGAGCGGGCCATGCCCGCGATCAAGGCCACCACCGAATCGCGGGCAAGGACTAGGCGTCCCCCCCGTTCCTACAAAAGCAACAAACCAGCCGCGCGGGCGCGGCGTTGGTGCAGTGACCGCAGGTTACGGCACCCCTTGGGTGAGCGGGTTCAGGGTTACCTGGCCCGTAAGCCCGCTCTCCCAAGGGCAGCCCACTTCAATTGACTATGAAGAGGACTCCCTATGACAAAACCCATAATTGGCCTTCCCCTGTGCCGTTGGCAGCTGACCAGCCGTGATATCGGCTGGTTTCACCTGGTCGGCGAGAAGTACATCCACGCGGTCACCGGCTTCGGTGCCTTCCCGCTGATGATCCCGGCCTTCGGCGATGACCTGGATATGGACACCGTGCTGGATAGCGTCAGCGGCATCATGTTCGGCGGCTCGCTCTCCAACGTGCATCCCAGCTTCTATGGCGACGACCATCCCGGCCTCGGCCTGGCCGATAAACCCCGCGATGAAACCGTGCTGCGCCTGATGCGCGCCTGCCTGGAGCGCGGCATTCCCTTCCTCGGCATCTGCCGGGGCGTGCAGGAAATGAACGTGCTGTTTGGCGGCACCCTGCACCGTGAAGTGCATGAAGTGGAAGGGCGTCTCGATCACCGCGAAGTGAAGGACGTACCGGACGACGTGGCCTACGGCCCGATGCACAACGTGGCCCTGACTGAGGGCGGCGTGTTGCATTCGCTGTTTGGCGAGCGGCAGATCAAGGTCAACTCGCTGCACGGTCAGGGGATTGACCGACTGGGTGAGGGCTTGCAGGTTGAAGCCGTGGCCGAGGATGGGCAGATCGAGGCGGTCAGCGTGATTGGTGCCAAGGCGTTTGCCGTTGGGGTGCAGTGGCATCCCGAGTATCGCTATTGGGAGAAGGCGGATTACAACGCGCTGTTGGGGGCGTTTCATCAGGCGGCGCGGGAATATCAGGTTAAGAAGGCTGAAAAATGGAGACAGGTGGATGTGGCTTAAGGGCTGCTGGACTGATAATTGAAAATGCAAAGGCCCGCCAAATGGCGGGCCTTTCATATTGGGAATTGAGAGAAACGCTATTTTGCGTATGCAAGATAGTCATTAGATACAAATGGCATGAACCCTTCAGGCCAGTCTGTTTCAAAGCTACATAGCAATCTGTATTGCGATGGTGCGTCGAGATTTACCTTTTTAACCAGGAATCTTGAGGCCATATTGTGGTCATGTTGGATAAGGGTTTTGAAATCGCGAGATAAATACTTAGGGCAGAAGCCTACAACTACACCTTCTGCCTTTGTTTGAATGATTATCGCGCTGCGATCATGTGGGTTACTTTCATCGAAGCTAAAGGAAAGTTCCTCGTCGCGATTAAGTTTGTCGATCTCAAGCTTGCTTGTTTCCGGTAAATATCGAATTCCGCTGATGAAGAAGGTGAAGTAGTATTTTGAATTTTCCTTTTTTGGAGTTTGGAGGATTCTGTAATTATCAGTCTCTCTTTCTCCGCTGGTGGTACCTAGAAAATCAAGAGGGTTGAACTCTTCTGGCGAAGTGTCAAGCCAATTCAATATTTTTGAGAATTCTGGGCGAGTTGGCTGGATGAGTCTGTTTGCGAAAAAAGGAAAGATATCACTAGACTCATAGATGCTCTTAAAGTCGTCCATTCTAGGGAATGGACGGAAGTTTTCTGAGCGAAGAACTCCTTTTGTATAATTTAATCGATAAGTTCCGTTGTCGAATGAAAGTTTTGCGACCGGATGCCAGAGTCTGGAGTCGCTGTCCTGCCAGATGACATAAACGCTATTCATGATGAGTTCGTTTTTCATTTTTTCTGATGAAGCCTTCACATTGCATAGCTCGGCTCATGTTTTCTTTTATGAGTGCTTTCGTGAATTCTTTTGCAGTATCTGACATTCGTTCTGGTGGAACGGAGTCAACAATCAAATCTATCCGAGAGAATGGAATCTCCTTTAATCGCTCAATCCATGCAAGCGCTGCAGTCGCAGCAAATGCACTGGTAAGAGCAAACGCTTCTATGGTCTTATATCTCTTATCTTGTCTGTCGTAAAGCTGAGATTTTGCCTTGTCGATATAAGTGCTGATAGAAAACCCGATATCTTTTGATTGCAGTCTTGATGCCCTTTTTTCGTCGCTTTCGTTCCTGCCTAGGCTCGCTGCATGATCAAATGTTGGTGCAAGATAGTATTCATTATTTTTACCAATTGTTATTCCCCAGTTTTCTTCGTGACGATCTTGGTTGGAAATCACAAGATCTAATAATAAATATCCGCAAAAGACATCTATTGGAGAGGAGACGCCGGGCGGTAAAGGCCAATCAGGGGGCGGTGATTCAACTAGTGTTGTTAATATAGCAATGACTCGAGAAAGTCGGTTGGTTACTTTAGTGTTTAGGGTTTTGCCCTCGTGCTCCGAGAATCGAGACAGTAAAAAATTTCCTAGCATCATGTTGCTGCCGTCTGCAACAAAGTTGTTTGTAATTACACCTATCTGTCCATTATGGATGGCGAGTTCATAGTGTGCATGAGGTATGCCTAATTCTGCAGCGATCTCGCAAGCTATTTTTTCAGCCCAATCTTCGCCGGGCCTCTCAATTTCATTGCCTTGCTTGTCTAGACATGTATTTGATTTGAATAGTATGGATTTTCCGTATTTGTTGTTTAGCCAGAATTTTGATTTTGTCCCCAGCGCTTCATAAATTTCTGGTTCGTATTCGGAGATGTCGTGAATGACATACATGTCAAAAAATAACTAAGGTTTTGATGGTCCAGGACATATTTTGTATTTTCATTTGCGTGGTCCTAATAAAGTTTCAATGATTTTTCCGTGCTTTACGTTTTTTCTGTGAGTTAAATTTTCTTTACTGTGCAAGGAACGCGCACGCTGGATGGTCTGAGCTTAGTGATCCCCTTCAATAATGGCCATGCTAGACCATCATTCGTTGTGCTGTTCCGCTGTGGTACCAGTGTCCTCGCCGCCTCTGCGTTGCCCGGTCTAGCGGTTCCGCCCATACGGCGGGTCACTTCTGGCAAACGCCGGATGGCCGGCCCCGCCAAAAGTAACCAAGAGGTCTTGCCCCTTGCATCCGGCCCGACTTCGTCGACTTGATTCGCTTCGCTCACCCTCCGAGCCAGCCTTCGGCTGTTACTGCGCTTCGCTCCGTTTCCTCGCTCCATCATTGTTCCAGGGGCCGGCGTAAAGGGCCGTCCCTGGCCCTTTACGCCTCTCGCCGCATCCATGCGGCTCGCTCCCTTCCACAACAATTCCACTACTCGCTGCGCTCGCCCTTCGGGCCAGCCTGCGGCTGTTACTCCGCTGCGCTACGTTTCGGCCTCCTAGTGGGGCGGTTGGCGTCGTCTGTGAGAATGGTGTTTTTAGAAGCACAGCAAACTGTAGGAGCGGGCTTGCCCGCGATGCTTTTGCTTTTTGTTTTTGTCGTCCACAAATCGTGTAAGCAACGCGGGCCCCGAATCCCGTCAGGAGGCCGAGCGGAGGTGCTGTGGAGAGGGGCGTTTGGCATGGATGCCAAACGAGGAACGATGGGCCAGGGATGGCCCGCCGTGACGACCCTCGGAACAGTGCCGGAGGGAGGGGAGTCTGGCGTAGCCAGACCCGTATGCCGGGTGTGCTTTCTCTTTGGTTACTTTCTCTTTGCACAAGCAAAGAGAAAGTAACTCGGCGTAAGGCCGAAACCATCAACTCGCATCACCGCCGCTGCGGCGGTCAACCCACGTTACGAGTATTCACTGCGCCTGCTTTTGTAGGAGCGGCCTTGGCCGCGATGTTTCGCTGAGCCGCCTAACCAACCCACACAAACAACAAACCCCGCCGAAGCGGGGTCTGTTGTTTAGCGGCGGTTGCCATATTGGCCGTGCTGGCCACGGTGGTTCTGGTAGCCGTTATGGCTGTCGTGGCGGCGTTGCTGTTTATGCCAGCGCTGGTGCTTGTGCGGCTTGGCCTTGTAGTAGACCGGGGCCGGTTGGTAGTAAACCGGGCGGGGTTGGTAGTAGGCCACCCGGGGCTGGTGGTAGACCGGTGGTGGCGCGTAGTGATGCACCTGCACCTGGCGGGTCTGGCTGGCGATAACGCCGCCGACCACGGCACCGATAACTACGCCTGCAATCGCGGCATCGCGGTTGGAGGCTTGGGCGGGGGCTTGGGCGATCAGCGCGAGGCTGGCCACCAGGCCGGCGATAAGCGGAATACGTAAGCGCATGAGCGGAACTCCTCTTGGGCACCGGTTTGTCCGGTTAGTAAGTTCGACTGCGCCCTGGCGCTGGCATTGCGTAAGCGAAGGTAAAGCCTGTGTAAACAGTTTGTGGTCATCGTGGGGGGATTTGGGCGGTTCTGCGGGAAACGGGTGCGGAACTTGCTAAAGCTAGTGGGCCCGGCCGCAGAGCCGGAGACCCATGACGCCAATTTTTGCGGAGCCCGTTTGATGATCACTGCCTCTATCGCCGATTGCATGAGCAAGGAATTCGCCCGTATTCACCCACAGATGCCGGTGGTGCAAGCCGCCAATCTGCTGCTCCGCCATGCCGCGCTGGGCGGGCCGGTGGTCGATGACGATGGCCTGTTGCTGGGCTGGCTGTCCGAGCAGGATTGCCTGCGGGTGGCGGTGCAGGTGGCCTATTACAACCAGCGGGTGGCCACGGTGCGCGACATCATGCGCAGCGATGTGCTCAGCGTGCGCGGCGATATGGACCCCATGGCCCTGGCCCAGCAGATGCTCGGCGACAAGCCCAAGAGCTACCCGGTGGTGGATGCCGCCGGCAAGGTGCTGGGGGTGATCAGCCGTCGTCATGTGCTGCAGCAGCTGGACCGGGTGCTGGGCCAGCTGTCCACGCCGGCCTGACTTGGCTGCGCACCGCTGCGGTGCATGGTCGCGGTGAATAGCGGCGGCCTGCACCAAAATGCGCTTACGGGTGCTTGTGTCGAGCTATACGGCGCGCCGTCGGCGGTGTTCCGCGTCTCAACTGTCCTTGGCATCCTCGCGGCATTGCGCCTGCAGGGCAGCCCAGCCGTCTGCGCCGAGTGCTTCCAGGGTTTCGATATTGGCTTCGAAGATCGCCTCCGGGTCGGGAAAGGCGGCTACGGCGCGGTCGATGCTGGCTTCGCGAAGGATATGCAGGGTCGGGTAGGGCGAGCGGTTGGTGGCGTTGCCCATATCCGTGGCATGGGTGTCGGCGAACTGGAACTGCGGGTGGAAGCTGGCCACCTGGAGGATGCCGCTGTAGCCGAGGTCGTCGAGGCTGTCGTCGACCACGGCGAGGAAGTCGTTGAAGTCGAGAAAGTCGCCAAGGACCGCCGGGTGGATCAGCAGGGTGGTGTCGGTTTCCTGCGCAGGGCAGTTGGCCAGATGGTGCAGTTCGTCGATCAGCGCGGCGAGCAGTTCGGCGGGCTCGGCACTGGCGCAGACCACATAACGGACCTGGCCCTTGACCTGTACCGCCTTGGCGAACGGGCAGAGATTCAGGCCGATCACGGCACGTTCGACCCAGGCGCGGGTTTCGGCGATGGCGCGGGAGGCGCTCGGGGTAGTGGTGCTGGACATAGGGCGAACGACTCGGGCTGGCTGGGATGGCGTGAAGTTTAGCGCCAATAGCGGCGCGCCGGGCTTTTGCGCGGTTGCCGGGGCAGGCAACCGCAGGGGCTTAGCCGCTATTGCGTTGCGGGTTGCCGGCGCGGCGCAGCGGGCTGCAGCGCGCCGTGTCGACGGCCCCGACATAGGGGTTGCCGTGGCCCATCACGCAGCCGACCTTCTGGTTGCGCCAGCGCTCCCATTCACTGACCGGGTATTGGCGGTTCCAGGCCTCGTAGGTGCGCCGGTCGAGCTTGGACAGGCGTAGCTGGTAGTGGTCAGCCATATACAGATAGATGCGCGCCGCGGCACCGCGTACCGGCTGCGGCGGCATGGCGGTTTTCGCCTTGAAGTTGACCACCATGGGGCAGGCCCCGTACTGCGTGGGTTTGTCGCCGAGCATGCCGAGGGCGTAGTTGGAGCGGTCACCGTTGACCTCGCCGATGCTCGGCACCAGGTTGTGCAGGTCGGCTTCGGCGGCCTTGAAGGTGGCATCGGTGCGGGTGCAGTTCTTGCGTCCACCGTTTTGCCAGCACTGGCGCTGATGGCCGATCACCCAGGCCGGCACCACATGCTCCCATTCCACCCGGGCGGCGCGCCGCTGCTGCTTGCGCACGCTGTAGCCGCAGCTGCCGAGATCGACCCGGTTGCCCTGGTAGGCGCAGGCGCAATAGAAGGTGCTGGGCCGTTCGGCATACAGCCGCCAGGCGATTTTCTTGGCGGCGGCGAAGTTTTGCGGGGCGTCGGGATAAACCGCTGGGGCAACCAGCAGCAGGCAGAGCAGGGCAAGCAGGCGGGACATGGGCGACTCGGGGCAAAAAAGCCGCGCATGATAACCGCAGTGGCCTGCTGCCGGGAGGGCATTTCAGGTGGCTGCGCAATCTGTTGTGTCGCTTTAAGTTACGCAGCTAGGTGCTTGATTGCGTTACAGGTCATATTTTCTGTACAAAAAACGCACAGGACGGATTTTGTTGCTAGCGTTACTCCATCGGATCGCCGCGAAGGGATTGCCTCTGATGGGATTTGGCTACCGCTGGATACGGCCGCATGGCCCTCTGCACACCTGGCTCGGGCTGTCGTCGGCGCGCCTTTGTCGGGCCGTGGCGCTGGCATTACTGGGGCTCGGCCTGGCGGGGTGCGCTGGCCAGGATCATCAGTCGATTGTCGGCAACCGCAGCCCGATCAAGGCCACCGAGCTGCTGCAGAGCAACGCCGACCGCATGGCCACCCTGAGCATGCGCAACAACCTCAACAGCCTCTATCGGCTGATGGACAAGCTCTACGCGCGCAACCCGCAGGAGTGGCGCAAGGGCGGCTTTGCCGACCTGCCGGCGGCCAAGCGCGCGGTGCATGTCGCGGTGGAGCAGAACCAGCCGCTGGCGGAACTGGGCGGGCGCACCGATGTGGCGGCCCTGAGCTATGCGCTGAGTGGGCAGTACCAGGGCGACCGGGTCGCGGCCTTTATCTATTCCATGGCCAGCATGCTGATAACCGCCCACGGCGGGCGCACCCAGTACTACCTGACCGATTCGCTGGATGCGCAGTTTATCCACAACGCCGCGCGCAATATCGAGAAGGCCCACTGGATGCTGGTCAACCGCCGCGACCAGCAGGGCCGGCCCTGGCTGCTGTCCAACGAGATCTCGGCCGAGGGCTATAACCTCAGTTATGCCGTGGAGTTCGGCAAGATGGTCGCGCGCCTGGATCTGCTGACCGATGTGCTGGACGAGCGTTACCGGCGGATCGGCGTCAACTACGCCCACGGCCTGCTGTTCCTCAATTTTCTGCCGGTGCAGTAGCGGGGCTTAGTAGGCCTCTTCGAGACGCTTGTTGTTGACCTGGTTGGCCTGCTCGATCTGTTGCTTGAGCTGCTCCATCTGCTGCTGCGCCTGCTCGGCCTTTTTTGCCTGCAGATCGGCGACGACTGCGGTTTCGCCTGCGCCGCAGGCCCCGAGGGCGAGGGTGGCGGCAAGTAGCAGGGGGGGGAGAAACTGGCGCATGGCGGACTCCGAGACTGGATGGCTGACGAGGGCCGATTATTGCCAGCGCTGGTAGATCTGGTCCAGTTTGCCGTTCTGCCGCAGGCGCTCCAGGGCCGCGGCAAACTGCTTGGCGCGGACGCTGTCGCCCTTGGCGAAGGCCACATAGCGGGGCATTTCCACCAGCGGCTTGGGCAGGATGCGCACGTGCTGTTCGGCACGCTGCTCGCGGACGAAATACATCAGCTGCACCCGGTCGCCGATGATGATGTCGATGCGCCCGGCCAGCAGCATGGACACCAGTTGCCGCGGGTTCTGCGCGCTGGTGTCGCGGGCCAGGTCGGCTTTGTCGAAATCCGACTGGTAGGCATAGCCCCTGACCTGGCCGATCACGTAGGGCGACAGGTCGTCCAGCTGCTTCCAGTCGCCGATGGCGGTCTTGCCGGTGGTCATAAAAACCGTGGAACCGGTACGCAGGGGGCCGACCAGCTGGTATTGCTGCATGCGCTCCGGGGTGCCAGCGAACTGGAAGGCCATGGCCACCGTGCCGCGGTCGAGCATGCTCTTGACCCGCTCCCAGGGGTAGAGACGCAGAATGTAGGGGATTCCCGCTTCCCCCAGCACCGCCTCCACCAGTTCGACATCAAGCCCGAGCGGAGTGTCGTTTTCGAGGGTGACATAGCTGTAAGGGGCGAACTGCTCATCGCCGACCACCCGCCAGGGCTCGGCTTGCACGACGGACGTGAACAGCAGCAACAGACACAGTGCAACACGCAGCATAACGGCCTCCCGGACCCTGCGCGCGATCCGGGCGTGCAGTGCATTTATAAGGCTAGCCAATGGCGGGAAAAATGCGGCGTGTGCCGAGCGATTGTCCAGGTGCGGAAACCCTACCTGTTGCGCGATTGTCCGGCTTACGCCGATTAGTCCCATCGCCCCTTGGGGTGAGGGGAGCGTTTGCCGCGGAGTCGCGATACCTACAAGAGATCACGCCTAAACAATCAACGGCCACACCGCCACAAAAAAGCCCCGGCTGGTGGGCCGGGGCTTGGGTGTTGCGCGCGGGCTGTCAGACCTTGCGCACAAACTCGGACTTAAGCTTCATCGCGCCGATACCGTCGATCTTGCAGTCGATATCGTGGTCGCCGTCGCACAGGCGGATGCCCTTGACCTTGGTGCCGACCTTGACCACCAGCGAGGAGCCCTTGACCTTGAGGTCCTTGATCACGGTGATGGTGTCGCCGTCCTGCAGCACATTGCCGACCGAATCCTTGATCACCTTGGCATCGTCCGCGGCCTCTGCACCGGCGCTGGCCGACCACTCGTGGGCGCACTCCGGGCAGATCAGCAGTTCGCCGTCGGCATAGGTGTATTCGGAATTGCATTTGGGGCAGGCTGGCAACGTGCTCACGCGAGGTCCTCGGCTTGGGAATAATCAAAGCCGCATAGTATATAGGGTTTTATCGGGGCTGGCGGCGCGGACGGCTGCCGAGGGTTCTGCAACGGCCAGTGCGCGGCACGGGGCCGCGCCTGTAGCGGAAAGTGTGCCCGCGCCGTGGGGCGGGCAGGGGCTGTTACCAGCGGTAGTAGGCCCGGTCGTGGCGATGATGCTTGCGATGGTGCCGGTGGTGCTTGTGATGACGCGGCTTGTAATAGTGGTGCTCGACCACTACCGGGTAGGGTTCGTAGTAGCGTGGGCGGGGTTCGTAATAGACGACCCGTGGTGGTGGCGGTGCCACCTCGACATAGACCGGCGGAGCATGCCGGCTGCTGGCAATGACGCCACCGACCACGGCCCCGACTACGGCTCCGGTAATCAGTGCGTCGCTGCGCGAGCCATGGTCGGCTGCCGCCTGACCGGCAAAAGCCAGGCTGCCAACAAGCACCGCGATTAAGGGAATGCGGCCAATCATGAGTGAAAATCCTCCAGGGGGTCGGCACGCGCCGGTTAGAACTTTTGACCCTGCGTCCGGAAAAAATTCCACGGGGATTGTGTAAGGCTTTTGTAAAGAGAGGGTCCGGCCGACCAGCGGCGATATCTCCGCGCCGGAGATAGCCGGGGCCCGTAGGGTGCGCCGTGCGCACCGAGTACGGGCGCTAGAGCTCGTTAGCGCGCTGCCGGCTCGGGCCAGTTGAGGCTGCCGCTGTCGCTGAAGCGGCGGGTGCCGAACAGGCCGCCGGCCAGTTTGCCGCGCAGTTCATAGGGCAGGCCCTTGGCCCCCTGGTAGCCCGCAGCGCCCCAGGCCTGGCGCATGGCCGAGTAGGCGGAAATGCTCACCGGAATGCTGATAACGGTCTCGCCAAAGCGCGGCACCTGGCCGCTCTGGTTGCTGACGCCGCTGGCCAGTGGTTGTTTGTTGATATCCAGCTGCACGGCCACGCCGTTGAAGTCGATGGGGGTTTCGTTGGGGTTCTGCACCCGCAACTTGAGGGCGAAGCGCACCTCCAGGCCCTGGCCGGGCAAGGGTTCCAGGCCGACCAGGTCGATATGCAGCGGGTCGCGCGGGGCCAGGGTACTGCAGGCGCTGAGGCCGAGCAGCAGCAGGGCCAGGCCCAGAGGACGTAAAGGCTTGATCAGGGTGGCGGGCATGCTCGGGTTATCCGTTATGGCGGTCAGGTCAGGATAGTAGACCCTGCGCCGCGGCTTTTGCTCACGGCATAGCCGCCTGATGTTGCAACACGGCTGAGCAGAGGCCGATGCCGTCTGTTGTATGGGCTGCCCTGCGGGTGGCGATTGGCGAAATCAGTGGCAGCACGGCGCGGTTGCGGATCGCCCACAGCGCTGCGGGGTGCCCGGGAACGGGCGGGGGCTGTAGCGACGCGCTCGGCCCGGGTTGCCCGGGCCGAGTCGGTGTGGATCAGAAGTGCGCTTTTACCAGCAGGCTGGCGGTGTTCTGATCGGTCGAGCCGACGAAGTTGTCGCTGACAAAGCCGCCGTCCTGGATGCCGTACTTGTCCTTCCAGTAGTCGTATTCGATGCCGACATACAGCTGCTTCTCGCCCCAGTTCATGGCCTTGCCCAGGTCGTACTTGATCTGCGGGTTGAAGTGCAGGTTGGCGTGGTAGCTCTCGTCGTTGTCCACTACCCAGTCCATAAAGCCGTCGATAACGATATCGGACTTGCCCACCGGGATGGTGTAGCTCCACACCGGGGTGATCTGCCAGACGCCGCTGCCATCGCGGTCGCCGTCGGTTTCGCGGTGGTAGAAGTTCAGCGAGAAGTAGTCGAAGCCTGGGATCGCCAGGTCAAAGCCCGGGCCGATCAGGTAGGACTCGACATCGTCTTCGCCGAACTCGTAGGTGGCGGCCAGCAGCACGTCCTTGATCGGGCCGAATTCCAGCTTGCTGTCGAACAGCTTGCCGAACGACAGGCGTGGTGAGAGCTCGCCGTAGAAGGTGTGGCCATCGCCTGCGCCATTGGTGGCGTCGGTGTTGTACTTGATGGTGTCGACGAAGAAGAACAGGTCGCCGATAGCCCAGCCGCTGGCGTGCTCGAAAGTGATGGTCTGCTGGATTTCCGGGTCGACCTTGAAGTCCTGGCCATACAGGTAGGTCAGGCTG
The DNA here is from genome assembly GCA_964578635.1 of uncultured Pseudomonas sp. Classification (GTDB taxonomy): domain Bacteria; phylum Pseudomonadota; class Gammaproteobacteria; order Pseudomonadales; family Pseudomonadaceae; genus Aquipseudomonas. The sequence continues at coordinate 12,649 of CAZOEC010000108.1, forward strand.
TTGTTCTGCCAGTGCATCAGGTCGCCGGCAATGGCCTGGCCGCCCGCCAGCAAACCGCCAGCCAGAACCAGAGAGGAAAGAGTACGGTTCATCGAGTGGTGCTCCCCAAAGTGCTGAATTATCGTTTTAAACCTGTCTGAGTGGTCAGGCTGTCGAGGCTTGAGCAAGAACAAGGCCAAGTCCTGCTTCTGTCCACAACACCGCCACGCAGAGCGCTGCGGGCGCGCACTCTAGTGGTTTGCCGGGGAATGTAAATACGCTCATGCACTGATAACTGACCGGATGGACAGTTTCAGCCTTAAGTTGGTGCGCCTGTCAGCTCTGCCGCGGCGTGCTGCCGGCGCGGCGCTTGATCGGCTTGCGTGCAGGCTTGTCGCTGCCCGCTACATGCAGGTAGGACATCACGCTTTCGGTCAGTTCGGCGGCCAGTTGCACGGCTTCCTTGTTGCGCGCCATCACGCCGGCGACCAGGCCTTCGATCAGCGCCAGTACTGAGGTGTTGGAGCTGATCAGCACCGGGTGATCGGCTGGGGCAAACAGTGCGTGTTTGGCGATGGTGGTCAGCGGCGAGGCGGGCGAGTCGGTGATCGCCAGCACGGTCGCGCCGCGTTCGCTGGCAAAGCGCGACAGCTGCAGGGTGTCGAGGGAGTAGCGCGGCAGGGAGATCGACAGCAGCACGTCCTGTTCGGTGATGGCCGCCAGGCGATACGCGGCGTTTTCGTTGCCGCCTTCCATGCTCACCGCCGTGGCATCGGCGCAGAACGGCACCAGGTTGGCGGCTGCCAGGCCGGCCATATAGGCGCTATTGCCGAAGCCGAGGATATAGATCTTGCGCGCCTGGATCAGGCAGCTGACAAAGGCTTCGAAGGTGTCCGCGCTGTTATTGGCGCCGGCGGTGGCCAGGTTGCTGCTGGCGATCTGCACCTGCTCGTGCAAGCCGAAGGCTCCGTCCGGACGATGCGCCAGTTCATTGCGCAGCTTGTCCACCGGCGAGACCATCTGCTGCAGGGTGCTGACCAGCTCGGCTTTCAGCCCGGTATAGCCGCCCAGGTCGATGGCTTTGGCCAGACGGTTGACGGCGGCCGCCGAGGTGGCGGTTTCCACCGCCATTTCCTCGATGGTCAGGGTCGCGGCTTTCAACGGGTGGCGCAGGATAAAGTCGGCCACCTTGCGCAGTGAGGGCTGCAGGTGCGGGGCGATTTCCGCCAGTTTGCGCATCACCGGGGCGGCGTAGACGGTTAGGTTCTTGGCAGAGGTCGGCATGGATGGGCTTTCAGCACGTTGAATGATTGGGCGAGCGCGCCGGGTCGGGGCGGGCCTGGGTCGTTGCGGCTGAAGTGTATCCGAAGCCGACCACGGCTGTGGCATTGCGCGCGGTCGGCCTGCGGGTTCCGTCTATTTCAGGCTGCCAGCGAGAAACTGCTGCAAGCGCTCGGATTTGGGCTGGGCCAGCACCTCGCGGGGGCAGCCGCTTTCTTCGACGCGGCCCTGATGAAGGAACAGCAAATGGTTGGACACCTCGCGGGCAAAGCCCATTTCGTGGGTGACCACCACCATGGTGCGGCCCTCCTCGGCCAGGTCGCGCATGACCTTGAGCACTTCGCCGACCAGTTCCGGGTCCAGCGCCGAGGTCGGCTCATCAAACAGCATCACTTCAGGCTCCATCGCCAGGGCGCGGGCGATGGCCACGCGCTGCTGCTCACCGCCGCTCATATGCGCAGGGTAGGCGTCCTTGCGATGGGCGACGCCGACTTTCGCCAGGTAGTGCTCGGCTTTCTCCCGGGCGTCTTTCTTGCTCATGCCCAGTACATGCACCGGCGCTTCCATCACGTTATCCAGGGCGCTCATATGCGACCACAGGTTGAAGTGCTGAAAGACCATGGCCAGGCGTGAACGCATGCGTTGCAGCTGCTTGCTATCGCTGGCCTTGAGCGCGCCGGTGGCTCGGCTCGGTTGCAGCTTCAGCTCTTCGTTATTGAGCAGGATGCGTCCGCTGTGCGGTTGCTCCAGCAGGTTGATGCAGCGCAGGAAGGTGCTCTTGCCCGAGCCGCTGGAGCCGATGATGCTGGTGACATCGCCAGCCTTGGCGGTCAGGGACACGCCCTTGAGCACTTCATGGGTGCCATAGCGTTTGTGCAGGTTGTCGATTTGCAAGGTGTACATGGCAGCGGATTCTCTTGTTGTCAGTCGGTAAGCAGGCGGCCCTGGCGAATCGGGTGCTGGCCGGCAACCTTGGCCATCCACAGGCCGGGCTGGGCATAGCGCAAGCGTTCGCGGGCGTAGAGGATTCCTGAGGTTGTGGCGTGCACCATGGAGTGCTGATCGCTCAGTGGGTCGATCACCTCGAACAGCGGGTCGCCGAGCTTTACCCGCGCGCCCAGCGGTTGCAGAAAGCTCACCACGCCGGGGTGCGGCGCGTAGGCGTACTGCGCGCCGGCAAAGGGCGTGGCTTCGCAACATATGAACGGCGCTGCGGGCCAGTCGCCGCTGATCAGCCCTTGGTCGGCGAGAAAACCGAGAATGTAATCGGCACTGTGCTGGGCCTGAGTGCGCTCGGTATCGGCCATGCCGCGCAGCTCGATGGTGGTCGCCAGGCAGGCCAGTGGAATAGAGGCCTGCGGGTAACGCTCGGCCAGGCGCAGCCAGGGTACGGCGCAGGCTTCATCGAAGGAGTTGCCGCCGCTGTCCTCGGCCAGCAGCACCGCACCGGCGCGCAGGCGGGCGGCCAATGGTTGCAGGTTTGGCCAATGCTGGGGCAGGGCGTAGAGCAACATGATCGACTCGAAATCACAGTGCAGGTCGAGCACCAGATCGGCGTCGCAGGCTTGTCGCAGCAGCAGGCGGCGCAAACCGTCCAGCTCCGATCTGGCCGGCGGCAGCTCGGCAATGGCTTCAATCATCAGCTGGCGAATCAGCCTCACGTTGGCCTGCGCGTCGTCACCCAGGCGGCCTTCCAGCTGCGGCGCGATCAGCTCGGCCAGCGCGGGAAAGTCGCGGTTGAAGTTCTGCCCACTGGCCAGGTCGAAGCGGCCCTGATGGGTGGCCTGAAACATCTGCCCCAGGCCAATCGGGTTGGCTACCGGTACCAGTTCGATTACGCCGTTCAAGCGGCCCTGTTGTTCCAGTTCGAGTAGCCGCTGTTTGAGTTCCACCGCCACACGCATACCCGGCAGCTCATCGGCATGCAGGGCGGCCTGGATATAGGCCTTGCGCGGGCCGCTGCCAAAACGAAACAGCGAGAGCCGGCGTTCCGTGCCCGCCGTGCTCCAGGGCAGTCGGTGCTGAATATGTTCCATGGCGTTCCCTTAATTCTTGCGCGGGGCCAGGTGGGCTAGCCAGCGGCCTTCGGCCAGCTTGAACAGGCGCACCAGGATAAAAGTCAGCATCAGGTAGAACAGCCCGGCGGTGATAAAGGCCTCGAAGGGCATGTAGTAGCGCGAGCTGACGGTGCGCGCCGCGCCGGTGATATCGATCAGGGTGACGATCGAGGCCAGCGACGTGGTGTGCAGCATCATGATCACTTCATTGCTGTACTGCGGCAGCGCCCGGCGCAGGGCCGACGGCAGCAGGATGCGGCGGT